>CAZDYP010000142.1:0-10115 GCA_964509505.1 uncultured Anaerolineae bacterium | reverse complement strand
CACAACACATCGAGCGTGGCGGCTTGCTTGGCGACGAGCACGGTTTGGCGTTGCGGTAGGATAATGATGCCTGTGATAAAACCGATATGTTGCGTGATGCTCGCCATGAAGCTGAACAGCACAAATGGTTCGAGGAACGACGATTGATAGGTGTATGGTCCTTTGAACCCTTCGGGACGATTGGGGTTCGCGCCCAACACGTGGTCATACGCCAAGATGTGCGTAAAGCCCAAGCCTTCGACCGTCTGCGCGTAATCGCGCACGGCAATAGGATCGCTGCCAAATTCGGTTTGGGGAAAGGTGACGCCGATTTTCATACCTTGTGGCTCCTGATAAAAATTTTACAGTAGCTCTTTCTTTTTTCTTCTTTCTTCGTACGCCCTCCGATATACCTCCATCGTCGCGCGCGCCGCGCGTTCCCAAGAAAACACTTGCGCGCGCCGCAAACTCTTCTCTCGCAGCTCCGCGTGCAACGCATCATCCTCGCACACGCGCCGCAACGCCAGCGCAAGCTCCTGCGGTTCGTGCGGATTGACGAGCAAGCCCGCCTCGCTCGCGACTTCGGGCAACGACGACACATTCGACGTGATGACAGGTGTGCCACACGCCATCGCCTCGACGATGGGAATGCCAAAACCTTCGTAGAGACTGGGCAGCGCAAACACGCGCGCCGCCTGATACAACCCCACCAAATCCTCGCTCGACACTGCTCCCAAAAAACGCACTCGCTCGTTCAAGCGCCACTCACCGACGAGCGTATCAATGTCGTCGGAGAGCCAACCGCGTTTGCCTGCGATGACCAATTGCAATTTGCGATTTGCGATTTGCGATTTGTGATTTGCGACAGCCTTATCATTCGAGACAAGCATTGCGAATGCGCGCAGCAACGTCTTCAGATTTTTACGCGGCTCGATGGTGCCGACGAACAACACAAACGGTTGCGTCAATTGGAACTTGGCGAGCGCGGCTTGCGTCTGACGCCCGTCGGCGCTGGGGCGAAAGCGGTTGTCGGCGGCTTCGTGAATGACGGTGATCTTTTCAGCGCTCACGGGTAGCAAGCGCACAAGGTCGTCACGGGTGGCGCGCGAGACGGCGATGATTTGTTCGGCGCTTTGCGCCGCTCGTTGAATTTGCCCGTAGTAAGCTTGGCTTTCAGCCGTCAACCATTGCGGCGACAACAAAAACGCCAAATCGTGCACCGTGATGACGGAGGCGCAACGACGGCGCAACGGCGGAATGAAGTCGGGGCTGTGCAAGACATCAAGCCCTTTGCCCATGAGCTCGATGGGCAGCGCCCATTGCTCGTAACGATGATGCGACGGCGTGAACAAGCGCTGCGCATGGACACGCTGACGCGATGAGGTTGAGACGATAGAGGTTACATCATCGCTGCGATGATGCAGCGCGACAATCTCTTCATCACCCTCCAACGCAAGCAGTGCGTTCAACAAGCGCAGGGTGTATTGCGCGATACCGCCTGTGCGCTGATAGTGGACGAGGCGCGTGTCTATCCCGATACGCATGAGAGACCAGAGACCTGGCAGGTTTCCAAAACCTGTCAGGTCTGGAGCTAGAGTTATCGCACCACCAACGGCAAATACACCACATTGCCCGCGATGACGTTTACCGTGATGGGACCGAAGATGTTGTTGTTCTCATTCGTTTCGATGAGACGCCCATACGAGCGGTCGAAGCAATTGCCCGTTGCGCCGACGCTGGCAATGTCGCACGTATCGGCTTGCAGGTAAAGCTGATGCGCGCCAATTGGCAAGTTGAGGTTGAAGTTCATCACGCGCATGTGGCTTGGCCCCAACTCCTGCACGCGCAGCGTGTGGCGTATGCGCGCGGCTTCATTTGCCCGCGCCGCTTGCGCATACGCCATGCCCAGATCGAGCCGATTCTGTGGGCGATAATCAATGTAAGCGTCTATGTAAAACCAGGTCGTTGTGCTGAACGTGCCGCTGTTCGTCAACGTGAGGACGAGCGTGGACGAACCGCTGCTGATGGCTAACCATGCGCTTGCGCCGACGATTTGCACGTCCGCGCTACCTGTCGTCTGCACAAAGTCAACATCGTTGAACGTGTTGTTGGTCGCATCGAATTCGGGATTGGCGGTGACGAAAGGCGCGTGAGTAATGGGTGTGCCATCGCCTACGCTTCCATTCACTTGCGCGCTCAACGTCACCGTCACAGCTTGACCGGGTGGGATGGGCGGCAGGGCTTGGCTATACGTCGTGCCAGTCGCCGTCCAACCCGCTGCGCTCACGATGCTCACAAAAGGCGAGAGCGTGAAGGTGACCACGGCATTCGCGGCAGTGGCGTTGCCAACATTTTTCACGACGATGGTATAGATCAATGTATCATTAGGCTTCACGGACGAGACGCCATCATCTACCCACAGTTGCAAGTTGGCGGGCGCAACGTAATCCACATCGTTTGCGGTGTTGTCTGCGGGATTCGCTTCGAGCCCCGCCGCGATGATGCTCACGGTAGCCGTCAGCACATTGTCGCCCGCGATGTTCGGGTCCACTTGCGCGTTCAGCGTCGCCATACCGCTCGCGCCGCTGTTCAACGCGCCGAGCGGCAACGTCAATACATTGCCCGAGCCAAGCCAACTGCCGCTCACGTAATTGATGCCGATGGGCAAGGTGATGATCAACAGCGCATTCGCCGCGTCGCCGCTGCTCGCATTTGTATAGATAATCGTATAGACCAGCGCTTGTCCCGCCACGGGGAAGCTCACCCCATCAGCGATGCTCACCTGCAAATCGGCGGGCGTCAAGGTATCCACATCGGTCGCCGTGTTGTTCGTCAACGTGATCTCTGTGCTGGCGATGATGTCAACTTGATTCGTGTAGAGACCGCTCGCCGCAGACGCAACGATTTGCGCCGCAAAGATCACAGTCGCATTTTGTCCTAACGGCACGTCGCTGACGGCGATGGTATAAACATGGCTCGCGCCGACTTGTAGCCAACCGTTGGTCCCAACATACGTCATTTCGGCGGGCAGCGTTTCCGTCAGCACAATGCCGCTGGCTGTCGAGCCGCCGATATTCGTATAAACAATCGTGTAGGTGACGATATCGCCGACGTTGACCGTGGTGCGTCCATCGCTCTTGCCAATGACGAGGTCGGGTGGCGGCGGCGACACATCTACATCGCTGGCTTGATTGTTGCTGGTGTTCGTATCGTTGCTCGCATCAATCTGTACGGTGTTGGTATAACGCTCTTCAACGGGTTTGCCTGTGATCTGTGCGACGAAGATCGCGCTGCCTTGCTGCTGTCCCGCCAAATCGCTCAGGGCTAACGTGAATTCATTCGCGCTCACTTGTGTCCAGGTCACGGGTCCGACAAACGTCATACTCACGGGCAGCGTTTCGGTCAACACGATGTTCGTCGCTGTTTGATCGCCGATGTTCGTATAGACGATGGTATAAGTCACTACCTCGCCTACGCTGACCGTCGCGCGCCCATCATCTTTGCTGATGGTCACATCGGGGGGCAGCGGCACACGGTCAACGTCGAGCGCTTGATTGTTGGTAAGCGTGAATTCGTTGCTCGCGGCGATGTCAACCGTGTTGGTGTAGAGCCCATCGGCAGGGGCGCCTGTCACACTCACGACGAAGGTGACCGACGCCGACTGACCGCTGAGTAAATTGGCGACGCTCAACGTATAAACATTGCTTGCGCCCACTTGCAGCCAACTCGCAGGTCCGACGAAGGCGGTGTCGTTTGGCAGCGTCTCTGTCAACACAACATTGCGCGCCGTCGAACCGCCGACATTCGTATAGCTAATCGTGTAGGTCAACACATCGCCGACGATGACGGGCAAGCGCCCATCGTCTTTGCTAATGACCAGGTCGGGCGGCGGCGGCGAGGCGTCCACATCGGTCGCTTGGTTGTTCGTCGTGTTCACTTCATCCGGGGAACTGATTTGCACCGTGTTCGTGTAGCGCTGTTCAACAGGCACGGCGGTCACGCTCACCACGAAGGTGGCGGATGCCGCTTGGCTGGCGGGCAAATCGGCGACGCTCAAGGTGTAGGTGTTCCCACTGGCGAGCGTCCAGCCTGCGCCGATGAAGAGGGTGTTATTCGGCAATGTCTCCGTCAGCACGATGTTGGTGGCAGTCAAGCCGCCACTATTCGTGTATGCAATCGTGTACGTCAGCACGTCGCCCACATCCGCCGTTGCGCGTCCATCGTCTTTGCTGATGATGAGGTCGGCGGGCGGCGGCGCCGTATCCACATCGGTTGCTTGATTGTCTGCGAAGTTCGTCTCGTTGCTCGCGCCGATGCTCACGGTGTTCGTGTAAATGCGGTCAGCGGGAATACTCGTCACACTAATCACGATGGTTGTCGCCCCTACCTGTCCGGCGGGCAAGTTGCTCACGGTTCGCGTGTAGGTGTTGCCGCTCACCAGCGCCCAATTGGCAGGTCCGACGAAGGTTGTGCCATTCGGCAACGTCTCAGTGAGAATGATGGTGAGAGCGGTCGAGCCGCCTGTGTTGGCATAAGCGATAGTATAAGTGAGGAGGTCGCCCACATACACCACGCTGCGCCCGTCATTCTTGCCGATGGTGAGGTTGGGCGGCGGCGGTGTCGTGTTCACATCGGTTGCTTGATTGTTCGAGAAGTCTGTCTCGTTGCTCGCGCCGATGCTTACCGTGTTCGTATAACGCTCACTCGCAGGCACGCCCGTCACTTGCACGCTGAAGGTCGTGGTCAACTTCACCGCTGCGGTCAGCACACCGACGAACCGTGTATAGACATTGCCGCCGACGAGCTGCCAACCACTCGGACCGACAAAGGTCGTGCTCGGCGGCAACGTCTCCGTGATGACGACGCCCGTCGCCGTCGTGCCGCCAATGTTGGTAAACGTGAGCGTGTAAGTCAACACATCACCCACATCGGCGACGGTGCGCCCATCGTCTTTGGCGATGATGAGGTCAGGCGGCAATGGCGTGAATGGATCATAGACTTGCACGGGCGTCGTGCGATATGTCGGAACGCCATCGCCCACTTGTCCATCACTATTGCTGCCCCAACACTTCAGCGCGCCCGTGTTCAATAACACGCAGGTAGTCGAGCCGCCCGCTTCAATCGCAACCACGCCACTCAGGCCCGTCACGTTCACGGGCGTCGTGCTGCTTAGCGTCGTGCCGTTGCCGAGTTGCCCATTGTCGTTGTTGCCCCAACATTTCACCGTGCTATCGTTGATGAGCGCGCACGAATGCGAATCGCCCAAAGCCAGGGCGGTTGCGTTGCTGACGCCGCTGACGGCGATAGGCACGTGACTTTCGGATACGGTATTCGTGCCGAGCTGTCCGCCTGTGTTATCGCCCCAACATTGCACCCCGCCGCTCACCACAGCGCACGTATGCAAGGAACCACCGGCAACGGCGGTCACGCCCGAGGATAAGCCGCTTACGTTGACGGGTGCAGTGCGATTGACTGTCGAATTGTCGCCGACTTGTCCATTAGAGTTATAGCCCCAACATTGAAGACCGCCGCTCACGATGGCGCAGGTGTGGTAATCGCCTGCGGCAAGCGCAGTGACGCCTGACGATAAGCCCGAAACATCTACGGCTTGACTGCGGTTGGAATTCGTGCCATCGCCTAACGACCCAAACAAATTGTAACCCCAACACCGCGCGCCATTCGTCGTCGTGATGGCGCAGCTGTGGTCGTGTCCCGCTGCAACCGCAATGGCATTGGACAAATTGAGCACGGTGGTGGGCAGCGTGATCGCCGTTTGGAAGCTCGAGCCGTTGCCCACTTGCCCATAGTTGTTATAGCCCCAACACAACACGCTGCCGGAAGTCGTGCGCGCACAAGAGTGTTGTCCACCCGCTGCAAGCGCCGTGGCGTTAGAGAGGTTAATTACTTTGACCGGGGTCAGCACATCGGGCGCGGTCAAGCCGCCAGAGCCGTTGCCGATTTGTCCATTGAGGTTCTTGCCCCAACACAGTGCGTTGGCAGTGGTGGTGATGGCGCAAGCGTGTGTTGTGCCGACGCTGATGGTCAGCACATTGCTCGCCAAGCCAATGACTTGTTGCGGCGTGCGTTTCGCAGCGGAGGTGGCGTCGCCCAATTGACCATATTGATTGTCGCCCCAACAATAGGCATAGCCGCCTGTGAGCGCGCAGTTGTGAAAGTTGTGTGAGGTGAGTAACGTGACGCCTGATAAACTCGTCACAGTCACGGGCACGGATGAGTCAGTCGTTGCGTTGTTGCCCAATTGACCAAACGCATTGTAACCCCAACATCGCACAGCGCCTGTGTTCAGCAGCGCGCACGAATGGGCATTGCCCGTCGAGACGTTGCTCACGCCACTCGTCAGATTCGAGACGTTGACAGGGGTAGGCGAAGGTGTAAACGAGTTGTTACCCAATTGTCCATAAGTGTTGTCGCCCCAACACTTCGCGCCGCCAGAAGCGACAGCGCAGCTGTGACTGCCGCCGCCCGCAATCGCGGTCACGCTGAGGAGGCTACTGACGCTGACGGGCGTGGAACTAAATGTAAAAGTGTTACCGTCGCCGAGCTGCCCAAAGGTGTTATCGCCCCAACATTGCGCGGCGCCTGACACCACCGCGCAGGTATGCAAATCGCCTGCGGCGATGGCGCTGACGCCGCTGCTCAAGCCTGAGACGTTGACCGCGATGTTGCTATTGCTCGTTGAGCCATTGCCCAATTGCCCTTGATTGTTGTAGCCCCAACATTTGACCGCGCCGCCGCTGGTCACCGCGCACGTATGCGCGCGCCCTGACGCGATGGCGGTGATGTTGCTCAATGGCGTAGAACCATCCGTATCCAACACCGTGACTGGTGTATCACTAAACAAAAATTGACCGTTGCCCAATTGACCGCTAGTGCCATAGCCCCAACACTTCACGCCACCAGAAATAATCGCGCAGCTGTGTTCTTTGCCGGCGGATACACCCGTTGCGCCGCTCGTCAAGCCAACGACGGATACGGGTTGATCCCGCTGTTCGTGCGTGCCATCGCCCAATTGCCCTTTATCGTTCTTGCCCCAACACATCACGCCTGCGGTGTTCGTCACCGCGCAAGTGTGTTGCTCGCCAGCCGCGATGGCGATGAAGTGGCTCGTCGGCGCCAGCGGTGAGCTGGACATAGAGCCAGTTGGTTCATTCGTCGTCGCCGCGTTGACCAGTGTGAGCCCCGCGCCAGTGAGCGATAAAGCAAACAGCATCACGCTCACCAATTTGACGATCGCGAATGTATGTAAAGAATTACGCATGACAACTCTCCGAAGTCATAATTGAGCGCACCGTGCGCCCGAAAGAAGATGGGCAATCATACCATAACTTTTGGAGGAAAACGTCTGAGCAGCGCGCGCGGTTACCCCAAGTTTCTGCGCCGGGTTTCTGCCCACTGCAAAAGCCGATAGAGCCATGGACGATACACAATGTCATAGGCGCCGACGTAGCGCACCACGCGTCCGCCGAAGCCTTCTTTGAAGCGCAGCAGACCTAAGGGTAATTGGTCGCTCGTCGCTTGTTCCTCATTCCCCATCTCCTGTCGCTCGTCTCCCGTCGCTTGCCCTTCGTCTCTCACCTCAGGCACGCCCCATAAGTCATACACTTCGCAGCCACGCTCTTTCGCCCATAGCATCGCGCGCCACTGCAGCAAATGATTCGGCATCCGATGACGGTCTTCGTTGGACGAGGCGCCATACAGGTAGATTGCCATGCGTGCGCACACGAAGACCATGATGGCGGCGATCGCTTTGCCCGCAAATTCGGCGATGAATAAAGCGCCTGAATGGCTTGGTTGAAACAACTGCCATGCGGTGCGATAGTAAGCTTCGGTGTGAATTGCGAAGCCGTCACGTTGCGAGGTGACTTGCGACAAGCGATAAAATTCGACGAGATCAGCCTCTGTGCCGAGTCGCACCGTGACGCCCTTACGTTCGGCGAGGCGAATGTTGTAACGCCACTTCGGTTTCATCTGCGTGAGGATCGCTTCGGGTGAGGGACGGAGGTCAATGTGAATGGTGGTGGTGGGCTGGATGGCGGTCTGGATATTGGATAGTGGATATTCGATATGGGGATTTGGAATGATGTTCCCTAAAGCGGACGAGGATTGGAGATGGGGAATTTGCGTTTGTTCCCATGCGGGTTCGAGGCGCAAGAAGCAGATGCGCTCGGCGCGCGCAACGGGTTTCACAGCAGCAAGCCACTCGCTCAACAACGGCGAGTCGGGCGCGAGCATCGGGCCCTTGGGGGCGTAGCCGATGGCGCCCAAGCCGAGCGGCAAGCGGCGCAACAAAATTTGTCCGCCTGCGCGCATGGGCGCGCCGACGCGCGTCTCGTCAATCAACGCCAGACGCACAGGCTTCCAGCCAAACCGCGCTTTGAATTCTCCCCATTCCCATGTTTGCAATAAATGAGCATAGGGTTGAGATAGCACGAAGTTGTGCCAAGTTGTTGGATGAGTGACCAGTGTTGAATGAGGCATGAGCATTGCGGCTTGCAGCTTGCAAATTACGAATTGCGCGAAATGGGTGTATGATCGTGCGCGTGCGTTCCATATCAAACGTACGCCACGCGCCACGCATTATAGCACGTTGACAAATCCTCGTCTCACTTGTAGAATAGCGCTTGCTTGAGCATGCAGGGTTCCGCCGCTCACGGTCTTGAATCGCGAGAGGAACTTCCCGACTCCCACACAAATGGTTGCCGCACGAAACAGCAAGTGCGGGCGCGGCGTAAGCCAAGACGACAACTGCAACAGCAAACAGACCCCGCGTAGGGATGTCTTTTGTGGGTATCCTGTGAGGGCTGCAAGAGGTGAGGTAAGAGCTCACCAGCATCATCAGCAATGATGGTGGCTAGGCGAATGTCCAACTGGGAGCAAGGCGGGTGGGCTGGGCAGCCTGTTTTGTGTGCGGTTCAGTCCCGTCGCAGTGTTGGCGTAAAACGAAGTTACACTTCGTGGCGTAGTCAACACCGCTTGTTGGTCGAGCGACCAAAGGCGAGACAGATGGCGGACAGCGTCGTGTCAACGTCGCGGAACAGAATCGGGGGTACACCTGTGCGACAGGCAAGCGTAGGGGTGTGGCGCAATTGGCAGCGCATCCGGCTCCAAACTGGGAGGTTGCGGGTTCAAGTCCTGCCACCCCTGCCAACCAAAACGCCGTGTATTTTTACACGGCGTTTTTGTCTTCACCGACCCATTGTCTTGCTCACTTCACTCCAAATATAATCCACCCGCGCCTGTCCAGAAAGTGTGCGCGGCGAGGAGGCGACGTTCTCTAACGCCGCTCTCCGCAGAGTTTCACTTGTCTGGACAGGCGCGCAGCTTAGGAATTGATCCATGAGCGCAACTAATCATTGGCTCGAACTGAGCCGCGCACGCTTGTTACACAACTTAGCCAGCGTCCGAGCTATCGTCGGTCAGACACGCCTTATCGCCGTCGTCAAAGCCAATGCCTATGGCGCGGGCGCGGTGGGTCTCGCGCAAATTTTAGCGGAGCAAGGCGTGGACGCGTTTGCGGTCGCTGCCGTCGCCGAAGGCGTCGAGCTGCGACACCAGGGCATCACGGGACTGATTCTCTGCTTGACATACTTCACGCGCGCTGAGGTGGCTGACATTTTCGCGCATGACTTGACCCCTACAGTTTTCACAGACGAAGCGCTGCAGCTGCTTGCCGAGGGTGCGCGTCAATATCAACGTCGTCAACCGGTGTGGGTCAAAGTGGATACGGGGCTCAATCGGTTGGGTGTGCCACATTCACGCGCAGCGGAGTTCATTCGACACGTCGCCGCACACCCTTCGTTGCAATTTGCGGGCATGTTCAGCACGATCACCGAGAACCCCGCGCGCGATGCGACGCAGCTGGAGCGCTTGCGTGCCGTGCGTCAGCAGCTCAACGCGCTCGAACCTTTTCCCGTTAGCATCGCCTCCAGCCACGCCATCCTCTCGTTACCCCAAAGTTATCTGGACGCCGTGCGGCCCGGCATCATGCTGTTAGGCTTTGAGCCAAGCGAACGAGAACGCCTAGACATGCGACTCGTGCAGCAAGCCAACTTGCAACCGATTGTCACATGGAAAACACGCGTCGGTTACGTGAAGGTGGTGCCAGCCGGTGAGCA
>CAZDYP010000141.1:0-15471 GCA_964509505.1 uncultured Anaerolineae bacterium | reverse complement strand
GGAGAGCTATCATCCGCTAACCTTCTCCACTCTTCACCGCCGATGGCAAGCCCCTTGCCGTCTTTCATTGCTCCTCATTCCACTCATCCACTCACAACCCAGCTTCAGCTCCCCCAAACGTGCTATAATCCGCCCGCAAATCAACTCTACCCTTGAAGGAGGAAAAACGTGGCAGCAGCGAATTTGTTCAAATCATTGCAGTTCCGCAACATTGGTCCCCATCGCGGCGGGCGCGTCGTTGCGGTGCATGGCGTCGTCGGCGATACGCAAACGTATTACTTCGGCGCGTGCGCGGGCGGCGTCTGGAAAACGAGCGACGCAGGCATCAACTGGGAATGCATCTCCGATGGCTACTTCAACACCTCAGCCATCGGCGCAATCGCGGTATCGTCGTCGGACCCCAACGTGATTTATGTCGGCACGGGCGAGACGTGCATTCGCGGCAACGTCTCGCATGGCGACGGCGTGTACAAATCCACCGACGCGGGTCAGACGTGGAAAAACGTCGGACTCGCGGACACGCGCCACATTGCCAGCGTGCAAATCCATCCGACGAATTCTGAGCTGGTATATGTCGCCGCGTTGGGTCACGCGTGGGGACCGAACAAAGCGCGCGGCGTCTATCGCTCGAAAGACGGTGGCAAGACGTGGGAGCAAGTCTTGTTTCGCAGCCCCAAAGCGGGCGCGATTGACCTCTCAATGGATCCGAATAACCCGCGTGTGTTGTACGTCGCGTTCTGGGAAGCGCAACGCTATCCGCATAAGTTGAATAGCGGTGGTTCCGATTCGTCGCTCTACAAATCGTCCGACGGCGGCGACACCTGGACCGAAATCACGCGCAACAAAGGTTTGCCGAAAGGTGTGCTGGGCAAGATGGGCATTGTCGCATCGCCCGCGCAACGTGACCGCGTGTTTGCGATTGTCGAAGCTGAAGATGGCGCGTTCTTTCGCAGCGACGACGGCGGCGCGACGTGGCTGCGTTTGAGCGAGCAACCTGGGCTGCGCGGCAGGCCGTGGTATTACATGCACGTCTATGCGGATCCGAAAGACCCCGATGTGGCGTACGTCGAAGACTACTCCCACTGGAAGACGATTGATGGCGGCGCGACCTTCTTCGAGATTCCGACGCCACATGGCGACAATCACGATTTGTGGATTGACCCGCACGATCCGCTGCGCCAAATTCAAGGCAACGACGGCGGCGCCAACGTGACGTTCAACGGCGGCTTGTCGTGGTCTTCGATTTACAATCAGCCGACGGCGCAGTTCTATCACGTCACCACCGATAACCGCCAGCCGTACACGGTCTATGGCTCGCAACAAGACAATACCGCGATGTCTGTGCCGAGCCAATCGGCGCTCGGCGCGATTGTGCAGAGCGAATGGCTGCGGCCCGGCGGCGGCGAATCGGGTTACATCGCCGTCAAGCCCGACGACCCCAACATTGTCGTGGCGGGCGCGATTGGTTCGGGCAATGGTATGGGACGGCTTATCCATTACAACCATCACACGCGACAGGAGCGCATCATTAGCGTCTGGCCCGAACCTTATGGCATGGGCGTCGGCGCGATTGAACACAAATACCGTTTTCAATGGACGTTTCCAATCTTCTGGTCGCGTTGGAAAAAAGATGAGTTGTGGGTGGCGGGCAACCATGCGTTTCGCTCGATGAACGAGGGACACGGTTGGGAAGTCGTCTCGCCTGATTTGACGCGCAACGATCCTGACAAGTTGCAACCATCGGGGGGCCCCATCAGCAAAGACAACACGGGCGCGGAATGCTACTGTACCATTTTCGCGCTGGAAGAATCGAAACTCGAAGAGAACGTGCTGTGGGCTGGCAGCGACGATGGCTTGATTCACATTTCGCACGACCGCGGCAAGACGTGGAAGAACGTCACGCCGCCGAAACGCTTGTTACCCGCCTGGGCGCTCATCAGCATCATCGAGCCATCGGCGCATGACCAAGCGACGGCTTACGTGGCGGCGACGCGCTACAAACACGATGACCTGAAGCCGTATCTGCTTAAGACAAGCAACTACGGGAAGACGTGGGCTCTCATCACCGATGGTATTCCCGCGTGGGAGTTCACGCGTGTCATTCGCGAGGATCCCGTCCAGCGAGGCTTGCTATACGCGGGCACCGAGACAGGCATCTATGTCTCATTCGACGATGGCGCGCACTGGCAGCTCATCAATCCGGCAGATGGTTCGGGCGCAAACTTGCCCGTCACGCCGATTCACGATTTCATCTTGAAGGATGACGACCTTGTAGTCGCGACCCATGGACGTTCATTCTGGATTTTGGATGATGTGACGCCGTTGCAACAGATGGCAAAGATGAGTAACGAGAAGCCAGTAGCTAGTCGCCAGAAATCTAAAACACGCCAAGCCAGAACCCCAGCTGCTTGGACAAATGCCCCTGCCATCCTGTTCAAGCCGCGCACGACGGTGCGGTGGAAGCAATACAAGATGGCGCAACAGAAGCCGACCCCCGCCGTGTCGTATCGGCGCGCCGGCGGTTTGGTGTATTCGTATAAGTTGATGGACACGCCGACGGGCGACAAGAAAGAACGCCTGCTGGATGCGGGCGAGAATCCCCCCGAAGGCGTCATTGTGCATTACTACTTGAACGCGACGCCGAAGGACGATGTGACGTTGACATTCTTGGATGCGGACGACAAGGTGATTCGCTCGTTCAGCAGCAAGGAACCCGAGAAGGGCGCGCCGCCAACGCGCTTGACGAAAGACGCGGGGATGAATCGCTTCGTGTGGAATTTGCGCTATCCCGATGCGACGAAGCTGCCCGACAACACGGCGGGGCGCGGCGCAGAAATTCCCGTTGCGGGACCGCAAGTGCCGCCCGGCATATATCAGGTGAGACTGACGGTGGGCAAACACGAACAAACACAAGCGTTCATCGTTGTGAAAGATCCGCGCGCGACGGCAAGCGACGACGAGTTGCGCGAACAGTTTGCGTGGTACATGCAGACGCACAAAAAGTTGAGCGCAACGCACGACGCGCTCATTCAGTTGCGCGATGTGCGGACGCAAGTGGAGGGGCTGGCGTCACGCATTGACACATCATCGGTCAAAGATGCAGCGCAGCAGTTGAACCAGACGTTGACGGCGATTGAAAACGAATTGGTGCAGGTGAAAGCCGATGATCCGCGTTCGTTCCCATCCAAGTTGAACTTGCGGCTGGCGGGCTTGCTCGGCTTTATCGAATGGTCGGATACTGCGCCCACCATGCAAATCCGCGAACTGTTCATGGACTTGTCAGGGCGCATTGACGCGCAGCTCGACAAACTGAATCAATGCCTGGCCGAGGACGTGAACACGTTCAACGAGTTGTGCAATCAGGAGGCAGTGATGGCGGTGAAGGTGAAGAAGTGAGCAGTGAACAGGGAACAGTGACCAGTAAACAGTAGTTGGTAAGTGGTAGTTGAGCTGTGGTGGAGACAAGAGACAGCCCCGCGTGGAGGGAGAGCGCGGGGCTGTGGTTTTATCAGGCGCGTTGTAGGGCGAGTGTTTCGACTTTCTTTTCAAGCAACAGATGTACATCGGGGTTGTCGAACATCTTGATGGCAAACGCGTGGGCGAGTTCAGCAAACCAACGACTGGCATTTAAGATCGTCGCGCCGACGACTTGTTGTGTTTCAGGATCAATGCGTAGAAAGAAGAATTCGTCGGCGAGCGGCACGGAGATGGCGGGACGAGGTTCAGGCACGTTGATGACGAGATCCAGCTCGTCGCTCTCAGTGTGATAATGGTATTGGGTGATTTTTAGCGTTTCCATACTAACACCAACCGATTCAAAATGCGGCTTGGCAACATGGCAGATTCCACAAAGCCGCGTTGTCCTTGTGCATCGAGTACGATTTTGACAATTACCACGACATAGTTGCCTTTGAACTTGCCTGGCAATGGCGCGGTGCGATAATACCAAAAAACTTGTGTGCCCGGTGTTTTACGCGCCGTAGAATCTGCGTCAAAATAAATGGCATCAGGGTCAGCTACGGCGACGCGAAACCACTCGAAATGTTCGGTGAGTTCAGGGCGATATACTACATGCGACAACCAGACATCTTCCGCCAAGGTTATCGAAAAGCCGCGCGGGTCTGTGACAGTCCAAAGAAATTTGCGTTCACTCACCTCCAAATTTTACTCGACTCGACTGAAAAAGGGAAGTGTCCGCCAATGGGTGAGTAAAATGAAACAGCCCCGCGTGGAAGGAGGACACGGGCTGTTCCATTTGCGTGGGGTAGCTGACTGGCGCATATCAAGAGAAAAATGGACCTACTAACTTGAAAGAACGCTTAACATGGTGATAGCGTAGTTGGCGGTGTAGATGCTCAGGGTTGGTGTATGGCTTGCGCCATCGCAATGCGTTTGCTGATGGCAGGATGGGAATAGAAAAGGAATTCTTCCCACGCAGGCGGATCCACGTCCGCTAAATTTTGATTGGCGAGCTGGGTCATCGCAGCGATGAACGCTTGGGGCTTGTGGGTCGTTACCAGCGCGTACTGGTCCGCCATGCGTTCGCGCCAACGTGACCACGCGTTGCCCAACGGCCCCGCGACGAAGCCGAAGAGGCCGGCGACAATGGCGAAAATAGGAAACGCGGCAATGTCGCCGATGTTCGCAAACCCGAACCCGTGCGCGCCATACACCAACCCCAGATGCGCCAGATACAAGCCCACCAGCGTGCTGCTGCTTTGCCATGCGATGCCCAATGGTATATCACGATGGACGTGATGACCGAGCTCATGCGCGAGAATCGTTTCGATGGCGTCGGCGTCGAAGGTGCTATACAAGGTGTCGCCCAACACAATCCGCCTCGTGTTGCCTAAACCCATCAACGCCGCATTCGCCGCCGTCGTTTTGCTTGAAAAGTTGATGGTATAGACGCCTTTGACCCGCGTGCCTGCGCGCTCTGCCAACGCAATCAGGCGTCGCACCAACTCTTCGTTCTCAACAGGCGTTAGCTTGAAGAACAATGGCAGAATCAACACAGGCGCGAGGTTTGCCATGACAACCGTGAAGAACAATAAGAACAGCGCCGTCCACAACCACCACCACTCAGGCGAGGCGCGCAGCAACCCATACATCACTTCCATGACGATCAAGCCTAACACGCCACTCACCGACAACCCTTTGACCACATCCCACAGATACGCGCGTCGCGTTTGCGTGGACAAACCGTAACGATGTTGCAACGTGAAATTGCCATAGTAGCTCAAGGGAAAATCCACGACAACGAACACCGCGCCAAACACCAGCGTATAGAGCGCGACGACGAGATAGTCATTGGTGGTCAGTTGGCGGATGTGGGTAGCGAGCCACTGGCTCAATCCAGAGAACAACCAAAACAACGTCAGCGCGGCGCCGATGAGCAGATCCATCACCATGAGACGCCGTTTGAGACGCGCGAGCTCTTTCGCTTTTTGTTGGCGCAGCGGGTCGAGGGTGATTGAGGTCATAATACCATCCTTGATTAGGGTTACGCAGTTCAGGGCATCATTCACCTGACGGGGTGATTATAGCGGCTCTCTTGAGTGGAATGTAGCTGAGTATGGTGACAGCGTGGTTGGTGGCGTCGAACGATGTTGCGGGTTACACCCAAGTCAGTAAAGCCATTATAGCATGTTGCGCCCGCTGTGCGTTCGCGTTTCAAAGGTTTCTGATCCGAGTTTGACACACTCTATGAATCAGAGTATATACCCGCCAGTTGCGTCGTCAGTAGGCGCGCAACATTTCTACTTCACGTTCAAGGAGCTTCAGCGTGGATTTCCCCTCCGATGCGCCCCGCTTGCGTTACGTCTTGATTGGCTGCGCGGCCGGCATCGCGTCCACTCATCTCAATGCCTTACGGCAAATTCCCGCGCACATCGTTGGCATGTCCGACGTGGCCGCCGAACGCGGCGCGGCGCAAGCCGCCAACGCCGCTTGTCCCTTCTTCACGGATCATCGTGATTTGTTGCGCGCCACGAAACCTGACGTTGCCATCATCACCACCCCGCATCCCTTTCATGCGCCCATCGCGTTGGATTGTTTTGCCGCAGGCGCGCATGTGCTGGTCGAAAAACCCATCGCCGTCGAAGTGTCCGAAGCCGACCAGATGATCGAAGCGGCAGCGCGCACAGGGCGCATCCTCGCCGTCAATTTTCAGCAACGCTTTCGTCCCGTCGTCGCGCGCGCGCGCGCGTTGATCGAAGCAGGCGAAGTGGGACCGCTCGTGCGCGTGCTGTGCGTCGAACCCTGGTATCGTCCCGCAGCGTACTATCGCTCGGCGGGTTGGCGCGGCACGTGGCGCGGCGAGGGCGGCGGCGTGTTGATGAATCAAGCCATTCACCCGTTGGATTTGCTGTGCCACTTGGCGGGCTTGCCTGTGAAAGTGTGGGCGTGGAACCGCACGCGCCGCCACGCGATTGAAACCGAAGACACGTCGCAGGCGCTGCTCGAATTTGCGAACGGCGCGCCGGGCTATTTTGTCGCTAGTACGGTGGAAGCAGGCGTGCCCCGTCGCTTACAAATCATCGGCGAAAAAGCGGGGCTCGAAATAGTGGGCGAGCAGTTGTTGATCTATCGGTTCACGCCATCGCTGCTCGAACACATGCTGACTAGCACCGCACTCTATCAAGCGCCGCAGATTGACGTGGAAACCGTCACGCTGGAAGGCGACGGCGGTGGGCATGGCGCGTTGCATCGTGATCTCTACGAAGCGGTTATGGCAGGAGGCAAACCGCGCATAGATGGGCGCGAAGGGCTCATGTCGCTCGAATTGGCTAACGCCTTCATCTTGTCGAGCCACACGGAACGCGCAGTAATGGTGCCCGTCGAGCGCGCGGCGTATGCGGCGTTGCTAGAGGAATTGCGCGCGGGCGTGAAGCGTGAACCGTAAGGCAGATCTTTAGGATTTTGGCAACCCTAAAGGTCTTGAATCATTTTAGGGAGATGATATGCGTTTTGGTTGTTGTGTCAGCGATGTTGAACGAATCACGGTGTTGGCTGAGGCGGGCTACGATTTTTGTGAATTGCCTGCGCGCATGGCGCAACCGTTTGATGACGACGCGGCAGCACTACCCGCGTTGCGTGCCATCGCGGCTGCGCCGTTGCGCCCTGAAGCGTTCAATGTGTTAGTGCCGCCACAGTTGCGCCTAGTTGGGCCGGAGGTGAACTTCGCCGCATTGCGCGCCTATTTGCGACGCGCGTTTGCGCGCATGGCGCAGCTCGGCGCGCACCTCGTCGTGTTGGGCAGCGGCGCAGCGCGACGCATTCCCGACGATTGGCCCCGCGAGCGCGCCGCCCAACAACTGGCGGATGTGTTGCGGCTCGCAGGCGACGAAGCGCAGCAAGTCGGCATCGAGCTCGCCTTAGAACATCTCAACCACTCTGAGAGCAACGTCTTCAACACCTTAGCTGAATGCCAGACGTTCATCACGCAACGCCAGTTATCGCACGTGCGCTTGCTGGCCGACCTACATCATTTGGAGTTGGAACACGAATCGTTATCTCATGTGGGGGACGCCGCGCCCATGCTCGCGCACGTCCATGTCGCCGACGGGGGACGCCGCGCGCCTGGCAACGGCGGCTATGATTATGCGGGGTTCATGCGCATATTACGCGCGACCAAATACGAGCGACGCATCTCCGCCGAATGTTCGTGGGAAGATTTCAACGCCCAAGCGCCAGCGGCGCTACAATTCATGCGACAGAGTTGGGAAGCCGCGCAAACATAAAAAGCCTTAGCGAATGTTTTGAAATTCAGACCCTAAAGGTTTTTCTGGCGCAGCGCGTTCACCAGTGGCGCAGCAAGCCTGCCTGAAATGCTTTTTGGCTTGCCAGCGAAACCGTTAGGGTCTCGGTCTGATATTTTCAAACACTTTCTTAGGAGCAATTCATGAAGCTTGCCTTTACCACCCTCGGTTGTCCCACCTGGACGCTCGACCAAATCATCGCCACTGCGCGCGACTTGCGTTACGATGGCATCGAGCTGCGCTTCATCGCGGACAACATGGATTTGCTGCGCGCGCCTGAGCTGTCAACCGCCGCGCGTGCGCATACGCTCCAGCGTTTGCGTGACGCGCAGTTGGAAATTTGCTGCCTCGATACCTCGGTGCGCTTTGAAACACCTGACGCGGCGGAACTTGAAAAACAAATCGGTGACGGCATGGCTTATATCGAGTTGGCGCACGCGCTTCACGCGCCATTCATTCGCGTCTTTGGCGATAAATTCGATGCCGCCTCGCGCGAGCGGGTCGTCGCGCAAGTCGTCACGGGCTTGCAACGCTTGGGCGCGCACGCGCAAGGCACCGCTGTTACCGTATTGCTCGAATCGCACGGCGACTTTGCGCAAGCGTCGCTCTTGCGCGAGGTAATGGAGCGCGTCGCCGCGCCGCGCGTCGGCATTTTGTGGGACACGCATCACCCCTGGCGTTTCAATGGCGAGCAACCACAAGACACCGTGCGGCAGATTGGTCCGTGGATTCGCCACACGCACTGGAAAGATTCACGGGGGCGTCCTGCGATGGAAACCATTCCGCCGTCGCGCCCTTTTGACTACGTGTTGTTCGGCGCGGGCGAATTTCCAGCAGCGAATTTTCTCTCTGCGTTGCAGACGATTCACTACGAGGGCTGGCTCGCGTTTGAGTGGGAAAAGAAATGGCATTCTACCATCGCGGAGCCTGAAGTGGCTTTTCCGCAATTCATCGCACAGATGAGAGCATTGTTGTGATGTTACTATGTTCACACGACGCTGGCGGCTTAATTTTTCGCTTGAGTAGCGTTCCATAGTGTGGGCGCAGACAATCCCACTCGGAGGACACCTATGCGTTGGGAAGAACTAACAGCCGATCAATTTCCCCAAGCGGTGGCGCAGGCGCAAGGGGTTTGCCTGTTGCCCTTAGCTTGTCTTGAGCGACATGGACATCACTTGCCGCTCGGCACCGACATGTTCATCGCGCGTGAACTGTGTCGGCGCGCGGCGGACATCGAGCCCACGCTCATTTTCCCTGATTACGTCTTCACCCAAATCTTGGAAGCGCGTCATTGCGCGGGCACCATTGCCATTGCGCCTGAGCTGATGGTAAGTTTGCTCGACAATGTGTGCCGCGAGATCGCGCGCAACGGCTTGCGCAAAATTTTGTTCGTGAATGCGCATGGGGGCAATCATTATCTCATTCGCTTCTTCGCGCAAGCACAATTGGCAAGTCCGCGACAGCATGTGATTTATGTGGCTGAACCGATATTGGCCGCAGAGGATGAAGCCATTATCAAAGCGCAGTGGGCGACGACGGTGGACGGTCATGCAGGCGAAAGCGAAACCAGCATGATGCTCGCGTTTCGTCCCGACTTAGTTCATCAAACTCAGATTCGTGACGAGACGGAAGGGCTGCCGCTCAATCGCCTCAGCGCGTTACGTCAAGCGGGCGCTTATGTGAGCATCGGATGGTATGCGGACCATCCAACGCATTACCGTGGCGATGGACGCGCGGGCACCGCAGAAAAGGGAGAACGGCAACTGGCGGCGCGCGCGCGTGCGCTGGCCAACTTGATTCGCGTCATCAAACAGGATCAGACGACGCCCCAATTGCAAGCCGAATTTTTTGCGGCGAGTGGGTAACTCGTCGCGCTCTCAAACCAATCGTCCCGCTGATACTATCAGCGGGACGATGCGCTTGTTGAGTGATATGCAATTGTTTAGAAGGGAATTTCTTCTTCGGGGATTTCGTCGGCGGGGATGTGAGCCTCGCCGCCTGCGGCTGCGCCTTCCTCGCGTCCGGGTCCACCGCCAAGGAACCGCACGGTTGTGGCGGTGACATCGAATGACGCGCGCACCGTGCCATCATTACCCGTCCACAAACGCGGCGCACCCGTTTTGGGGTCTGGGCGCAACCGCCCCTCGACCAACACGGGACGTCCTTTCGTTAGATATTGGCTGCATGCTTCAGCCTGTTTGCCGAACACTGAGACTCGAAACCACGTCGTCTCTTTGACTTGTTCGCCCTGTTGGTTGGTATAGGTATTATTGGTAGCGACAGACAAGCTAACGGTGGGCGTGCCATTGGGCAAATAACGCAATTCAGGATCTCGACCTAAATTGCCGACGAGCGTGAGTCTTTGAAACATGTCGCACCTCCTGTGCAAGTAAGATTGACGGCATTATACTTGAATTGTGGCGGGGTATCAAAAATGCGCTGTCATTAGCACAGTTGTTTTATTCGCTAATGGTTCGCTGGCTGACTCACCTGCCTTTGCCACGCATGCCACGCATTGCCACGAAAAAAGGTGTGAAATGCGTGGGAGGCGTGGCGAAAAGAAGAGGGATTCCACTCTACTATCCAAACATGGAGACGCAGCATGGATTTGTTCGATTTGCATGGCAAGGTCGCGCTTGTCACAGGCGGCAATGGCGGCATCGGCTTGGGTCTCGCGCGTGGTTTGGCGCAAGCGGGCGCGGACGTGATGATTGCGGGGCGCGACCCCCACAAGCTCGCCGCTGCGTTAAATGAGTTGCGGACATTGGGAGGCAAAGCCGTTGGCGCACAAGCAGATGTGACTGACGAGTCGCAAATCAAGCGCATGGTCGCTGAGACGGTGACACAGCTTGGCGGTCTCGATATCTTGATTGCGAATGCGGGTATCAACATCGGCAAGCAGCCACAAGATTACACGCTGGACGAGTGGCATCAGATCATCAATGCGAATCTGACGAGCGCGTTTGCGTGTTGTCAAGCAGTGTATCCAGAGATGCGTAAGCGCGGCGGCGGCAAGATCGTGACGATTGGCTCGATGACCAGCTACTTCGGATTCAATCGCGCCGTCGTCTATGGCGCGAGCAAAGGCGGTATCGTGCAGCTCACTAAAGGATTAGCGGTGTCGTGGGCAAAAGACAACATTCAAGTCAACAGTATTTTGCCGGGTTGGATTGACACGGGAATGACACAACGCGCGCGGCAAGCGGCGCCTACACTGCATGACCGCGTCGAGAACCGCACACCTGCGGGACGTTGGGGCATCCCAGCGGATTTGGTCGGCGCGGCAATCTTCTTCGCCAGTCGTGCCAGTGATTTCGTGACAGGCGCAGCGTTGCCCGTAGATGGCGGCTTTGCTAGCTCGATGTTTTAAGCGGCGGATAAAAATCTCCAGGCAAAGGATTGACGATGGCAAACAAATCAGCAATCTATCAACAACTCGAAGCGCGTTGGCAGCGCGGCGAGCCGACGATCATGGATGGCGGCATTGGTTCGGAGCTGCAGGCGATGGGCTATCCCCCCGACGCGCCCCAGCGTCCGCTCAACTTTACATGGGGCACGTTGGCGCTCTATGATGCGCCCGAGATCGTGAAGGCGATGCACCGCCGTTATGTGGAGGCGGGCGCGGATATTCTCTTGACAAACACCTTCCTGTTTCATCGCTGCGTGCGGATGGAACAAGACGGCGATCTTGCCGTGCCGCCTAAGACGTGGCGCGAGAAGGCGCGACTCGCGGTGCGGTTGGCGCGTGCAGCAGCCGCTGAGGGTGGACGACCTGACATCGCGGTGGTGTTTGCGCTGATGATTCAAGATTCACCGAAGGAGGAATGGGAAATCAATCGCGTCTCGGACAATCGCGGCACCAAAACCTGGCAAGAGTTTGTCTCGCATGAATACTTGCGCGAGCTCGCCGCCGCGTTGCGCGACGAGCCGCCCGATGCGTTCGTCGTAGAACTCGCGCCGCCGATTTCCAACGATTTGGTGTTTCCGCATTTCGAGACGTTGGTCGCAACAGACATTCCCGTGTGGCTTTCCTATCGGCGCGCTGTCGGCGGTCCCATCGGCATCTTTGGTCAGGAGGAAGAAAAAGATGGCGACTTGTTTGGGCGCGCGGCGCAACGCTTCGAGCAACTGGGGGTGAGCGCGTTGTTGGTGCATTGTTTACCCGCCGACAAAGCGCACGGCGTCGCGCCATGGTTGCGCCAGTTCACGCAGTTGCCGTTGGGCGTGTATCCCAACAACGGGCGGTATGACATGTGGCGCTGGCGTTGGGAACACACGACGACACCCGCAGAATTGGCAGAACACGCGCGTCAATATGCGGCAGAGGGCATGAACATCATCGGCGGATGTTGTGGCGTGCGCCCCGAACATATTGCGGCAATCGCGCAAGCGTTGAAGGGAGCTCCAAACCCCAAGGGCTTTTGAGTTGCGCGCCATCCAAGCGACAAACTTTTGGAATTGATGGAGCAAGGGACATTGCCATCGCCTCAACAGATGTAGCTCGCCTTCACCAACCACTTAAAACAGAAACTCTCGAAAGGAGTTCACGTGACGTTGCCTCCGAAAACTCTCACTATCAATCCAACCGCATCAGACCTCGAAACGCTCAAAGTCATCTGGCAAGACATTCGTCAACATCTCGCGCAGCGCAAAGAGCAACTGTATGATGAGCTGAAACATTATCCCACGCCTATTGCGCGCTGCGATGAACACTTCACACACTTGATAGAACAACGCGCGCGTGTGTTCCAAGCCATGAGTCGCATGGACATGACGAGTCCTGGCAACCTTACTGCCGATGATTACGTCGCGTTGATCCAGGAATTCATCGCCTCGCCCATTGATGTGAGCGACGCCACGGAGCAAGCCATCCGCAGGCGCTCCCAAATGCAATTGGCGGAACCATGTCGTTGAAAGCGACAAACGAGTTTTTCCCAATGCCCTCCCTCATCTCCATTCAAGTTGGCAGCGCCCATTGTTAGAACAACAGACACACTATGTCCACCTCTCAACCTTACATCTACCTCTTGCCCACTAGCAACAGCGCCGTCGAGCTGTCAAGCTACGTGAAGCCTTCCGAAAAAACGCGCGAGTGGTTTGCGCCGTCGTTTTATCATTGCTTGCCGTTAGTGGCAGCGAACACGCTCGGCTGGACGATCTACAACCTCTACGAGTTTACGGTGCGCTGGGATGGGCAGGTAGGACAAACTAACTTGCAAGTCAACACCGCGGCAGACGCCTGGCCCGTGTCGTGGTTCGGTTATGGCGTCTTTACGATTTTGCCGCGCTTCTTCGCGCAGACCTCGCCCGATGTGAATTTGCTCATCAAGCCTGTGCCGAATGTTTACAAGCGCGGCGTGCTGCCGCTGGAAGGTTTGGTAGAGACGGATTGGTTGAAAGCGAGCTTCTCGTTGAACTTCAAAGTCACCGAGCCCGACGTTGACATCACCTATCGCGTTGGCGAACCGTTGGCGCAATTAGTGCCGGTGCCGCGCAACTTTGTCGAACAGTTCGACGCGCAAATCAAAACAGCAGGACCCGTTTATGACGATTTCATGGCGCAAGCCGCGCAATGGATCGAGAAGCGTCGGCAAGACATCCAAACTTTCAGCGGCAAGCGCGACTTCTCTTACATGCGCGGCGAAAACAACGTGGGTCAACCGTTTCCCGCGCATCAGAAAAGCATTCGCACGCCGCCGTTCAAATCATAGCCCCGCTCACGCGCGCCCGCCGTTGATCGAAAGCACTTGCCCCGTAATCCAATTCGCGTAGTCTGATGCGAAGAACAGCACGCCGTTGGCGATGTCCTCCGCAGCGCCGAGCCGCTTCAAGAACAAACTCTGCACCAGGCGCTGTTGTCCTTCCACACCATACGACTGCCACTGTTTTTCGCTGCTTGGGTTGGAGCGCACGAAACCGGGCGCGATGGTGTTGACCGTGATATTCCACGGACCGAGCTCGTGCGCGAGTTGGCGCGTGAGTCCAATCTGCGCTGCCTTCGCCGACGCATACGCCTGAATCCCCGTGAGGCTCACCCCCAAGCCCGCGCCACTGGAGATGTTGACGATGCGCCCATACTTTTGCGCCTTCATCGTTGGCGCGACGGCTTGACAAAAGTTCCACGCGCCCGTGACGTTCACATCGAAGATGCTTTGCCATTGTTGCGGCGTGACCTCTTCAAGTGGCTGTCCCACTTGTCCTAGCACGCCGCCTGCATCGTTCACAAGAATGTCAATGCGTCCCGTCGCCGCAAGCGCCTCTGCCACAAATTGCTTCACATGCTCGCGGTTGGTCACGTCCACGACGCGCACCTCACATCGTCCGCCATTCACGCTCGCCAATTGTTTCGTTTCGGTGAGCTCATGCGCGATCACGTCGCACGCCCACACAGACGCGCCGCGCTGCGCGAAGGCGATGGCGATGGCGCGTCCGAAGCCATGCGCCGCGCCTGTCACGATGGCCGTTTTCCCTGTAAATTCAATAAGCATCGTTCACACCTCGCTTAAAGGTGGCTCCATTCCGCTTTCAATAAATCGAGCGTCTCCAAACCCTGCGCCCGCTTGCCATTCTCGATGTCGTGAATCAACTCAATGAGCTTCGCTGTGAGCGGCGTCGGCACGCCGACCTCTTTGCCCGTCGTCACAATCGGACCCAGCTGTGGGTCGGCTTCGGTTTTGCGCTTGCGTACGGCGAGGTCGCGCCAGATGCCGCTGTGTATCTTCGCCGATTGCGCGTTGAATGCGACCATTTCATCCAGCGAACGCTGCGGCGCCGACGGATCCACATTCGGCATAAACGCATGAGGGTCGAACCCATTGAATGCTTCGGGCTTAATCCCCTTCGCTGCCGCCACGCGCATCACCTCTTGCGCGATAGCGATGTACAGCGCGCGATATTGGGGGTTGGCAAACGCCGATGCGATAGATTCATTCGTCAGCGCCGTCGCAAACAGTTGCGCGCCATACGCGAGCTTGCCCCACAAGTAGCCGAAGATATTAGTCGTGACGATGGTTTGGTCATCGAAGTCGAGCAACGCGCGCTGCAGCTCTTGCGCGCGCGGCGTCACACTGCCATCCAATTCGCCGACGACGACTGCGCCACGTCCGCCGAACAGAATGAGGCCGGGCGCGTGATAATCTGCGCCGAAGTTGACGAAGCAACCCATCGTGCGCGCCTCGCCCACAATTTCTTTGATGACGAGCTCGTTCAAGCCGTTCTGCGCTGAAACGACGTAGCCATTCGCGCTCAAATGCGGCGCCAGCGCCGTCGTCGCCGCGTGGGTGTCTTGCGCTTTCACAGCGAGGATGATGTGGTCGAATGCGCCTGTGAGTTGAGCGGGCGTGAATGCTTGCGCCTTGACCGTGAACTGGTTGATGGGGCCTGTGATGCGCAAGCCGCGCGAGTTGATCATCTCCACATGCTCCGCGACTTTATCTACGAACGTGAGGTCGTGTCCGGCGCGTGCGAGATGCGCGCCGAGCGTGCCGCCAATCGCTCCCGCGCCCCAAATCAGAAATTTCATGGTCGCCTGCCTTAAATTGTGGAACGCATCACACGCCGAACTATAATTCGGTGGGAGGGGGCGTCAAGCCTCCACAGCATCACACCTGACGCCCACCTGCCGACACATCGCCCGCACAGGATACCTCACGCAACACGGTTGCGGTCCTGTGCAGATGTGCTTGCCAAATGGCACCAGTAGTTTGTTGAT
>CAZDYP010000140.1:13805-15839 GCA_964509505.1 uncultured Anaerolineae bacterium | reverse complement strand
GCGTTGCAATTGACACGGTTGCGCGAGACGGTGCGGCATGTTCATGCCCACAACAGGCGCTATGCGGAACGCTTGCGCGGCTTGGGCGTGGATGAGGTGCGCTCGCTCGCCGACCTCACACAGTTTCCATTCCTCACCAAAGACGATTTGCGCCAAGCGTATCCCTTCGCGTTGACGTGCGCACCCCCAAAAGATTTTGTCCGCATTCAAACTAGCTCAGGCACGACAGGCACACCGGTCCTCAATGCTTACACGGCTGCGGATGTCGCGCAGTGGAGCGAGATCATGGCGCGTTGCTTGTCGGCAGCGACCATCACTGCGGAAGACGTGATTCAGATCACGCCATCGTTTGGCATGTTCAACGGCGGCTTCGGCTTCCACTTCGGCGCCTCCGCCATCGGCGCGCTGATCATTCCGATTGGCGCGGGGCGCACGCCATTTCAACTCGACCTGATGCGCGACTTAGGCACGACGGCGCTCGCAGCGATCGCCTCGTATCCGTTGCGGTTGATGGAAGTCGCGCGCGCGCTGCATTTTGATTTCCGCAAGCAGACGAAGTTGCGTGTCGGCGTGTTCGGCGCCGAGACGTGGAGCGATGGCATCCGCCGCCGCATCGAAAGCGAGATGGGTATCGAAACCTTCGACATCATCGGCATGACCGAGACGGGCGGCGTCGGCATGGGCATTGATTGTGAGGCGCACAACGGCGTGCATGTGTGGGAAGACCACTACCTCGTCGAGATCATTGATCCCACCAGCGGTGCCCCCTTGCCCGACGGCGAACGCGGCGAAATGGTCATCACGACGTTGACGCGGCGCGGTCTGCCGTTGATTCGCTTCCGCACGGGCGACATCACGTCTATCATGAGCCGCGAGCCATGCGCGTGTGGGCGCACACATCTGCGCGTCGAGCGTTTGACGGGGCGCACCGACGACATGCTCAAAGTGAAGGGCGTCAACTTCTATCCGCGCCAAATCGAAGCGGTGTTGTTGCGTTACGACGACGTGGCAAGCGATTATCAAATCGTCGTGGACAAAGTGGCAGGCAAGGACGAAATGAGGTTGGTTATCGAAGCGCCGAACCCGCAAGATAGAGGCTTGGCGCAATTGTTGGATGCAGCGATCTTCGATGTGCTCGGCTTCCATGCGGACGTACAACTCGTTTCAATCGGCGCGATTGAGCGGCCTGTGGGCAAGGCCGTGCGCGTGGTGGATAACCGAAAGAAAACACTGAATTGATAATTCATGTTACGCACGTATGAAGTGTCATTGCGAGCGGAGCGAAGCAATCCCCTACTTGCGACATGGAGAAAGTCTCTTCCAGGAGATTGCTTCGCACACAACACTCGCAATGACACTATCGCGTAAGATGGGTTGATAAGCAGCACCCTTCGACACAGCAAATTACACTGTCAGGGCGCTTTGTATGAGTTTGATGCACAACACCCTCCTACAAATCCAAACCATCCGCAAAGAATTCGGCGGGCTCGTCGCCGTCAACGATGTTTCGTTTGACGTGCAACACGGCGAGATTCTGGGGCTCATCGGACCGAATGGCGCGGGCAAGACAACCACCTTCAACCTCATCGCGGGGGTGCATCGCCTGACGAGCGGACACATCTTGTTCAAGGGACAAGCCATCAACCACTTGGGCTTGCACCAAGTCGCCGCGCTGGGTCTCGCGCGCACATTTCAGAACCTGCAAATTTTCGACAACATGACCGCGCTCGAAAATGTGATGACGGGGCGCCATTTGCAAAGCCGTTGTGGTTGGTTCGCGGCGGCATTGCGCTTGCCAACTGCGCGGCGCGAAGAAGCAGCCATCATTGAGAAGGCGCATCACTATCTCGCGCAAGTTGGACTCGACCAGCGCGCGGCTTGGCTCGCGACGAGTTTGCCGTTTGGACAACAACGCTTGCTAGAAATTGCGCGCGCGTTGGCGTGCGAGCCTGAATTTTTGATGTTGGATGAACCCGCAGCCGGTTTGGTGCGCAGCGAAAAAGACGCGTTGGGCGAGCTGATTCGACGCATCCG
>CAZDYP010000140.1:0-13705 GCA_964509505.1 uncultured Anaerolineae bacterium | reverse complement strand
GAACTGATTAACGTCTCTGCCGCGTACGGTCCCATCCGCGCACTTGCTGGTGTGAGCTTGAAAGTGGAGCGTGGCGAGATCGTCGCTATCCTCGGTGCGAATGGCGCAGGCAAGACCACGTTGTTGAACGCCATCTCTGGTTTGCTGCGTCCACAGTCGGGACACATCAGCTTTGAGGGGCGCGCGACGGCCGGCTGCGCAGCGGAGCAGCTGGTATCGTGGGGCATCAGTCACGTGCCAGAGCGCCGCCAAATTTTTGCAACGATGAGCGTGTTGGATAATTTGCGTTTGGGCGCGTATCATCGCCATCGTAACGATTGGCGCGCGGATTTGGAGTTTGTATTTCGGCTGTTCCCGATTCTCGCGCAACGCAAGACGCAGGACGGCGGCACACTCTCTGGCGGCGAACAACAGATGTTGGCGATTGCGCGCGGATTGATGAGCAAGCCGCAGTTGTTGTTGCTCGACGAGCCATCGCTCGGGCTAGCGCCGTTGATTGTCAAGGAACTGATGCGCGTCATCGCCGAGCTCCGCCAGCAAGGTCTGACGGTCATGCTCGTCGAACAGAATGCGCGCGCCGCATTGAAGATTGCCGACCGAGGCTACGTGCTTGAAACAGGGCGCGTCGTGTTAGAGGGCAAAGCCGTTGAGTTGATGGCGAACCCTGAAGTGCAGCACGCTTATTTGGGGAGTGTATAGAAGTCAACGGGGAGACGAGGAACGGGGAAACGGGGTGACGAGTGGCGAGTGGCAAGTGGCGAGTGGCAAGTAGTAAATGACGTAACCTCTGTCCGCCGTCCTCCGTCTCCTGTCACTCATTTACTTATATCTCACACAAGGAGGAGCCGATGTCCAAGAACATCCTCTACTGGAACAAAGACGCGGAGACGATGCCGCGCGAGCAGCTAGAGCAGTTACAAGTGAAACGGCTGCGTGAGTTGGTGGCGCGCGTCTCGCAAACGGTGCCGTTCTATGCGAAGCGTTTGCAGGATGCAGGCGTGAGCGCCGACGCCATCCAATCACTGGATGAGCTGTCGCGTATTCCATTCACCACCAAGAACGATTTGCGCGACAACTATCCTTATGGGTTGTTGTCTGTGCCGCTCGCCGAGGTCGTGCGGATTCATGCGTCGTCTGGCACGACGGGCAAGCCTGTGGTCGGACCTTACACGCGCAACGATTTGGCACTGTGGGGCGAGGTAATGGCGCGCACACTCAGCGCGGGCGGCGTCACACGCGAGGATGTTGTTCACAATGCGTATGGGCATGGCTTGTTCACGGGCGGCTTGGGTTTCTTGATCGGCTCGGAAACAATTGGCGCGGCGACAGTGCCTGTGTCATCGGGATTGACGAAACGCCAGTTGATGTTGCTGGAAGATTTTGGCGCGACGGTCTTGTGCTGCACGCCGTCGTACGCGCTCGTCATCGCCGAAGAAGCGCACGGCGACGGCATTGACATGCGCGCACGCATGAAGCTGCGCGTCGGCTTCTTAGGCGCGGAGCCATGGACGGACGCGATGCGCGAAGAAATCGAAGACCGCATTGGACTCGAAGCGTATGATATTTATGGCTTGACCGAAGTGATTGGGCCGGGCGTCGCCGTCGAGTGTCCCTATCATCAGGGGATGCACATCAACGAAGATCATTTCTTGGCTGAGATCATCAACCCCGACACAGGCGAGCGTTTGCCAATGGGCTCGGAAGGCGAGCTGGTGTTCACAACGTTGACGCGCGCAGCGGGACCCGTGTTGCGCTATCGCACGCGTGACCGTGTGCGTTTGTGGGCGGAGCCGTGCGAGTGTGGGCGCACGTTCGCGCGCATGAGCAAAGTGTTGGGACGCACCGACGACATGCTGAAAATCAAAGGCGTGAACGTCTTCCCCACGCAAATCGAGGAAGCGTTGCTCAAGATTGAAGGGCTCGCGCCGCAATACCTTATTCTCGTTGATCGTCCGAAAGACCAACTCGATCAACTCGAAATCTGGGTCGAGGCGACGCCCGATTTGTGGATTCAAGGCGAGTATCACATCAAAGCAGCGGAGAAGAAAGCCAACGAGGAAATGTATCAGATGCTGGGCATTCACTCGACGGTGGTTGTCACACCACCGCGCAAGTTGGAGCGCAGTCTCGGCAAAGCCGTGCGGGTGATGGACAAGCGGGCAATGCAAACATCGTGACAGAACCATGCCTGAACGCTCTGGTCGCTCACGTCCAGAAAAGCAGCGTGTCGGCGTGAGAGAACGCCGCCTCCTCAGCACGCTAAAATTTTTTGAAAAGAGAAACCCGTTGTCCGATGCCATCTTCATCGGACAACGGGTTTCTTGTTTGTGCTACGCATTACTTGCGTAGCAGCGGCAAATATGTCGCCTTGTCCAACATCGGATCAGGTGCGAAGGGCGGACAGCTGCCCTGCAATTGCAGGTCGCTGCCGCCGCTATATTTCCAATCGGCGTTGAAGAAATGATACAAGAAACAATACGCGTCAGCCGATTCGACTTGCAGCGCCATTTCGCGGTTGAACTTCGACGAGTTCTCGCTGCCGTTGATGGAGCCCAAATGCACCCACGCGCGATGTTCGCTTGGCTTATACACCATCACGAGCTTCGCATGAATGCCGTTGCCCGCGGGGCCTCCCTGCCCAACAAAATCCACCAGCCGCGCAGCCACGTTCACACCTGGTCCCTGCAATTGTGTGACGTATAACACCGTCGCCAGATTGCCCACCGTGCTGCTGATGGAATCGTATTGCGCGTCGAGCAAAATCCGCACGGTGGCGCCGCGGCGCGCGGCGGCGAGGTATGCCTCAAGACGCGGATTGGGATCGGTGATGGGCGTGCTGGCATTCAAACCCCAGTACGTGCGCTCGTACGCTTGTTGCACCAACACCACATCGCCTGCGCCTGCGCGTCGCACCATGCCGATGAGCGATTCGTCGTAATGCAAACAATTGTCAGGGCATTGGACGATTTCAAAAGGCACCGTGCCTGTAATGTCCAACGGCGTGCGGCGTATGACGACGTAGCGCGTGCCATCGTCGCAGACATCAGGCGCCGTCACGCCATCCCACACGTAAGGCGGCGTGCCATAGGACACGATGTCTTGTTGCGCCATGTCCAAGTCTTGATTGAAGATACGCAAGTAATATGCGATGACGCTCGGCGCGGTTGTTTTGAAATAGTAGCCGCGATTGCCCGCCGTGCCGTTGAGTTTGTTGTCTGACGGCATCGCGCTGCAATCGAGGTTTTCGCTGCCCTGTAACAGCATTTGCGTCGGATAGCCCACGTCAATCAGCGTGAACTTCGCGTGTTGGTTGTTATAACGATCATGACGATACGTCGGCGTGACCAGTTCGGTTGTGCTGATGCCGCTCATGAACCAGACTTGCGTGCCTGCCCCCGCCTCCTCAATTTGCTTCACCGCCCATAGTGTTTGTTGGTCGGGCATGTTGTCGCAGCATGGCTCGCCCTCCAACAAAATTTTCACCGTCACCCCTGCGGCGGCGCGTGACGCGATGGCGCTAGCGACGTTTGGATTCCGCAAGGTGTAGCCTTGAATGTAAATCGAGTGTTGTGCGGCGTAAAGCGCGTTGACGTATTGTTCATAAAGATGATCAGGCGCAACCCACACAGAGAGTTGCGTCGTCTCGGTAACTTTGATTGTCTGCCAATTGGTGGTTGGCGCATTTGCAGGATCAATAATACTCGTGCGCCAACCCGCGCTCATTGGCTTCTTGCCATACAAATCGCACGCGCGCACGGGACCATACAATGGCGTGGCGTCGCACGTTTTGCTCACCGCCCAATCGCTTTCGCTGTCGGTGTCGCCTAAAGGATAGCCTGTGCGCTCGTCGAGCTTGCGATAGATGACGATGTGTGAATCGTTCATAGGGAAGACGTTGTAAGGCGTCTTCACCGACACACCCGTCCAACCTGCATTGGAGGCGCCGCTGCCATAGACGACGGCGTCGCGCACGACATTGCCATTATCTATCAATACAACTTCGTCGCCGCTGCTGGTGAAGTTCGGCGCGCCGCCGCTCGTCGTCATATTGGGCACGAGTGGGTTGGTATCCGCTTCATACTCAAACTGCGGGTTGAAGCCGAAGGTTTGCTGAAACGCAGTGGCATTGCGCGCCAGCCAGATGCGCTGACCGGGCGCGAGCATGGTGTTAGCGGGAAAGATCGCCGCGCCTTCGTTATCGCTAACACTCCATCCACCAATGTTCACGCTTGAGACGCCGAGATTCATCAACTCGACTCCCTCATCGCCTTGACTGCTGCCATCGGTAATGTAGCCGTTGTAGAAAAACGCGACGAGCTTGACTGCGTCAAAAACGGCTGTGGCAGTGGGTATGGGCGTGGCGGTGCCTGTCGGTGTGGGTGTATTGGTGGGGCCCGGCGTTGGAGTTTGACTTGGAGTTGGGGTGGGGGTGGGGGTTTGCGTGTCGGTAGGTGTGGGTGTCACGGTGGGGGTATGGGTGGGAGTGGGCGTCGGTGTTTGGGTGGGGGTATCAGTGGGGGTAGCAGTGACTTCGCAAAGATTCAAAGGCGAGGCGCTGTTACGCGGGTTGGGCGAGAGCGCGTTGAAATCGGCGGCATTATCATTTGTATCGGCGCAACCATTGCTATTGCGTAGGGCTGCCGTACTTGCACTGAGCGTGGGGGCGGGACCGGCGCCTTCGTATGCGCTAGCAGCGCCATAGCCGACAAAATCCATCACTTGTGGGAGACCAACAGGATTGGTGATACCCGTTGTAATTGGGGTGAGCGAATTGACCAATGCGACTTTGCCTGCCGTGCTGCCCATCCCAATCGTGCCTGTCACATCCGCTGTGGGCAAGGCGCTGCCATTCGCGCCGCTCGAGGCTTCTTGAATCAGCACATAACCGCCCGGCGGAATAATGATATTGCCCAATGCCGTAACGGACCAATTCGAACCCGTCGCGCTTGCATATTGCACCGACCACCCATTGACGTTGATGGCGTTGTTGCCGTTGTTGAAGAGCTCGATGAAGTCGTGTGTGTGCGTCGCACCAGCGTTGCCGCCGCCGCCATAGATTTGGCTGATGACAATGCTATTGGATAAGGTAGGAGCAGCGCGCGCCGTCGAAAGATACAGCAACAAGACAAACGGCAACACACATACGATGAGCCTACCCAATATGAGCAAGATCAAGTGAGTGGATGACCTCATTGGATCCTCCCCATAGCAATAAATAATGAGTGACAAAAATTTTCATTCTTGCCACTCGTCACGATTCACTATTTACTTATCACGGTTTACTGATCATGCCATAGGCGGTTTGCGCGTATGCCAATCGGTTTCACGCTGATACCTCATCCCTAATTCCAAAATGTTGTGTTCGGCAAACAAGTCGCCTGTGAACGTCAATCCCAATGGCAAGCCTTGTCGCCCAAAGCCCATCGGCACGGTGAGCGCGGGCAAACCGCACAATGCGCCCAACACCGCGTAGCCGCCACGCCGTCGGAACGCCGTCCGCAAATTCGTATCAAGCGTGACCGCTTCGATGACGAGCGAGGGCGACACGAGCGCATCGAAACGCTGGAACAATTTTCGCACCTCATAAGTCAGTTGCGGACGTTGTTGCGCTGCGCGCGCGTAAGCGGCGACCGACCCATTCAGACTCGCCTTCAGACCTTCGATTTGCCCTTTGTCCACCAGCTCGTCCACTTTGCCGCTCTTCACGAACTCTTCGTGCGCCGCTGCCATCTCGCCATTCAACAGCGCGCGCGCGACCTCATCATAAGGCTGCTGCGGCAGCTCGACGCTAGAGAGCTTGATGCCTGCTTTACGCAAGCTGCGCAACGCCTCTTCAAATGCTTTTTCGATGAGCGGCTCGTCGCTGAAATCGGCGGGCAACACCCCGACGCGAAAACTTTTTTGCGCGGCGCGCGGCTTGAACACAAAGCCTTTTGAGTTGCGCGTGGTGAAGTCATGCTCATCGGCGCCCGCAATTGCTTGCAAAACATAACCGCAATCTTCCGCGGTGTGCGCCATGGGCCCAACCTTGTCCATGCTCCATGCCAGCTCCATCGCGCCATAGCGACTGACCAAGCCCCACGTGGGACGCAAGCCTGTGATGCCGCAATACGCCGACGGTGTGACGATGCTGCCCCATGTCTCTGAACCCAGCGCATACGGCGCGAGTCCAGCTGCCACGGCGCTGCCCGACCCCGACGACGAGCCACCCGACCAATGGTTCACGTTCCAGGGATTCAAGCCAGGTCCATGCAACGACGCGCTCGGATATACATAGCCGCCGCCGCCGGCGATCTCGACCATCGCCAGCTTGCCGAGCAGCACCGCGCCCACCTCACGCAGACGTTTGACAACCGTCGCATCGTAGTCGAGCAGCTGATCACGATGCGGCGGCGAACCCCAGCGTGTGGGGATACCCTTCGTCGCCAACAAGTCTTTCGCGCCATAAGGGATACCGAGTAAGGGCGAAGTCAATTCACCACTACCAATTTGTTTGTCTGCCTTACGCGCTTGCGACAACGCCAACGTTGGCGTCAGTTCGGCAAGCGCATTGTAGGTGGGACCGATTTTTTCGAGACGTGCGAGGAAAAATTTGGCAAGTTCGACAGCAGAAATTTTTTTCGCGCGGAGTAACTTTTGCAGCTCGGCGATAGTAGCAAACGGGAGGTTGTCGTGTGGCATGGTCTCCTCGAAACGGATAGGCGCAGGAGGAACGCGCGCCGTAAGTGTCGCACATCTTACCTGAAATGTGGGAGAAACAAAAACGCGCGACCGCGCACAATACCTTATCCCAGCCACGCCGCAATCATCCCGCACCATCCCACTCCCAATACCACCAACAACCCCAACCCAATTCTTGCCAACCAGCGCAACTGCTCGTCGCTCAAGTCCGCATACTCACGATGCGTTGGCATCCCGCGAATGAGGAGCGCGAATGCGACGAATACAACAGGCACGGATAACGCTGCGCACACGATGACTGTGCGTGAGTTGGCGAATAGGTTTGCCATGCTTCCTCCTTGAAGCTGAACCAGCGGTCAGACTTCTGCGAAAAGTCTGACCGCTTTCATTGGTCGGCTCTATGCTTTGTTGTTTGGCTCGTCACCCACTTGACTGTGTAACATCATCCCCCATAACGCGGCGATTCGCTATCTGCCAGCTGCCAGCTTGAACTCCGCAACCGCTGTGTACCGCGCGCCTGTGCGCAGCAACTCACTTTGCATTAAGTGAACTGCCATAACGCGCGCGGTGTGTGGTGTGGGAGGCGGTTGCGTATCGAACCAAACACCGAGCGCATGGCGTTTATACGGCGCGGCGTCGCGCGGCAGGCGCGCGAGGGTAAGATGAGGTGCGAAGGGACGAGAATCGGGCGCAAAGCCGATGCTCCGCAATGCCTTACTCACGCTAGCTTGCAGGCGTTGTAATGCGCCGGTCGGCTCATGCACGCCAACCCATAACACATTCGGGTTGCGCTGATTGGGAAAACACCCAAGCCCTTGCAGCGTCCAATCAAACGGCGCGATGATGTTGACCACAGGCGCAAGCACACGCTGGATGTCCACAACTTTCGCCTGAGGTATCTCGCCTAAGAATTGCAACGTGAGGTGTTGGCTGTCAGGCGCGACCCATTTCAGTTTCAGCGGCGGGTCCGCCGCTTGCAAGGCGCGTAACAGCTGCGTCAGCGTCGCGCGCATCAGTTCATCCAGATTGATAGAAATGAAAGCACGCATAGGCGAGAGCGGTAAACGAGTAACGAGCGACGAGTGACGAGTGAAGGGGCGAGCGGGATGAGGCAATGAGCAGGTGTAGCAACAGATGGGGGCAACGAGCCAGCACGCTTAGGTGACCGAGTGATGAAGGGTTGACTCGTTGCCCCGCCCGCCTGTTGTTGTTGAGTATAACACGATTTCACGAATTCTTCTGCGTTGACTTCGCAGTATGCCCATGTTAAACTACGAGTGGTTGTCGAAACAAGTAGGCGGGGAGAGTCATCGGCTTTTTAACCAAGTGAGGTGCCCCATGTTTAACTCCATATCATTCTATCACACGCGCCGTAGCGTTTTTTTGCTGGCGCTTGTTTTGTTTATGGCGGCAGCGTTACCGTTCTTCCTCGTACACTCGCTTGAAGCAAAACCTGCGCAACCCTTGCTGGGCATCGCGCTCAGTCATGAGCCGCCACTGGTCAACCCCGGTGCGATGGTGCGCTACACCATCTTCATCAGCAATGCGGGCGACCAACCTGCAAGCGGTTTGGTGGTGACGGCAACCGTACCTACTTATACGACGTTTTTCTCGGCAAGCTTCACGTCGGGCGTGACCGGTACGCTCATTCCACCAGCGCCGATTACGGGTCCGACGTTTGTCGTGTGGAATGTAGGTCCCCCCCTCGCCGCAGGTTCAGGCATGACACTCGTGATGACTATCACCGTAGATTTTCCGCTTGACCACATGACGTTGCTGCTCAACCAAGCGGAGTTTCGTGATGATGGGGGACGCAGCGGCTCAGTGCCTGATGCGATCTTCGTCGTCAGCAATCCTAACTTCAGCGCTTCGAGCAAAGCGTCCATACCGCCAAGCGGCTCGACCGTGCGCATAGGCGACCTCATCACCTACACGATTACCCTTTCCAATTCAGGCAGCATGAATGCGACGGGTGTCGTGATCAGCGATGATCTGCCAGCCTTCACCAATTTTGTGACAGGCTCGGCAGGTTTCATCACAACATCATCGGGCGTGTTGTGGAACATTGGCAATTTGCCGGTGACGGGCACCATCGTCGTCGTCACATTCACCGTGCAAGTGGCAGCAGGCGCTCCCAATGGCAGCCTCATCACAAACACAGCATTAATTTCGAGCAATCAGCCTGTCGTCAGGACGACGAACCCCGTCACACACATCATCATCGCGCCGACGTTGAATATCGTGAAAAGCGCGACGCCGCCCCACGGTTCCACCGTCAACCCGAATGATTTCATCGTTTATACATTGCAGGTCTCGAACACGGGTGGCTTGACGGCAACCAATGTCATCGTGACGGATGTTGTGCCAGCGAACACAACTTTCATCACAGGCTCGACAGGCGTCAACACAATCAATCTGCCAACCTTACGATGGAACATCGGCAATCTGCCGCCCACAACCACAGTAACCGTATCGTTCACAGCCCAAGTCATCTCAACCACTACGAGCGGTACAATCCTCACCAACACGGCTTTTATCTCAAGCACACAGACGCCTATTGCAGCAAGCAATGTGGTAACGCATGTGGTGCAACCTATACCTCCACCAGCGCTGGTCACGTCCAAGACGGCGACGCCGCCCAGTGGTTCGGATGTATTCACAGGCACCACGATTGCTTATACCGTGACGGTGGTAAACACAGGGACAGCGCCCGCCACCAACGTCGTCATCGCCGATAGTGTGCCAGCGAATACGATGTACGTTAGCAGCTCGCTGACTTGTTCAGCGGGTTCGGCAAATGTTTCATTGCCCAGCGTGAGCTGCATAGGCATCACGTTGACAGCCAATAGCCGTGTGACCATGACGTTCCGTGTGGTGGTCAATGCCAACCTCATCAATTACACGCTCATCAACAATGTCGCCGCCGTCTCCAGCAACCAAACGCCACTTCAAACGAGTAACACGACCGTGCATCGCGTCATCGTGCCAGAACTGTGCGTCTTCAAAGAAGCGTTAGCCAACGCGCCTTCCGCGGGTCCGGGTCCATGTCCTGGTCCCTATCGTCTGTTTGTGCCTCTCATCACCAGTAACAATAGTAGCAGCAGCGTCCTCTCGACCGCACCCACCACGACGACATTCTGGTACAACCTCATCGTGAGGAACTCGGGCGGTCTCACGCTCACGGGCGTTACATTGACGGACACCTTGCCGCCCTCGCTCACCATCGTCAGTGGTCCCATCGTCACAGGCACAGGTAGCCTTGTAGTCAATGGCAATAGCTTCACGGTGACGGTTGGCACACTCATTCCCGGTCAATGGACGCAAATGGCGGTGCAAGTCCGTGTGAACAATCCGCCGTCATGCGGCGTCAGCTTCGCCATCACCAACACCGCCTTCGCGCGCAGCAACGAAATCAGCGACAGCTCCAGCAATGCGACGACGAACTTTGCCTTTGCGTGTCATCCGAAGAGCATCAAAGTTGATCCGTCGAACAACCGTGTGTGGGTCGCCTCGCGCGACTCCAATCAAGTCATCGTCTATGACAGCAACCTGTCGGCATTACAAGTCATTCCAGTCGGGCGCGCGCCTTGGGGCATCGCTATCTTGCCCGGACGTTTCGCGTACGTGACAAACTTTGGCAGCTACACCTCGCCGCCTATCACAGGTCACGTGCCCAGCATCACCATCATTGACATCAGCAGTCCAACGTACACCGTCGTCGCCACCATCACGTTACCGCTGACGAGCGCGCCCGCGCACATCGCCGCAAATCTCACGACGGGCAAAGTGTATGCGGCAGATTACGGCGGCAATCGCCTCATCGTGATTGACGCCAACGCCAGCAACGCCGTGAGCTACATCAACACCAATGTCTCTGGCGCCTCAGGCACATTTGGCGTGACCGTCAACGCAAACTTTGACCGTGTCTATGCGACCATGCGGAGCGGGAAGGTTTTTGTGATCAATGGCGCAATCAACAGCATCATCGAAATCATTGACACATCAGGCGGCGGCGATCCATCGTTCTTCCCCTTCGCTGCAGCGGTCAACCATGCAAACAATCAACTCTATGTGACGTATGCGACGAGCTCACCGGGCGCGCCCAACCTGGTCGCCGTGTATGATTCGTTGCCGACAGGCTCAGGCGGCATCACCGACATTGCCGTAGGCACCGGCGCAGAAAACCTCGGCGTGAACACGCCACGCAATTGCGTCTATACGACCAATAGCGCGAGCAACACCATTAGCGTCATCAGCGGCAACACCCATACGGTGATTAACACACTCACAGGTTTCACGGATCCATTTGGCTTTGATGTGAATCCTGCCGTGAGCAGCATCTACGTCGGCAATCGTAGCAGCAATGTAGTCAGCCGCATCGCCGATGTATGTCCTCCATAAGTCGTGTGTATATCAGACCCTAAAGGTTTCGAAAACCTTTAGGGTCTTGTGTTCAGCGTTACTAAACAAAAACCCGTTGCCACCCTTGCAGGGACAACGGGTTTTTCGTTGCAGGGTCGTATGAACTTCAAGGCTTCGGATACACTTGCGCGAACGCGCCATCTTTGACTTGGAACACGAAGACGCGCTGCTCTTTCAAATCACCACTGGCATCATAGGCGACGCGCCCGACGAGCGTGCTTAAATCGAGCTGACGAATGGAATCACTGACCTTGCTCACGTCGAAGGTGCCGGCTTTCTGCACGCCTGCCGCCAACACCGCCAACGCGCTGTAGCCGGGCACGCTATATGTGTCGGGGTTGCGCGATTCGACTTTCTGGTACGCTTGCCACCATTGCTTGTCGCCAACAATTTTGGGATCGGGCGTAATCGCGCCGACGTACGCGCCCTCGCTCGCGGGCGCGGCTTCATCCACAAACGTCGAGTTGAAACACCCATCGGAGCAAACAAACTTCGCCTTCACGCCCGCGTCGCGCAATTCGGGCAGCAACACAAAGCCCTCGGTCTCATAGCCCGCGAGAAAGACGACGTCGGGTTGTGCGTTCTTGATGGTCGGGATGAACGAAGCATAAGTGGGCACCGCTTCGGGAATCTTCACAACAGCAGCAGGCGTCTGCCCCATTGACTGCAATGCGTTCACCATCTGATCGCGCAAGCCGTTGCCGTATTCATTATCGGCGTGGACGACGACGATTTTTTGCGCTTTCAATTCGTTGACGATGAAGCGCGCGAGCGTCGGACCCTGCGCCGCGTCTGTGGCATTGACGCGGAAGAAATTACGAAAACCTTGCTTCGTCAATGACACTTCGGAGGCAGTCGGCGTAATGACGATGAGCGGCAAATCCTTATAGACTTGCATCGCGGCGAGTGTTTGCCCACTGTTCAAATGTCCGACGACGCCGATGACTTTCTTGCCTTGCTGGATGGCATCTGCGATTTCTTTCGCACGCTCGGCGGCAATATCCGAATCGGCTTCATCATCCAGCGTGACGACCTTGACCGTGTAGCCCAGCAAGCCGCCTTGCTGATTGAGCGACTCAGCCATCGTGCGTACACCGCCGGCCATCGTCTGCCCGCCATTCGATTGCCAGCCCGACAACGGCGCGACGACATACACATAGACCTCGCCCTTCGTCGCCACATTCCCGCCGCACGCGACGAGCAGCGTGGTAAGTATCATCAATAATAAAAAGGCTTTCTTCATCCGATTACTCCATGCGTTCCATGTAGAACAAGTTTTTAACTTGCTCACCTAGGGCAAATTAAAAACTTGCCCTACAGCAGTTTTTCTATTTCCCCCGATAAACCTCGTCCATCGCCGCTTGCAAATCATTGAGCTGCGACACTTGCTCCGCGATGTCGTCGCGTAGGCGTCGCGCGCGGCTATCGCTCACTTCGTCCTGCGAGTTGAGCAACACCAGCTGTGAATAGACTGTGCCTAACGCCGTCAGCGTCGCTTCGAGTTGCAGCTCGGCTTGCTCCATTGTATGCGCTAACTTTTGCAAATTGTCCCATTGCGCTTGCTTCGAAGCGAGCGTGCGCCGCGCTTGTTCGCGCACCGCTTCGTTGTTGGCTTGACGCACACGGTCATTGAGTTGGCGCAGCGTCGCGGGCGTTGCCGTCAAGTCCTGCTTGAGCATGTCGTCGCGCTCGTATTCATCCAAGCGTTGCGCCAGTCGAAAAATTTGCGCGAGCCAATCGCCAATGCCCTGCGTCGTCTCTTGTAGATGTTGTTGCAATACGCCCGCGTCGCTTTTGCGAATCAGCTCCTCGATGCGCGTGCGATAGGTCAACGCTCGTTCTAATGCGCCGCGATATTTCTGGCTGCGAATCGTCGCAGGGTTGAACTCTGCGCGGAACAGCTCGGCAACCACTGCTGCGCCCGTCTGTTCGTCTTTGATGCTGGTGTAAATGATGAGCGCTTCTGCGACGCCGCCGAGAATGAGCCAATACCACCATTGCCACCACGCGAATGGCTGCGGAAAGAAATATAGCAACAAAATCGTGCCCGCAATCGTAGCGGCGCTTTCAAAGCGAAAGAGCGCGTGCATGAGAATGGCGGAGAGGGCGCGGGAGCGAATGTTCGAGTTGGACATAAGTAATTCAGGATACAGGATGCAGGATGCAGGATACAGGATGCACGATGCACGATGCATGATGCACGATGCATGATGCAGGGTACAGGGTGCAGGATGCGAGGCAAGGCTCTAGCTTGTATCTTGCATCTTGCATCCTGTATCTTGCATCCTGTATCTTGCATCCTATATCTTGCATCCTGTATCTTGCATCGTGCATCTTAGAAATACGTCGAAAGAATTTTATACAGCTTGCGAATCGTCTCAGGGTCGGCGCGGCGCGATTGCCCACCGGTGGCGTCAGCCAGCGTGTTCAATTTGCTGAAGTCGGCGTCGCCGCCATACGCGATGCAGAAGATGACGACAGGCACGCCGCTCTGATTGCCCTGCTTGATCTTTTGCACGAGCGCGTCAAGCCGAATCGTCGAAGCGTTCTCGATGCCGTCGGTCATCACCACGATTGCGTTGATGCGGTCACGCTCGTTGCG
>CAZDYP010000139.1:0-15841 GCA_964509505.1 uncultured Anaerolineae bacterium | reverse complement strand
CATCGTCCCAGCTAATATGTGTCACGGGATGATTCTGTTTTTGCCGCACATCGCTTTGGGGCCCGCGCGGGTGTTGCCAATCTGCGCCTTTCACTCCTTCCCACTTGCTACCTGCCCATGTGTAGCTACTGCCATCTTTTTCTGCCTGTGTCTTGTGTTTGGTCGCTTGTGCAAACGCGGCAAACTGCGCGACGGTCACAGGATACTTGCCGATGAGGTAAGCGTCAAGGTGAACCTTGTGTTGTGGCAACTCGTCATCGTTAGCATCTTTGTCTTTGCTCTTGTCGCTACCCATCCAGAACTCGCCTGCGGGGACGCGCACGAGTTCGAGGGTGACGTTGGGTGCGAGGGTGAGAATCAATTCTTCTTTGAGACGACGGTCCCTTTCTTCTTTCTCCCGTTGCTCGCGCGCACGCGTGGCGCGTTCGATTTCGGCTTGCTCTTTGGCGAGCCGTGCTTGCTCGGCTTTCTCGCGCGCAAGGCGTTCTCTTTCTTCTTTCTCCTGTCGTTCTTTCTCTTCCTGTTCCAGCCGTTCACGCGCCAAGCGTTCGGCAGCCGCACGAATGCGTGCCTGTCGTGCCTGCTCGTAATGCTCACGCGCCAAGCGTTCGACCTCGGCTTGTTCTTCTGCCAAGCGAGCTTGTTCGGCCGCTGCTTGCTCGCGCGCTAACCGTTCATGCTCAAGTTGCGCTTGCTGGCGTTGCGCCGCTTTAACCAAGTCAGCGACTTCTTGGGCAATGAGCGCCAATTCGTCGTCGGCATGGATGCCGCCTTGACGCCAGACAGGTTGCGCCTCCTTCGGGCGAATCTGCATCGCACTCAACCACTTCACCTCTTGCCACAGACACGAACGCGCCAACACAGGCACGACGACCATCCCTTCTTTTTGACGGCGGTCAAGCAGCTTCGGCACTTCTTGTTTCAAAATGAAGTTCGATGTCAGGAAGTTTGCGCTGATGAGCAAGACCGCCACCGTCGCTTCATTCATCGCCTGTTCAATTTCGGCTTTCCAATCTTGCCCTGCGCTGATACGCTGGTCGTTCCACACCTCGACCATTTCGGCGGCATCTTGCAACACACTGAGATGCGTGACCAGATCATCTTTCAATTGTTCGTCTTTGTGGCTATAGCTGATGAAGATTTTGGGGCGAGGCATAAGCATGGCTCATGAGCGCTGAATTGCGAGCGATTATAGCACAACTCGCGTCGCGCAGACCTCACAGGTTTCTAAAACCTGTGAGGTCTTGCGTGGATAAAACCAAAACGGGCAGGCGCACTGGGCGCACACACCGGTGCGCCCCTACGTCCGCCCGTTTCTGACTACTGTTTACTGGCTACTGTTTACTGATTTAGTCCGCCGCCTTGTGCATCGCCACGCCCAACCGCTTGATGCCTTCCGTAATCGTCTCGGGGTCTTGGAAGCTGTACGCGAGGCGCAGCTGATTTTTGCCGCCTTTGCCGTTGCTGGCAAACGCTTTACCCGGGCGATACCCCACACCTTCTTGCTGCGAGTATTCCAGCAGCTTATCGTCGTCCACGTCCTTGTGCGTCTCGACGCGCAGGAAAATGCCGCCGTCTGGCACGTTCCACGTCGCCAGGTCTTTGCAGTTTTCGTCGAGCGCCTGCAACATCGTATTGCGCTTATTGAGGTACGACGCCGTCACAACCTTGATATGCGACCACATGTTGTCCTTCATGAACGCCGCCGCGACGCGCTGCGCGAACGGGTTGGTGCCGCCGTCTTGCTTGAACTGTTGGAACGCTTGCAACAGTTTTGGGTCGGCAATCGCCCAACCGATACGCAAACCCGCGCCCAAAATTTTGGACACGGTGCCGACGCGAATCACGTATTGCCCCGTCTCGTCGAGGCTATACATGCTCGGCTCGCCTTGCCCCGTGAAGCGGATGCGGCTGTAGGGGTCGTCTTCGAGAATCATGAAACCAAATTCCCTAGCCAGTGCCAATACGGCTTTCGAGCGTTCCGCAATCGTCGTGATGCCCATCGGATTGTGGATACCTGTGACGATGTAAAACAACTTCGGCGTGATGCCCTTCTCTTTGAGCGACTCCAACGTCTTCCGCATTTCTGCAATGACGGGACCCTTGTTGTCCATCGGTACTGTCACGACGTTGGGCTTGGCGATTTTGATTTGCTGCGCGATGTAGCTCTCTTCTTCGAGCAGCACCGTGTCGCCGGGGTTGAGCAACGTCTCATAGACCAAACGCAACGCCTGGCTCGCGCCCGATGTAATCAGCACGTTCTCGCGCTTGACGAGATGCCCTCCCCACTGGTTCTCCAACTCGACCACGACCTCGCGCATCCCATCGAAGCCCATGATGCTGCCATAGTTCAACGCCATGCGATCCGTCATACACACTTTCTTAGTGTACTCGGCAATCGCTTCCATCGGATACGTGCTGGGGTCGGGCATGCCGCCCTCGAACGAATACTTGATGGGCGCGAGCATCCCGCCTTGTCCCCAACGCCGCTCGCCCATCGTGCCGACGCGATCAACTGCCGCTGTCGAAAACAACTTCGAATAGTCCATTCGTTTTCTCCTCCTGAGATCAAGCTTGATGTTGTGTTCGTCATTGCGAGGCGCGCAGTTTGCGACGAAGCAATCCCCTTGACGCAGCATGGAGACTGCTTCGCAAACAACGCTCGCAGTGACGCTCCTTGCAATAACGAAGTGACGCAAAAAATGGTAGGCGCATTGGAGCTGCGGCGACCTACCATTCAGCACAACTCCCTACAAAAATTGTTAGCCGTGCTAATTATACAGCAAAAGAAGAAAGAAGAAAGGCGCGTGCTTTCCTCTCTCTTCCCGCTTCACCTTTCACGCGCCACGTCTCACGCTTTCGCCTTCGCCCGCTCCTGCTCGACCAAAATGCGTCGCAGAATTTTCCCCGTCGGCGACTTCGGCACTTGCGGCACGATCTCGACTTGGCGAATCTTCTTGTGTGGCGCGACGCGCTCCGCCACATACGCCATGATTTGTTCGGGCGTGAGCTCGCCGCGCAACACAACGAACGCCTTCGGAATCTCGCCCGCTTCTTCGTCGGGGCTTGGAATCACCGCTGCGTCCGCAATCGCGGGATTCGTCAACAACACGCCTTCGAGCTCGGCAGGCGCGACTTGCATACCCTTGTACTTGATCAGCTCTTTCACACGGTCCACGATGTAGAAATGTCCATCGTCGTCAATGTAACCGATGTCGCCTGTATGCAACCAGCCCTCGTTGTCAATCGTGCTGGCTGTCGCTTCGGGATTATTGAGGTAGCCCTGCATGATGTTCGGACCGCGCACGCACACTTCGCCATTTTGATTGGGGCCCAACTCCTCGCCCGTCGCCGTGTCCAAAATTTTCGCTGTCATGTTCGGCAACAGTTGCCCCGACGAGCCCGCCTTGATGCGCGCAGGCTCATCTGATGTTACACTAATTGCCAAGCTCGTCTCCGTCATGCCATAGCCTTGCGTGACCAAACAATTGAGTCGCTTGGCAGTCGCATTTTGCACTGCCGCATCCAACGGCGCCGCGCCCGAGTTCACCAACTTCACCGACGAGAGATTGTATTTGTCCACGAGCGGATGCTTCGCCAACGCGAGGACGATGGGCGGCACCAGATACAAATGCGTCACCTTTTGGTCTTGGATGACTTGCAAGAATTGTTCCAAGTCGAAGCGCGGCACCGTCACGCACGTCGCCATCCGAAAGAGTGGGAAGTTCATCAAGACGACCATGCCGTAGATATGATAGAACGGCAACACGGCAATCCCGCGCGCGTTCTCATCGTAGGTATCAATGCCGACGCCATCCACTTGGCACGTAATCGCGACGAGGTTGTAATGCGTGAGCATCACCCCCTTGGGCTTGCCCGACGTGCCGCTCGAATACGGCAACACAGCCAGATCCGTGCGCGGGCTGATGGTCACATCAGGCAAAGCGCCATCGCTCTGCATCAACGCCGCAAACGGCGTCGCGCCTGCCGCTTCGCCCAGCACAAAAATCTCTTCGATCTTCGACAGCTTCGCGGCGGCAGCAACCTTCTCCATGAACATCGGAAGCGTGACGATGAAACGCGCTTTGGTATCGTTCAATTGAAATGCGAGCTCTTCGGCTGTGTAGAGCGGGTTCGCCGTCGTCACCACACCCCCGAGCATCACGACTGCGTGAAACGCGACAGCGTACTCGGGCAGGTTCGGCAAGAAGATAGCGAACACATCGCCCTTCTTGAAGCCGCGCTTCGCCAACGACGACGCGATGAGCCGCGCGCCGCCTGCGACCTGCCCAAACGTCAGCGTACGCCCCGAAGGGCCATCAATGAATGCAGGCTTGTCTTTCACCTTTGCGGCATGCTGCAAGATGAACGAATGATAGGGTACTTCGGGAATCGTGACTGCGGGAAATGTGCTTTTGAAAATCATGGGCACCTCCATTGAGTATTCAGTGTTCAGTAGCCAGTAACCAGACGGCTCACCCGTCTGACTACGGGCTACTGATTACTGGCCGCTAATTCGCGCCTTCCAACGCCAAGTTGAACTTCTGATGCCATGTCGAGGCAGCGCCGCCGCCGACGCGCGTGATAACGACTTCGATGACGTAGGGCTCACCGCGCTGCTGCGCGTCAAGGCCACGCTTGAGCGCGGACGCGATGGCGTCGGGTTCGGTCACACGCTCCCCACTCACGCCTTGACTCTTTGCCAACAACGAAAAGTCAATCGCGGGGTCGCCGAGGAACATGCCGGGGTATTGCTCTTTCTTCTTCGCGGAGCCATCCAACCGATAGAACGCATTGCGTACCGTTTGATAGTTGTGGTTGTTCCACACCACCGTCGTCACAGGCACATTGTAACGCGCCATTGACCAAAACGCGGACGCGCTATACATCACCGAGCCGTCGCCGATGTTCAATACGACGGGCGTGCTGGGCTTGGCAATCTTCGCACCAATCGCCGCGCCCAAGCCCCAGCCCAACGAACCGCCTGTTGTGCCAATCCACACCTTCTCGTTTTGCGAAGCGCGGAAGCCAAAGGAGAGCGGGCTGTAGTCGGCGGTGAATTGCTCGCTCAAGAAAATCGTGCCGCCCTCCAACGTCTTCTCTAGCTCATAACTCAAGCGCAAGGGGTGAATGGGCGTCGCGTTAAAGTTTTTCTTCAAGGTTGCTTCGGTCTCCGCCTTGCGCGCCGCGACGCGTGTGCCAATATCTTCCTGTCGCGCGGAGCGCGCTGTCTCTAGCTTCGCCCCATGTCCATTACTCTGTAAAGCATCTATTAGCGCGCGAGTAGCGACTTTCACGTTGGCGATGATGGCGAGGTCGAGCGGATAGGTGCGCCCCATCTGATCGGGATCCATGCCAATCGCTGCCGTCTTGTCTGCTGTGGGCCAATTCATCTCCGAATCGTTGAAGACCCAGCTGGTCGTCTTGCCACCAAACGAAACGAACAGATCGCAGTCGGGCAAGTTAGTGGCAAAGCGGCTCGTGCCTAAGAATTGCGCGTGATGCGTTGGGAAGTTGCGATGGGAGTCGCTGCCCATCGTCACCGCCGCGCCGAGGTATTCTGCGAGTTCCAACACGTCTGCTTGCGCGCCCATGCGCCACACTTCATCGCCGACGAAAAACATCGGCTGGCGGCATGTGAGCAACATAGCGGCGAGCTGCTCAATCGCTTTAGGGTCAGGGCGGGATGCGCCGTCAATCGAGAATTGGTCGCGCGGATAGATAAGGCCTTCGACGTTTTTGGTTTCCAGCGCGTAATCTGCGAAGGCCGTGTAGGTGGGCGCGGTGGGCGGCGCCGTCGCCACTTTGAACGCGCGACGCACCGCGAGCGGAATCGCTTGCGGGTTGCGAATCTCCCAGCTCATTTTTGTGAACTGGCGATTGACATCCTTTTGGCTGAAGCCCGGCGATGCAGCCAAACCTGCGAGATCGCCATAGCGTTCATTGTCGAGCAAGCCCGCCGTCACGACCATCGGTGTGCCATCACGGAACGCATTATAGAGTTGTCCAGCCATCTGTCCTGTGCCAGCGATAGTGTGGATATTGACGAAGGGCGCTTCGCCGCTCGCCTTGAAGTAGCCATCCGCCATGCCGATCACGATGCCTTCGTGCAAACCCATGATGAGCTGGATGCTTGGTTCATCTACCAGCGCGTCGAAGAAAGCCGCTTCGGCAGAGCCTGGATTCGTGAATAAATAACGCACACCAGCAGCTTTCGCTTGCGCGATGAGCAATTGCCCACCCGTGCCTGTGAGCTTTGCGCCTGTGAGTCTTCCCATGATTTTCTCCTCCTCTTGGAAGTGATTGGTAATTAGTAATTGGTAATTGCTGATGAGATATGGGGCAGATTGTAGCATTAGGGGACGGATGTGGCAACCATACCCGTTGACACCCCTACCCCTTCCCATTAAACTATACGCACGAAAGGAAGATTCTGCTTGAGTATGGGCAACTCTAATGAACCTTGCGAAGATTCTAAACCTTCGCAAGGATTGTCTCGCATAAGGCTATCGGCGATCCGCTATTTGCTATAAGGAGGCCCCATGTTCTGTCCCAAGTGTTCCCATGCCAACACCACCGACGCAGCCCAATGCGTCCAATGCCAAACCAACATCGAGTATCTGCGCGAGCGCGTATTCATTGGCGCGGGCGCGAACGCACAGACGGCGTATTTGCCTATCGAATCGAAAGAGTTGACGGTGGATGTGGTCGCCGTGCGTCCGGGCAAAGGCAAGCTGTATGCGTCGGTACATGACATGTACGATGCGGAAAAAGTGGGGACAAGTCCGGGCGTGGAGATGAGGGTGAAGAAATGAGTAGGGAGTAAAAAGTAATGGGTGTAGCAAGAAGAACGGGGAAAGAAAACCCGTTGCCACATTGTTCGTGACAACGGGTTTTGTTTTTCATGCATTCGGCAACAGTTGTGTCAGCTGCTCAATCAATGGCTGCAATGAGTTCGGCACACTGCCTGTGAAGAACTCGATGCGATTGAAGCGATTGCCCACACGGGCGACGAGTTCATAAGCATATCCATCGGGCGGCTGGCTGCCTGTCTGCGCTTTCATACGGAAGAAACCCGACTGCTCCAACGCGCGGCGCATCCGCACGATTTGCGCGTCGAGCAAGCGACGCGAGACGCGCTGATACGCATCGTGCGCCGTATCGCCACCGCCCAACGTCACACGCCCATCAGGATAGACGACGACTTCGTGCGACGAGAACTTCATGCCGCCGCTTAGTCGCAATACTACCATCGCGCCCTTGGGCAATTCCAGCGGCTCTGCAACGGCGGGCGCAGCAGGCGGTGCGGCAGACGACGACTCTAAAGCGGCTGCGTCATCGTGCATCGTTGCGCCGATGGTTGCCGCTGGCTCTGTGGATTGGCTCGTCGCTGGCTGCGCGTCCGCCTTTTGTTTTTCGCTTTGATTCGTCATGGCACTTTCACCGTTTGAATGATTTGGTCGAATTGTGCGCTAGCGCTCGCGAAATCTTCTTCTGCGGCTGCGAAGGAAACATAGAACGCGGTGTCTTTGCCCACAATGATGTATTCAATCGCATGGACGACGACGGGTAACGATGCGCGGCGCGGCTGATCAATCGGCTGCACGACGTAGGCAAACTCCAGACGTTGCGCCTTCGCGCCAGAAACCGTCGCGTCGTTCAACGCAATGAGATGATAGCCTGTCAGGTTGCCGTTTTGCGCGACGCGCCGATCTACCAATGTTTGCAGGGTTGGTGGGTTCTGCGGGTCGAGTGCGCGCGCATCCACGCTCAAGCTCGTCTTGAACACCGACGCTGCACGCGCGTCTTCGAGCTTTACCAGCGAGCCTTTCAGCGATTCAACCTTACCCCACGTCACAGGATACGATAAACTAAACTTCGTCGCCTCATCGCGAAATTCCGCCATGCGATTCTCGACCGAGAGCCGCATGCCCCAACCGATGGCGAGCGCGACGAGCAAGGTTAGGATGACGCCCATATCTTTGGGAAAGACGTGAAAACTTCTTACAGGTGTAGCACTGCTAGCTTGCATCAATCTCCTTTCAAAACATACATCAAGAGTCTTTCAATTCGACGCCCAGCGCTCGCAACTGTGCAGCCAGTCGCTCGGCGCGTTGCCGTTCTTGTTCGGCGCGTTGCCGCTCTTGTTCGGCGCGTTGCCGTTCGATTTCAGATTGTTCAGCGCCTGTCGCAACGAGGTTGCCATCTTGGTCGCACCAGCGCAACCATACATCCTGCTTGTCCTCGTAAGCGCCTTCCCATAAGGTTAAGCCCAGCCCGACTTGAGGCAACCAACGCTCACGCATCCGCACGTAGCGGCCATCGCGCAGGCTATAGATGCGTAGGGGCTCAGGTTGCGCCTGTTTTAATGGATCAAAAATCACATAGTATGTCACACCCAGGCGCGCATACTTTTGCAATTTTTCATCGGTCTCACCGCCTTCGGTGTTCGACACAATCTCGATGACGACATCAGGGGGTTTGCCATATTCCCAAATGAAATACGAACGATGATGTTTAGCCCACAGATCACTAGGCGCTTCACCATTCAAGCTCACCAACACGTCAGGCACGGTCGGTCGCTCCGCAACCGACACAAACAGACCCACGTTAGCCATGGCGATAAATTTATGGCGCGCCGCGCCGCCGCGCCACACAGCGTAGAGCGGCTCGGTCAAAAGACGTTGTTGGGTCTCTGAGAACAAGTTGTCCACGGGCGCATCGTCCTCCGTCACCAAATCTTCGACGCGCGGCCATTCATCAGGCGATAGTGGCTCTAGTTCATCATCCGATTCGGTGACAAGCTGCGCTATGCGCGCTTCTAATTCAGGGGACAACACTTCTTTGGGTGGAGCTGCCATACCTCCTCCTTCCATCTGACGCTATGACGCCGCTTTGAGCGTCAACGCATTCGCGCGGCGCATCAACACGACAAGCCACGCAAAGGTCGCCACCGCCACCACTAATCCCATGACCAACGAGCGCCATGGCTCCACTTGCAAACCGCTCGCGCTCACCTCGTCAATCACCCAGCTGAACAACCCGTTCAAGCCCGCAGAGACGACCAACCCCATGGGCACCCACCACATCGAGCGCTGTTCGAATTTGGCTTGCGCCATGAAGTAACCCAGCACGCCGCCAAACGACGCTTGAGCCAGCGCGGTTGTGACGACGTGGATGACGCCGGGCGCAAGCGCCACGCCCGCATTATCTATGATGTAGTGCAAGTTCAACAACGTCGCCACGCCCAACCCTGCGGTCGAGCCGTAGATGATGCCGTCCATGCGCTCGTCAAACTCGCTCGTCACGTACACCAGCGCGCGTATCGCCGCGTACTTGATTGCTTCTAGTGTGAAGCCAATGATCAAGATGGACGCGACCAGCGAAGTTGTGGCGTTCACCGTCGTCCACACGCGAAAATGAAACAAGTCGTCAATGATGCGCAGACCGAGCGTGTCCGTAAGCAGCAGCGCCACCAAAAACACGCCCGCGATTTTCGTTTTCGGCTCAGGCTCCAAACGGTCTTGCCGATAGAAGAAATACAGCCACAGCCCCGTCGGCGCAATCGCCAAGAAGATACCCATGCCGATACGCACGGTGCGTGTCGGGTCGCCCACCACATTGGCGAGGCTCGCGACCACCGCCGCAAACACACCCATCAAGAGCACTTGTATGAATGCCGCGCGCCAAAAGCCCGAATGCGGCATGCTAATCGCTTTGAAATGTTGATCACAATAGACGCGCCCGCCGTAGGTGTGAAAGGGCTGAGGCCCCTTGTCATGATCGCAGATACAACAAACTTGTGCTTGACTCATAGCAATTCCTCATCAGAAATAGTAATGAGTCATAAGTAATTAGCCACTGGAGAGTGATGGCACCTGCGCTCCACTGACTAATTACTCATTACTCTTTACTCCCTCAACGACTGGGTCTCATGCTCGCATTCACCACCCATGAGCCCTTTGCGTCGGCTGAAATTTTGATGCCGTCGTTGGCCAGAATGGGGCGATAGCCGCTTGCAATCACGATGACGCTATATGTGCCGCGCGGGATGGCGACATCGGTGCGATAGAAACCGCTCGCATCCGAAATGCCTGAGGCAATAATCTCGTCGCGCGTCACCGAATCGTCATCCGCCGCATCGTCCGCGCTCAAACCTTGACGCAGGATGAAGAGTTTCGCGCCTTCAATGCCGCGCCCTGTATCCGCGTTTTTGATGGTGCCTTGCACGAACACTTTGTCGCCTGTGGCTTGTGGCTGTTGTTGTTGTCCTGTCGTGCAGGCTTGCAGTTCGACATCGTCCACGAAGTAGCTGCTGATATTATCGGGCGTCATGCCGGCGACAAACGCGAGTCGAATGGTCTTGCCTGCGAACTCCGATAGGTCAAACTCTTGCTTGCGCCAGGTATCGTCGCCTTTATCGGATGTGACTTCCTCCAACGCGCCGATGGGATCGCCGTTAGGCTTGGCAACCACCGCCGCAAAGGTGGCGACATCAGCGCCGTCGTCATTCTTTTCCTCGTGCAAGAAGCGCCAGTAGATCAACTTTGCGCTCGTCACATTAGCAGGCACTTTGATGTCTTGATAAATGTATTGTAAGGCTTCTTCGTCCGTGCCTCCTAACCACGCGCTGCGTGAGCCCGAGTGCGGCAATTCGTTGTCAATAATGGCTTGTTGCCCCGCCGTGACTTCGATCCAACCGCTGTTCGCGTTCTCAAAGCCGCCGTTCACAATGAGGTTGTTACATCCTGCCACGGGTTGTGAGGGCGCGGGTGTCGGTTGAGGGCGTTGTGGTTGGGGTGTAGGCGTCGTGCGCGCCGGCGGCTGCGAGGGCGTTGCTGTATCGCTCATGCCGACTTGCGCGAACGCCTCGCGCACCGCGTTCACGTCATTGGGATACAATTCTTGCGTCGCCTTCAACGTCGCGCGCACCATCGCCGCAAAATCGGAATCGGGCGTCAGGTATTGCGTGAGCGTGCGATAATAAATCTGTTCTGTCTTGTCATGTCCAATTGCTTTCGTAATCAGGAACGCCGCGCGATTGGGGATGCCGCTATTGATATGCACGCCGCCGTTGTCGGTCTTGCGAGTCACAGGCAGATTGGCATATTCGCGCATGTGCGCAGGTTGCCCATCGCTCTGCAAGGGGTTGCTCGGATTGTATTTGCCGCCGCCGCCACCCGCGCCCGGGTTTTCGAGACTCCGCAGGTATTTGGCGGAGCGCATCACCTCTTCGCCAACCGTCCAATCATCGCGGTCAATCATCGCCGCGAACACATCCGAGTACGATTCGTTGAGCGCGCCCGATTGCGCTTCGTAGATCAGCCCTGCGGTGTTGTCGGTTAAGCCATGCGTAAACTCATGCCCTACGACATCCAAACCCAACGGCAATGGCTTGAAGACCCGCGCGCCGTCGCCATAGATCATTTGCTGCCGTTGCCCAATCCACGCCGCATTGTCAGCGTCTTGGGAGGTGCTGCCATAATGCACGGTCGAGATGAGCTCGCCGCCTTTGCCGTCCACCGCATCACGCTTGAACGTCCGCATGTAGTAGTCATAAACTTTGCCCGCGTTGTCGTGCGCGGCTTGCGCGATGTCATCATTGCGCGCACGCTCACCTTCTTCGATGAGCAAGCGGCCGGGTATGCTGGTGGATTTGTCGGCAGTATAGGTGCGGCGAATCTTCTCGTGCGCCACGCTGTCAAAATGATGCACAACCAGTGGACGCCCCGCATGAACGAAATACAGCCATTGACCGAGCGGCGCTTCGGTCATGATGGTGACTTGCCACGTCAAGGTCGCTTTGCCATTCGACGCCACATAGATCATCAGCCGCGTTTGCTCGCGCAGCACATCGAGCTGTACCGTCGCGCGCTCGGCTGCATCCAGCTCGTTTGTGAGCAGATGTTCACGCGCGACACGCTCGGCTATCTCCGCGCTAAATGCCGGTTGCGTTGGGACATCAATCTCTGGCGCATAGCTGCCGTTGACTGCGACAATTTGCTCTTGCTGGTCAATATGCACGACGAGCTGCTTGCCAAACACGGGGATGCCTTTATACACCTGTGACAGGCGCACGTGCGCGTAACCCAACTGTGGGTCAGCTTCGACGCGCAACGGCTTGAAGTCGGCGTCTGCGCTCGTCAGTTTGAACAGCGCGCGATTTTCGTCGAGGAAGCCGCGCGCAATCGCCGTGGGATTGCCGCGTTCAGCTGCGCTCGGCGCATAGGGAATGCGCGCGGAGGGGTCTTTGCCTGTGACGAAATCGGGGATGCCCGCGCTTTCGTTCCAATGCGCCTCCAGTCCGCCCAACGCGCGCGCTTGCAGCTTTGCAAACGCGGCGCGAGGTCCGTCATCCGCATAACGCGCAACCGTGTTGCTGATGACAAACACAAACAACACAGCCACCAAAAGAATCAGAGACCAACGCCAATACAAGAACCGTTTTGCCATGCACACTCCTTACAGACCCTAAAGGTTTTTCTCGAAACCTTTAGGGTCTTAATTTCTTAAAGGAAATTTCGTTCTACGGGTTGTTTATAGCCCATCACCCCATGCTTGTCAATGTCATTTGCATGGGAGCATACACGAGCATCGTAAACTAATCGTAAATTGAATTTACGCCTCGACACCACCCAAGCCTCGCGCCTATGTGGGCGTGTAGGCGTGTGGGAAAAGATAGATTGGAAGGAGGGTTCAATGCCCGGTTGTTCCTGAATGACCTGCCGCGCCTTTGCGCTACAGCGCCCGATAGCGCGCGAGCGTCCAATCCCTCCGCTCGATGTGCGCGCCCGCGCCCCTTACAGACCCTAAAGGTTTTTCTCGAAACCTTTAGGGTCTCAGCGAATTTTCACGCCTGCATAGTAACGCCATCATCGCCAATCGCTCGACTCATGCCAATCACGTAGGGGCAGCTGGGTTCGCGCGCAAACTCTCTGCGACACGACGAATGCCCTGCGCCACATTAGTCCAAGCGGCATCCCGATCCGCCCATTGCGTGACGGGCTTGAAGTCTTTCGGCAGACCTTGCAGGTGACCGAAGGGCGAACCAGCGAAGTCGCATGGACGCAACATGATGGGGATGACGCGCGCCTCACCCTTGGCATGTCGCTCCAAAGCGCGCGTCATCTCAACATCGTAGCAGTAATCGGATGCCAGAAAGTCCGCGCTGATCAACAAGAGGATGATGTGCGCGTCGTCGAGCTGCGCGTCAATCTCGCCTTTCCAATCGGCGCTCGGCATGATTTTGCGATCATGCCAAGTCGTGATAACGCCTTGGCGTTGCAACAGTTTGAGGTGCGCGGCCAGTTCGTCGCGCAATGATTCGTCTTTGTGCGCGTACGAAAAGAACACTGCGACGGGCGAGTTCGACATGGCAAAGATCCTTGAGTGAGCTGATTTAGAAACGCCCTCAAGCTGTCAAACTTCTTCGAGAAGCCTGACATTTGGCGATACGAAGTCTTCTCCATTCGTTGTTGTGCGGCGCGATTATTTTACCCCAATCGAAACGATGAACAAGTGAATAGCCAAAGACCAGACCTCACAGATTTTCGCGTAAGCGTGCCTGTGAGGCCGGCTGCGTTGTGGACGGTGCGTCCACTGGTAAAGGCGTGCGGCTCGCTTGCCGCAACACGAACCACACCCACACGAACACGACGCCATAAATCACTGCATTCAAGCCGAACGCGCCGCGCAAACTGACGCCCGCTAACACGCCAAACAAAATCGGGCTGACCGCGTTGCCGATGAGCTGCGCGGAAGTGAGCAAGCCAAAACCAGAGCCGCGAATCTCATCAGGGATGACCTTGCCGCCAAGACTGAACGCCAGCGTCACGGCGCCGCCCGCGAACAAGCCTAACAGCGTGCGCCACGCCCACAGTTCCAACGTCGAACCGCTCAAAGCGAGCAGCGCGCACACGACCATGCCGAGCAACAACGTCGCATACAACAGGCGTCGCGCGGAATATCTGGTTGCCATACGTCCCACAAGCATGGCAGAGCAGGTGATGGCAATGGCCGCCGACGAGATGATGATGCCGCTCCAGGTCGCCGCTTTTTCCGTGCCGCCTTCTAGCATTGCCACGAACAACGGCATGATGGGGTTGAACGATTGGTCAATGACCTGCACCATGAAAATCACGACGAACACGGCGAAGAACGTCGGCACACGTAAAAGGCTCAACAGTGATGGCTTCGTTTTGGATGGGGCTGGCTTGCGAGCTTCGGGCGCTTCACGATAGCTGAGCGTCAGCAACATAAACGCGGCGAATGCCATGCCGCCACTGGCGATGAATGATTGCCTCATGCCGAAGGTGTCGGCGATGATGCCGCCGAACAATGGCGCAACGGCTTGACTCAACGCACGCGCGCCTTGCACCAACCCCACCGCTTGACTGGTCTTTGCGGGCGGTGAAATCGAAGTGATGAGCGCCATGCTCATCGCCATGATGCCGCCCATCAAACCTAAGAGGACGCGCAACGCGAACAGATGCCACACATTGGTCGCAAACGCCATGCCGCCTAGCACGAAGATGATGGTGAAGAGCGCGCGTTGCGTCATGCGTTTGTAGCCGAAGCGGTCGGCGAGTTTGCCCCACAGCGGTCCACTGAACGCGCCCAACAACGGCGAGATGCCGAAGATGATGCCGTTCCACCATGCGACCTCGCGCAAATCAGTGATGCCGAGCTCGCGGTGGAGGTAGAGCGGGAGAAAGGGATTGACGAAACTAAAGCCCAGAAAGACGACGAACACCGCGAAGGTGATGACGTATTGATTCCATTGCCACGCGGGGAGAGAAGAACGAGCAGTAAACATGGAGGCGATTATACTATGAGTCGTGGGCTCACGAACACAGCGACATACGCGATAGAGCAAACCGTAGAGGCGCAGAGACACAGAGTTTTCAAAATCTTCTCTGCGCCTCTGTGTCTCCGTGGTAAAAAAATTGGAACGCGCTAGCTACTCAGCCATAAGTCCATTGCTCCGCACAACCTTCGCGAACCAATGCCCGCTGTCTTTGATAGTGCGCTGCTGTGTAGGGAAATCCACATACACCAACCCAAAGCGTTGCGAGTAGCCGTGCGCCCACTCGAAGTTGTCGAGCAACGACCAGACGAGATACCCCCATACAGGCACGCCCGCTTGCATGGCGCGATGCGTTTGCATGAGATGCTCACGCAAGTATTGGATGCGTTGCGTATCGCGCACGCGCCCATCTGCCGCTAACACATCGGGCAGCGGCACGCCGTTCTCCGTGATGAACCAACGCCGCTCACCGTAATCACGTTGCAAGCGCATGAGCAAATCGTGTAAGCCTGGCGGATAAATTTCCCACATTGACGAGTAGTCGCCTTGGGGATGCACGGGCCACGCCCGGATGAACGGCGCATAGCGCAACACCCAGCGATGATAGTAATTCACGCCGACGAAATCGAGCGGCTGCGCGATGACTCGCAAATCATCCGCGCGTATCGCGCCCAACGCCATCCACGCGCCAAAGGGCGCATACTGTAAATCGGGGGGATATTGTCCCTTGAGCAATGGGTCGAGCGTGATGCGATTGATGACGCTATCGCCAAAGCGCGCAGCATAGGCATCCCACCGACTGAATGATGCGGGATAGGTTGGCGTCAGGTTGAGCGCGATGCCGATCTGGGCGTCGCGTCGCACGACGCTGCGTAACGCCTGCATCGCGTAACCATGCGACAACAACAGATGATGTAACGCGCGCCATGTTGCAAAGGGGTTGTGTTGTCCTGGCGCATGGTCGCCCCACAGATGCCCCATGAACGCCGTCACCCATGGCTCACACCGTCCGTTCGCTCGCCGAAGAGATCGTCA
>CAZDYP010000138.1:12198-15872 GCA_964509505.1 uncultured Anaerolineae bacterium | reverse complement strand
CTGTGCTGGGCGCAGTGGTCATGCTTGTTCACAAAACATGAGCGTCCCTTGTGATGCGCAAGGCATAGATCCGGGCTTCTACGTGTATTACGCGACGGGGTGCGTGTATGACCAGCATTGGACGACGCCGGTGCGCAGCGCGATCATCAGCAACGGCGTCATCTATTGGAAAACCGTAGATGGCGCGGTTATCGCCGTAGGCCCCTAACCCATCATAGCTGAGTAACTAACGCTTTCTGTTTCGACCGGAACGTCGCATCCTTCGCCGAGCTCAGGGAGCAGCCTGAGCTTGTCGAAGAATGCGGCTAATGCCGTAACCCGCATAGTTCGACAAACTCACCATGCTTGTCTCTTTTGCAAACAGTTAGTTATTCAGCCCATCATGGAATGGTAGCATCAATTCATGCAACAATTTTCTCGCATCGTCGCCCGTAACTCAGCCTTTAGCATGGCGGCGCAATTGCTCATCAAAATTTTGTCGTTTGGATTCACCGTGCTCATCGTGCGGCAGCTGGGCGCAGAAGCTTATGGGCAATATGCAGGCGTGTTGGCGTTTGGCGCGATCTTCGTATTCTTAGCAGACCTGGGCTTGGGCATCTTTGCGGTGCGCGAGGTCGCGCAATGGCGCGATAGCTCCACAGGCATGGAGCGTGCGGGCGCGCTATATGGCAATCTGCTCGGATTGCGCTTCGTCTTGGCGTTGCTCGCCGCTGCGTGTATCGTCGGTTCAGCGTGGCTGGCAGGCAAGCCGCTCGTCTTTATTGGCGCCGTCGTATTAGGCGCATTAGGCCTGCTCATGTATAGCGCGCAAGGCACCAGCGAAGCGCTGCTCAGTGGCTTCGAGCGGCTGGACCTGGCGGCAGGCGCCAAAGTCATGAACCAACTAACCTTCGTGTTGGTTGGCGCAATCGCGCTGTGGCTTGGACTCGGCTATTATGGTTTGATCTATGCCAATCTGCTCGGCATCGCGTTGATGACTTACATCTGCTGGCGTGGGGTGCATCGCTTGGGCGTGCGTCCGCGCCGTCCTACGCCGCGCCACTGGCTGCCCTTGTTGCGCTTGAGCATTCCATTTGGTATCATCAGTTTCACGTTGGGGCTGTCGTACAAATTCGATAGTGTGTTATTAAGCATCTTTCGCGGCGACGCCGAGACGGGCTACTACAATGCCGTTTATAATCTCATCTTCTCCGCCGTAATTTTTTCCAACGTGCTCAACACATCGCTCTACCCTTCCATCACCCGACAGGCTGCTCACGCGCCCGAACGCTTGCCCGCCATTTACGAGCGCGCCCTGCGCTATTTGTTGATTGTCGCTTTGCCGATTGCCGTCCTAATCTGTGTGTTAGCCGATCAGCTCGTGCCATTTTTGTTTAAAGACCATTATGCGCCTGCGACGCCTGCGCTGCAAATGTTGATCTGGGTCGTGCCGTTCATGTACATCTCTGAATTTCTCGGTTACGTGGTACTCATCGCCGGACATGAGCGACTGGTTGCGCGTTCCGTGCTGATTAGCACGAGTTTCAATATCACGCTAAATCTGCTGTTGGTGCCAGCCTATGGCTTCATGCTAGCGGCAGTGATGACGGTCTTGACCGAAATGATATTGGTCGCTCAATACGTTTGGATTTTGCATCCCTTGTTGCGCCAACTCAGGTGGAACAAAACACTGTGGCGGCCGCTCATCGCCGTTCTGCTCGCGGGACTGGTTGCCTGGCTGCTCCGCCCCTACACGCACGTTATCGTCAATGGGTTGGTCAGTGGTTTGGTATATGGCTTGAATTTGTTTTTGTTAGGCGTCATCGGCGAAGACGAATGGCGCTTCGTGCGCCGCTTGCGCCAAAGTCCCGATGCCACAGTTGCGCCATGAACATCATCTTGCCCATCCATCATTTTCCGCCGCAGTACAGCGCAGGCGCCGAGCTCTACACGCTGCGTTTAGCGCGCTGGCTGCAAGCGCATGGTCACACCGTTGAAGTCATTTGCATCGCCGCGATTGACGCAGGCAGCGCGCAAGTCGCGCAGGCGACACACGACGAATATCAAGGCGTCTCCGTCTGGCGTTTGTCCTTCGATTTGATGCGCGCGCCCGAGCGGCGGCGGTGGGATTACGACAACGACTTACTCGGCGCATGGTTTCGCGACTACCTGCAAACCCATCGCCCCGACCTCGCGCATTTTCAAGCAGGCTATCTCATGGGTGTCGCGCCATTGAACGCCACGCTCGATGCAGGTGTGCCAACGGTGCTGACGCTGCACGATTATTGGTATCTATGTCCGCGTCACACCTTGTTGCGCGGCGACGGCTCGCTGTGTGATTTGATTCCTGCCGACCCTGCGGGGTGCGCGTGGTGCATGAAGCTCGTCTCACGCCGTTATCGCTACGCCGATCAATTCACGCGGGGACTGGCGGGACAAATCGCGCGCCGTTGGCTGCTGGCCGACGAACGAACCATCGTAGCCAACCGTCGTGAGCGGTTGTTCTCCGCGCTTGCCAAAACCAATGCGGTCATCGCGCAATCTAATTTCATCGCGCAACGCTTTACGCCCTACATCAAGCCTGAGCGTCTGTACCGCTCGCGCCATGGGCTTGACTTGTCACTCTTCGACCAGCGGCCCCATGCGGCAAAGCATCATAGCTTTCGCGTCGGCTTTATCGGGCAAATTGTGCCACACAAAGGCGTGCATATCCTGATTGAAGCGTTTCGCCAATTACACTCACCGACACGACCACTGGAGTTGCACGTGTATGGCGGTCTTACCACTAACCCCGCTTACGTCAAGCAGCTGCGCCAACAGGCTGCGGACGACCCACGCATCCACTTTCACGGCCGTTTTGAGAACGGTCTCGTCGCGGAAATTCTCAGCCATTTCTCCGTCACCGTTGTGCCGTCTATATGGTATGAAGTCGGTCCACTAACCATCATGGAATCCCAAGCGGCAGGCACACCGGTCATCGCAGTGGGCTTAGGCAACATGCCAGAGCTAGTGCGTGATGGGATAGATGGCTTATTATGTAAGCCCGATGCGACAGATTTAGCGCGGCAACTACAACGCTTATTAAACGAGCCTGAACTGTTATCTAGCTTGCGAGCAAACCTCAAACCTCCACGCAGCGCCGAGGATGAGTTCCAACAAGTCATGCAGATTTACCAAAGCGTGCTCAAGACTTGAGTCTGACTCGCGTAAGGAGTTGCGCTTATGTATGTCCTTTATGCGGATAATCTTGCAGAGTTGCAAGACAGAACTCAGCTGTTCCGTGAACATTTAGAACCTCTGTTGAAACAGTTGGAGGCTTTCTATCAAGCGGGACTCGTGCCTGACACGCTGCCCGAAGTGCGTGACCATTTGGAATTTTCTCGCTGGCCCTTCCGCCAACTCGAATACTCATTCGCGCTAGATGCGCTCCTGCCGCACTTACCCATTGGCAAATACTATCTCAATGCAGGGCATGGCATCACGCCACTCGCCGCCGTCTTTGCGCGTCGTGGCGTGCATGCTTATTCGAGCGACATCAACCAGCGCGTGATGGATGGCTTGCGCGATTTGAAATTGGAACGTATTTACGGCGCGCGGGTCACATATAACACTGAAGACATGGCGAACCTGTCTTACCCCGATGCCATGTTCGACGCCATCTCATGTATCTCTGTCTTGGAACATTTGCCCGCGCC
>CAZDYP010000138.1:3867-12098 GCA_964509505.1 uncultured Anaerolineae bacterium | reverse complement strand
GGCCTCTCGCGCAAAATTCAGGCACAGCAAGCCATTTCGCACGGCGAAGCCAAGCAAGCGCGCAGCGCGCACCAGTGCTACGAAGTAGATCACTTGGCAGAAGATTTGTTACCCTTGTTGACAGGCGAAGAACTCGCCAGTGGGCTGCCTTTCTCGTCAGATTTATATGCAGTCACGCCCAATCACGCTCGCCGCTTCTGGGATCTGACGCCAAACCTCTTCGACATTCAAGGTCGCCGTATCGTCTTGCCCGCCGCTTGTATCGTGCGCAAGGGAGAATAAGTCGCTATGCGGATTGGCATTGACGCGCGCTATCTGTCGCATGGGCTGGTCGGCGGCGTGCATACCTACATCGCGCATTTCATTCCCGCGCTTATTGCGCTGGCAACCGAGCATCAGATTTTTTTGTATGCGGACACGAAGCGCACGTTCGAGCTGAATGCTTTGCCCGCGCACGTCACGTTACGCCTATTGCCCTACCGCAATGCGCTGTCGAGCTTCGCGCTTGATTGGTTCATGTCTCGGCAAATGGCGGCGGACCACATCGAGGTCGCGCATTTTCCCGCGAATTATGGCTTCGGGCCCGCGCGCGCGCGCACGGTCATCACGTTGCACGACGCCATCAACATTCTGCCGCTCTACGAAATCATTCGCGGTCATCCCAAGAACGCGCGTACCATCGTGATGATGACCTATCTGCACGTGTGCTCCACGCTGGCAATACGCCGCGCCGACCTGCTGCTCACGGTCTCGGCGCATGCGAGGCGCGAGATTGCCAAGCACAGTCGCTTCGATCCGCAGCGCATCGTGCCTGTGCCTCATGCGCCCACACCCGATTTGCGCCGCATCACCGACGAAACAATTTTGAACGCGGTACGTGCGCGCCATCAATTGCCGTCATCGTTCGTGCTTGCCGATGCGCTGAAGAATCCTGCCGCGCTCGTGCGCGCGTGGCGACGCTTGCCTGCTGAACTACGCGCCAATCGTCACATCGTATTCTTCTCGCGCCGCCCCGACCCATTACCCAGTGTATGCGAAGCAGTGAACGAAGGTCACGCGCGTTTGTTGGTGCGCCCTTCGCGCGAGGATCTGATTGCGTTGTACAGCATGGCAGACGCGTTTGTCTTTCCATCGTGGATCGAAGGGTTCGGGATTCCCATTTTAGAAGCGATGACGTGCGGCGCGCCGGTCATCGCCTCCGATCGTGGCGCGTTGCCTGAAGTCGTGGGCGATGCAGGCTTGTTGGCTGACGCCGAAGACGACGCAACCTTGGCGCAACAGCTCACGCGCATCTTGAGCGATAGGGGCGAAGCGCAACGCTGGCGTGAACGGGGCTTTGCGCGCGCCGCGCAATTCTCGTGGCGCAACACCGCCCAGCGCATTTTGGAAAGTTATCAGCGAGCGTTGCAACTATGAGCAACCGCCTCCCGCGTGTGGCAATTATTGTCCTTTGCTATAATGGCATCGAACTGACGTTGGCGTGTCTCGCTTCGTTGCGTCACTTGACGTATGCCAATGCCGAGATCGTAGTTGTGGACAACGCTTCGCACGACGGCACGCCCGAAAAAGTGCGCGCGCATTTTCCAGCAGTGACGGTGCTCGAAACGGGCGCGAACCTTGGCTATGCCGAGGGCAACAACGTGGGCATGCGCTATGCGCTGGCGCATGGCGCCGACTACGCGCTCTTGTTAAACAACGATACCGAAGTCGCTCCCGATTTTTTAAGCGTGTTGATAAACGTGGCGGAGACCGAGCCGCAAATTGGCGTGGTCGGACCAACCATCTATTACACGGCAGCGCCCCAGCGAATTTGGTCGGCGGGTGGAGCGATCAACTGGCGCAAAGGGGTCTCGCACATGGTGAACCTCAACGAAGAGGACAGCGGGCAACTCGGCGCGCAACCGCGCGCCATGGATTTTGTGACGGGCTGCGCATTGCTCATCAAAGCAAGCGTCATCCAACAAGTTGGTTTGTTGGATGCGCGCTTCTTCGCGTATTACGAAGAGACGGAATGGTGCGTGCGCGTTAGTCGCGCAGGCTACAAAATTTTGCACGTGCCTGCCGCCCACATTTGGCACAACCTATCATTGGCAGCGCGCGAAGCCTCTCCCCACGTGTATTATTACATGACGCGCAATCGCTTATTGTTCCTGCATTTAACGCGCGCCAGTTGGCGCGCGTGGTTCAATACGCTCGTGCTGGACTACGCGCGCACATGGCTCAGTTGGCGACTCAGACCGAAGTGGCAACGCAACCGCGGCTTACAACGTCAATTGATGCGCCAAGCCGTGTGGGATTATTGGCGTGGGCGCTTTGGGCGAATGGACATGCCAGCGGACAACGCTAACCGATTGGGAATGTCCACTTAAAAGCATGAGGCTCACGCCGTATCTATGCGCATACTCTTTCTTTCGCGGTGGTATCCATATCCGCCCGACAACGGCTCTAAACTTCGCATCTTCAATCTGCTCAAGCATTTGTCCACACAGCACGACATAGATTTGCTCTCGTTCACCAGTGAGACGTTGAGCGACGCGCAGCGCGACGCCATGCGCGCGATATGTCGACAGGTCGAGACGGTGTCCTATCACCCCTTCCACCCGACTAGCGCGAAAGCGTTAGCCGCTTTCTTCTCGCCATTGCCGCGTTCGGTCATTGACACACATAACCTTGCCATGCAAGCGTGCGTCGAGCGGACAATATCCGAGCATGAATATGAGGTTGTGATTGCTTCGCAAATTGACATGGCGCCCTATGCGTTGTCTGTCACACGCGCGCCGAAAATTTTGGAGGAGTTGCAAATCGCAGAGCTCTATGAACAGTTCGCGTTGGAATCGCAGCCACTGAAGAAAATACGTCGTGGGTTGATGTGGTGGAAAATGACGCGGTATGTTCGACGCCTGTTGCGCACCTTTGACGCCTGCACGGTCGTCTCCGAACCAGAACGCAACCACGCGCTGCGCATAGCGCGCACCAGAGGCGTGTATGTCGTTCCGAACGGCGTTGATATGAGTTATTATGCGGGCGCTTATGGTGCGCCTCAACCGGACACGTTGATTTATGCAGGCGCGTTGACATACAACGCCAACTTCGACGCCGTGGATTTTTTTGCGCGCGACATTTTGCCCTCCGTGCAAGCGCAACATCCCAACGTCCAGCTGCGCGTGACGGGCAAAGCCGACAGCGCGCTCATCGAGCGCTTGCCCCACAATCGCAGTCTCCTATTCACAGGCTATGTCTCCGACGTTCGCCCACTCATCGCACAGAGTTGGTTGAGCATCGCGCCGTTGCGTGTGGGCGGCGGTACACGCTTGAAAATTCTCGAATCACTCGCGCTCGGCACACCTGTCGTGGCGACGAGCAAAGGGGCAGAAGGGTTGGAGTTAGTTGCTGGTCGTGATCTGCTGCTGGCGGATACGCCAGCCGATTTCGCTGAAGCCGTGCTCAGTCTCTTGAATGATGCGGAGCTGCGCGCAACCTTAAGCCACAATGGACAGCAAGCCGTCAAGCGCTATGACTGGCAGCGTATTGGACAAGACTTTTGTAATTGGGTGGAAGACATTAGTCTGCAAAGGGCGCACTCTGTGTAAGGAGACCTTATGAACATTGCCTGGCATCATCCTCAATCGCGCGCCGTGATGCGCGCGCCTTCCTTGCGGATGACTTTCGTAAATCGCTGGGCGCCGCTTGCACGTATCGGCATTGTCGGCGCAGTCTTGTGCTTGTCGAGCGTCGCTGGTTGGTACACGGTTCAACTCGAAAACAATGCCTTTATGATTCTAGCCGCCGTGCTCGGCGCGTTTGGCTTGTTCATTGGCTACCGCTTAGGCCGATATGAGTATGGCATTTTAGCGATTGCGCTCTCGGCTGGGTTGATGAACTTTTTTACGTTGCCTACGGGCCGTGAGAGTCGCATCGTCATCAGCTTGCTGTTAGCCATGCTGTTGATTGTCTTCTGGCTGCTGAATGGCTGGCTAGGACGCGAGTCAAACGTCATACGCCCTGCCGTCCTTAACAAACCACTAATCGCTTTTGTCGGCGTGAACGTGATAGCCTATCTGTGGAGCAATTGGATGCGCGACCCGCTGGTCTTTGTCTGGTCATCCTTTCCCACCGTGCAGCTCGCCGCCTTGTTGGTAAACATTTTGCTGCCCTTATTGGCGCTATTTGTTTCCAATCGCATTCGCGCAGTCAAATGGTTGCGCTGGTTGACATGGAGCATCATTGGGCTAGGCGCGCTTAAACTGGCGTCGGAGTTGTTCCATCTGCCGACGACCGTCCTCATTGAGAATGGCTCCCGCGGCCTCTTTTCGGCTTGGGTGGGGGCGATGGCTTATGGGCAAGCATTGTTCAATGCAGAGTTATCCTATCGCAAGCGTGGGCTGCTGCTCGTCGTGTTGGCAGTGGCAGTGTATTATTACTTCATCCTTCACGACGATTGGCTTTCAGGGTGGTTGCCTATGGCGGTTGCTTGCGTATGGCTCACGTGGCGGCGCTCTAAGGGATTATTCGTCCTGCTGGTGTGCTGTGGGCTGCTGTATCTGAGCTTCACCTATCAATACTACTTTGACACGCTGATCAGCCATGAGTTAGAGGGCGGCAGCGCGGAGCGGCCCGAGTTGTGGGAAACCAATCTTAGACACTTGGGGAATCACCCGCTGTTCGGCATGGGCCCGGCAGGTTATGCCATCTACAACATGACGTACAACGCCGGCGACGCGCGTTCAACGCACAACAACTACTTCGACGTGCTCTCCCAAACAGGTATCGTCGGGTTTAGCATTTTTATCTGGCTAATGCTAACCTTTTTGCGCATCGGTTTCCAAACCTGCGGCGCGACAGCCGGACAGAAAAATTTCAGCGAGGCGTTCGCGCAGGCGACGTTAGCAGGCACGTTTGCTGCGTTAGTAGGCATGATGCTGGGCGATTGGGTCTTGCCCTTTGCCTACAACCAGACGATTACCGGCTTTGATAACGCGGCTTACACGTGGATGTTTCTCGGAGGCATGGTGAGTTTGTACCACTCGACCAAAGCAGAAGGCGCATTGGCAGCCAACCCGCCGAGCGACGCCATTGAGTAACTCATAGCTAAGTGGGATCATGCCATGCGTGTTTTGTGTCTAGTAGATGGACCCGTCATTCCACCTGACAAGTGGATGTGGAATCATTTGCCTGAATATGCTCAAAGCGATCAGGTGGACTTCCTGCACGTTACCACCCAGGATGTTTTTCAAAAATGGGGCAAGCTGCTCAACTATTATCCGGCGTATTGGAGCTTGGCTTGGCGAGCAGTGCAACAGAGCCGTCAGGAACGTTATGACTTGATCATTGCGTGGGAATCTAAAAACGGCTTTCTGTTGGCGGCTCTGCGCAGCTGGCTGCGCGTCCAGCAGCCGCCGCTCGTGATTTTGGCGTTTTCGTTCAAAGGCATCGCCACCCGCTTGGTCGGCTTGAGTCGGCTGGTCATGCGTGGCGTCAATCACGCGTTGGTGTTGTCGCCGGGCGAAGTGGATTATTATCATCACCTGCTGCACTTTCCACGTGAACAGATTCACTTCTGCCCGTTAGGCTGGCACGATATTTTCGCGTCGCTCAAGGCGCAGCCTTTCACTGCGCCAGAACCTTACGACTATATTTTTGCTTCGGGCCGCTCGTACCGTGATTATCGCACCTTGTTCGAGGCCGCTGCCAGCGTAGAGGCGCGCTTCGTGGTCAACGCGCGTCGGTTCAATGTGCGCAACTTGACCTGTCCGCCCAATCTCAAAATCAACGAGTTTATGCCGGTGCCAGAGTTTGCGCGCTTGATGTTGGGCGCGCGCTTTGTCGTGGTGCCGCTGCAAGCGACGCCTCACGCGGCTGGCGAAGGGCACATTATCCAGGCGATGTCGGCGGGCAAAGCGTTAGTGGCGACGCGCACGGCGAGCACGGCGTACTATGTCGCCGATGGGGAAACAGGCATTTTGGTGAAGCCTCATGACGTCGAGGCAATGCGTGCGGCGATCAATCACCTGCTCACGCATCCCGCCGAGGCGCAAGCGATGGGGCAACGCGCCCGCCAACATTACGAGGAACGGTTCACAGCCGAAATCTCCACGATGCGTCAGTACGAAGTCCTGCGCCAAGTCGTCACGACAAATTCCCAAGCGCAACAAACTCATTGAACCAATTGTCTTATAGACTCCACCGGCTTTAGTGTGGAAAGCTCGCGCGGGACTCCCGTTGGTCGCAACGCCCGCGTCTGAGCGGTGGATGTGCCTTCTACACGCGAGCGTCGGTGAAACCACAGCAAAATCAGAAGAGCCGCCTTACATCAAACCAACTGGCAATCTGCTGCGTCAAAATCCATCGTCAAGGGAGGACATTATCATGCAGAAACTGAGCCGAATCGTTCTGCTCGGTTTAGTTTGGCTGAGTTTCAATCTATCTACGGGAGGCATATCACTCGACGTAGGAGCTACCTCCTCCACACCGACGGATACCATTGGCTTACCTGCAGCGCCCGCCGCACCCGTCGTGACCTCAACCATCTTTCTGCCACTGATTCTCAGATCTTTTGACCCACGCCGTGTCAACGCGCCCTATTTCAGTGGCTCCCCGGATCTCAACCCGCGCTGGAATGAATTGGCAATTTTCTGGTTCGGGCGAGTGAACCAGACTGAAAACTACAGTGACGTGCGGGTTGGCTACACCGATAGCGAACTCTACGTGAATGTGACCTCATTTGACCGTCGGCTCTGGTTTGACACGACGCCCAGCGCGAGCGACCTCATTGCTTGGGATTCGGTGACATTGGTCTTGTCAAAGGACGCTAACAGCAGCAGCGCGCCCAACACAAATGCCTATCGCTTTGACGCACAATTCTACAATACCAGCAACGACGACAGCCGCTATCGCTTGAGCTACAAAGGCAATGGCTCGAATTGGGTCACCACCTCAGTTCCGTTCACAATCTCGCCCGGCTGGCGTGGCGGGGCGGTGAACGATAACGGCGATGATGACGGCTGGGCGATGACGTTCCATATTCCTTTCAGCAGTTTAGGATTGTCTGGACCGCCTTCCCCGGGTACACTGTGGAAACTGGGCTTGAGCGTGCATGATCGCGATGATGCGAGCGGCAGCCCAATTGCCGACAAGTTTTGGCCCGAAACATTCAATTTGAATCAGCCCGCAATGTGGGGGGTGTTGAATTTTGGCATGCCCACCTATACGCCGCCTACTGCTACACCCCGTCAGATCGTGACCGTGCGCCATAAATTGAACGGCGCTACAGTCACCGATGGCGAAGTCGGCGGCGGCAGTATCTGTGGGGGGAGCTTGGATCGTTGGACGCAATGGGGCGATGCCAGCGATCCGGGCGACGAGATCAACAATGCAGACTTCAACATACAGAACGAATCGGACATCAGCGACTTCCCGTGTTTCGCCAAGTATTACATTACCTTTCCGCTCAATCAGCTACCCGCAAACAAGGTGGTAATTTCCGCAACCGTCACGCTCTATCAATTTGGCAATTCCAATCCCGACCAAGCGCAGCCTTCGCTGATCCAGGCGCTCACCATCAAAGATAATTGGAGCGAAGCAACGCTCACATGGAACAACGCACCGCTGGCCTCGGAGAACATCAGCTCCGTATGGGTCAACCCGACTACGACCGGTTGCGGGCCAAGCTGGAATACCTGTCCAGCGTACCGGTGGGATGTGTCGCGCGCGGTTGCGCAGGCATACACCACTGGGCAATCACTGCGGCTGGTTTTTTACAGCGCCGACAACAACTATCACAGCGGCAAATATTTCGTCTCTTCCGACACGGGCGATTGGAACGAAAAGAATCGCCCAACCTTGTTGGTGCATTGGGGCGATCCTTAGGACCCATCATGCAGCCTGATGTCTCAGTCATCATCGTCAATTGGAACACCCGCGCTTTGCTCGCGCAGTGCATTCAATCGCTGTACGACCATTGCGGCGCCTTGGCGTGCGAAATCATCGTCGTGGACAACGGTTCAACCGATGGCAGCCAAGCCATGTTGCGCGAACGCTTTCCGCAAGTGCGCTTGTTACAGAACATCGAGAACGTCGGCTTTGCGCGCGCAAACAATCAAGGGCTGAACGAGAGCCTTGGGCGTTATGCGTTACTATTCAACAGTGATGCGTTTGCGACGCCGAATGCGTTGCAGGCTTTGGTAAGCGTGATGGAGTCGCAACCGCGCGCAGGTATCGTCGGCGCGCAGTTG
>CAZDYP010000138.1:0-3857 GCA_964509505.1 uncultured Anaerolineae bacterium | reverse complement strand
CCGATGGCAGCTTTCAAGCCGCGCACACGCGTTTCCCAACACTCTGGCGTGAGTTTCTTATTCTCAGCAGTTTGGGGCGTATGATGTATGGGCGTTGGTATCCAAGCTATGGTCCCGAAACAGAAAAGGGCGCGCAAAGCGTAGATTATGTGGAAGGCGCGTGTTTGTTGGCGCGACGCGAAGCAGTGAAAGCGGTGGGTGGCATGGACGAAAGCTTCTTCATGTACGCCGAAGAAGTGGATTGGTGCTATACGATGAAGCAAGCCGGTTGGCAAGTGTGGTATCAACCCGCCGCAAAAATCATTCACTTAGGCGGCGGCAGCAGTCGCAATCGCCAACCTGAGCGTGAGCGCGACTTGTATCGCAGCCGGCTACGCTTTTTCCGCAAGCATTACAGCGCGTTGAGCGCCGCAGGGTTGAAGTGGCAAATTTATGCTTTCACGGCGCTAAAAATTTTGGCGCATGGGGTGTTGCGGTTCATCACGCGTGGACGGCGCGGACGGGTCGTCGCGCCCCTAAGTTCGTTGGCGTTAGACTAATCAGCCATGAAAGTTCTCCTGCTTACCCAAGTCTTGCCCTACCCACCCGATAGCGGTCCCAAAGTCAAAACGTGGAACGTGCTCAAATATCTGGCGCAGCGTCACGAAGTCACGTTGATTTCCTTTGTGCGCGGCGACCAATCCGAAGCGGTTGAGCATCTGAAAAAATTTTGCAAGGCTGTTTATACAACGCCGATGGAGCGCGGCATGGCGCGTGAACTGTGGCCCCTCGCGCGCAGTTTTGCGACCAATCAGCCCTTCTTAATGACACGCGATGACCGCAAGGCAATGCGAGACTTAGTTGACCATGTGGCGCGCGAAACCCAATTCGACATTGCGCATGCGGATCAATTGAATATGTGCCAATACGCGCAGCGCGCGCGGGGCGCGCGCAAAATTCTCGACGCGCACAATGCGCTGTGGTTGTTATATCAACGACTTGCCCGCACGATGAGTTTCGGTCCGCGCAAACTGTTGTTGGAACGCGATTGGCGTTTACTCAAACAGTACGAAGGGCGCCTGTGCCGTGAGTTCAATGGCGTGCTGGCTGTCAGCCTCGAAGACAAAGTCGCGCTCGAATCCGCCATGGGACATGACTCAGACATCGTCGTGATTCCGATTGCCGTTGATACCGACGAAGTGACATTCGTGCCACGCCAACCTAACGCCGAGCACATTCTGCACATTGGCACGATGTACTGGCCCCCCAATATTGACGGCATTCAGTGGTTCATCCGCGAGGTCTTTCCACTTATTCGCGCGCAACGCCCTAACACCATCTTCGACATCGTGGGCGCGCAACCACCTCCATCGTTGCTGGATATGGCGACAGCGGACAGCGGTCTGAACGTCACGGGTTACGTCAAAGACCCCAACGTGTACATTGCGCAAGCAGGGGTCATGGTCGTGCCATTGCGCGCAGGCGGCGGGATGCGCGTGAAAATTTTGAACGCGCTGGCGCAAGGGTTGCCGATAGTCTCGACGACGTTGGGCGCGGAAGGCATCACCGTCGAACACGAGCGCCATTTGCTCATTGCGAATGCGCCCGCCGATTTTGCGGCGGCGACTTTGCGCTTGTTGAACGAGCCAGCCTTCGCCGCTGTGCTCGGCCGCAATGGGCGTAAACTCATCCAAGAAAAATACGACTATCGTGTGGTCTGTCAGCCCCTTGACGAGCTCTATACTAAACAGGCTCTACTGACTAGAGTGTAGAACGCGCGCAGTAAATGGTTCAGCACGCTCACCAGATATTTAGAATCCACCGCCCCAAACGCAGGGTTCCAAATTCCGCGCGAGCATGGGTAGGTTTTCCCCATCAAAGTCGAAAGACCCGAAAATATTTACACACTCTTTACCTTTTTCCCTCTTTTTTTCTGCGCAGGTGAGGCTATAATAAAAGCAGTATGTCAATGTGGATGCAAACTTGCCCAGTGAAACTCCAAAGCATGGAGGGACGCTATGAAGCTGAGTCAATCGAGTGGTACTCGAATTTGGACGCCTTAGACTCAGCGGAGCTAGTGGCGTAACCGACCGTGAAGTCTATCACCGTCGGTTTTTTTGCTTTCCACTTATGCCTTGGCACTTACATTCGATTATGCAAAACGCTACCCAATCATCCCCAACAACGCGCAGGCATGAGCTGATAATTGTGTTGTTGTTGCTACTCTGTTACGGCTACACCTTTCCACGTTGGGCTGATCCCAACCAAAATTCGCGGCTCGATATGGTCGTGGCTGTCGTCGAAGACCACACTTTTCAGATTGATAAATACGTCTGGAACACGGTAGATTACGCTGACCGCGACGGACATTATTACAGCGACAAAGCGCCCGGCGTCGCCTGGCTCGGCATTCCCGTTTATGCGGCGCTGAAGCTCGCGCTCGATTTGCCCGTGCTGGACGCCCTCACTGAGCGTCTTGCCAACAGCAAAGCGTTTCAGTCCACGTTGCGCGAAACAGGCACAGGCGTGCAAAAACAAAAAGTGCGTTTCGCGTTGGCGCAGGTCGCGCTGACTTTTATCATCTCCGCAATTCCTGCTGCGTTGTTTGGCAGCGTGTTGTACCGCTTCTTAGGCGCATTCACCTCATCAACTTTGTCTCGGACGGTCTTGGTCTTGAGCTATGGTCTGCTCACACCCGTCTTTGCGTACGCGCCCGCATTCTATGGGCATCAGTTGAGCGCCGTGCTGGTGTTTAGCGCGTTCTATCTGGTGTTTGCGGCGCAGCATCCGCTGTCCACACGCGCGCTGGTGGGGGTTGGCGTGCTGTTAGCGTATGCGATCGTTACTGAGTATCCCGCTGCGCTCATCGCAGGCATCGTGTATCTCTATACGTGCTCCGTATTGTATCGGCAAGGACAATGGCAGCGCATTGCCTGGGTGACGGCGGCAGGACTTGTCATCGCCTTGGGGTGGATGAGCTATAACACCGTCGTCTTCGGGGGACCTTTGAAATTGGGTTACACCAGTTCGACGTTGTGGCATGACAAACACGATGCGGGCTTTTTGAGCTTGACCTTGCCCACTTGGGAGGCGTTCTGGGGTATCACATTTGGCTTGTTTCGCGGCTTGTTTGTGCTGTCGCCGTGGTTGTTGCTCGCCGCGCCGGGGTTCATTGGGTGGTGGCGCTCACGCGAGCAGCGCGCTGCGTTCTGGGTTTGTCTAGCCAGTGTGTTGAGCTTCTTCTTATTCAATTCATCATCCAGCATGTGGTGGGGTGGCTTCGCCATAGGACCGCGTTACTTGATACCGATGTTACCGTTCTGCGTCGCGCCCATCGTCTTTATCTGCCGCGCGTATGGCGCGCAGCGTTGGTTTCAGTGGTTGTGGGGAGTTGCTGGCGCATGGTCGTTTATTGCCACCTGGGGACTGACGCTCGCAGAGCAGGCATTTCCAGCGGACACCATTTACAATCCACTCGTCGCCCATGCCATACCCAATTGGCTCGCAGGCAACATTGCGCGCAACATCGGCACGTTGCTCGGGCTCAGCGGCGCATTCAGCTTATTGCCGTTATTCATCTGCAGCGCGCTCATCATCATCGCCGGATGGACGGTCAGCGCGCGTCGCCCACTAGCGCTGACACGCGAGCCGCTCAACATTAGTAATTAACCTCAATGCGGGATAAGGTTGCGGGCAATTGAACATCACGCCGACTCACTGCGAAACTCGCCGGCGCGGGTTCAGTTCCAGCCGACGGCGGTCGGCTGGGCGCGGCGTTGTGCGCGCATTACATTCGCTGTGGCTTATCCCGCATTCACGTTACTTATTGAGGTTTGAGTAAATCATGTCAGTGGAAATTGCTTGAATTTACTCGCAAA
>CAZDYP010000137.1:5765-15893 GCA_964509505.1 uncultured Anaerolineae bacterium | reverse complement strand
AACGCGCCAAGTGACTACACAACCCAAAACGGCGCCTTGACCTTCACGGCGGGTATCACGACACAACTCATCACAGTTACGGTGAATGGTGATACCACGTATGAAGTGAATGAGACGTTCTTCGTGAACTTGAGCGGCGCAAACAACGCAACCCTTGCCGACGCGCAGGGGGTGGGAACGATTCTCAACGACGATGCGAACCTTGCGCCAACGGCTAACGCGGGCCCCGATCAAATCGTGTTCGTGAGCACATTGGTCACACTCGATGGCAGCACCAGCTCCGACGCCGATGGGCATCTCCCATTAGCGTATCGCTGGACACAGCTCAGCGGCACACCCGTCGTGCTTAACAGCAACGTCATCAGCCGCCCGACATTCACCTCGCCCGCCACACCGGCCATCCTCACCTTCCGGCTCATCGTCACCGACACAGTGGGCGCGCCGAGCACGGCGGATACGGTCGTAGTGACGGTGACCGATCGCCTCCTGGCTGGATTGAGCTTGACTGCGAGCTTGCCCGTTACGGCGACCAAGCCTGCCACGTTCACAACGAATATCACGTCGGGCACCAATGTGACATACACTTGGCAATTTGGCGATGGCACACCCGTCGTCGTCAACGGTTCCGTCATCACACACACCTACGCCACACCGGGCATCTATACAGTCATCGTCACTGCGACGAACAGTGTGAGTATCATCACCAAAACCTTGGTGGTGACGGTCAACCCTGCCATCATCGTCTTGCCGCCCACTGTATTCAAGACCTATCTGCCCATCGTCATGAAATCGTCAGCGCCCGATTTGGTGGGCAGCTTTTCATTGAGTCCCAACAAAAACAACTTCGCAGCGGGCGAACCCGTGACGATTTTTGTGACGGTCACAAATCAAGGCAATGCGGCGGCAGGGCCCTTCTGGGTGGACTTCTACATCAACCCGTCGCCCGTGCCGACGACAAATGTGATTTGGAACTATGCTTGCAACATGAATCCGTGCCTCGGGCTCGCATGGTACGTGGAGGGTCTCGCGCCGGGTCAAAGCATTGTGCTGACCTCATTGCCCGGCAGCTACGGCGCAGCCTACTCGCGTTGGTATGGTTGGTTTGCGAGTGGCACGAGTGATTTGTATGTGTACGTGGATGTGTGGAATCCTCCCGTCCCAACGGGTGGCGTCCTCGAGAGCAACGAAACTAACAATCGCAGCGAGCGACATGGTCTAGTTGTGACGGGGACAAACCCAGCATTGCCAAGTCCATTGGGTTTGGAGGAAATTCCGACACGCCCCCAACCGCGCTGATAAGCGACGGCTGTCGCGTCATGTGGTACTCAATACCTAAGGTGATTAGGTAAGAATGTAGTAAACTCTAGAACAGATAGGCGCGCTAAACGCCTATCGCAGCCGATAAAAAGATTCTCCGATAAAGGCAAACCTATCGAAAGGTAGGGACGCAAAGCTACGGGTCTAAATCCACACAATGGACATGATCGCCGAGCCGCCGAAGAGATTCCTTGACAGCGCAGGGACTCGCGTCCAGCAGCCTCCAACCTGTCTCCGAATCTCAATTTACGGAGACAGGTTTTTTGTTGTGTGCGTCAGTGCGCACAACAAAGACGGAGGGCGCCTATGCTGCGCCGTGTCTCACATCATGCTCTGGGCTGTCTGTTCAGTCTTGGACTTGGCTTGGTTGTTTTGTTTGGCGCTGCGCCGACTCGTGTTGAATCTGCTCCTAACACAGCCCCCGGCGCGAATGCCGTTATTTCAATGACGGTGCCGCTGATTGCTCCTAAGTCCCCCTCTCGTACTTCTTCCAGCACTCCTGCTGCGACATTCCGCGTATTCTTGCCATTGGTTACGAATGGCGCTAGCGCCCATAGCGTCGCAGAACCTGCGTGGCTTGCATACCTTAACACCTATCGCCGCGCCTCTGGTTTATCGCCTGTGACCGAAGACAAAAGTTGGTCGGATGCTTGCCAGAAACATGCGCGCTATCTCGTCAACAACAATACGGTGTCGCACACGGAGAATTCCACCTTGCCTTGGTACACACCCGAAGGGGATGCGGCGGGGCGCGCGAGCAACGTCATTGGTTCAAGCGTGATGCTGAGTGACGAGCAAGTGTTGATTGATAGCTGGATGGGAGCGACGTTTCACGCAGTCGGCATGTTGGATCCACGGTGGAGCAAGACAGGTTTTGGCATGTATCAGGACGTCAATCAGACCATCAAGACAGCCGCTTGCCTCGATATCTTGCGTGGGATGGCTGAGGCGCGCACGGATGCGGCAGTGATGTTCCCTGGCAAGAATAGCACCACGACCAATCTCACGCATCAATACGAGTGGCCCGATCCCGCGAGCAGCTGCGCAGGCTATACCTATCCGATGGGAGCGCCGATTATCCTACGGTTGGGTTCGGACGCCAATGCAACCAACGTCACGCAAACATCGCTGACGGTGAAGGGGCAAGCGGTTGAGCATTGCCAGCTCCACGCCGCGAACTACACGAACTCTGATGCGTATGCCCAATCGGTTGCGCGCAACGTGTTGAACAATGGCAATGCCATCGTCTTGCTCCCCCGCGCTCCATTGAACGCAGAAAGCGCCTATGCAGTGACGATTACGGTCAGCAGCAAAGTGTATGCGTGGACGTTCAATACTGGGACGGCGAGCTACTAAGAGAGTAAATGAGGAAATGTGGAACGAGGAAACGGGCGATGAGTAACAAGTGACCAGTGACACTTCACGAGTGAGGAGACGCGAGGAAAGGGGGTTTAGGTTGTGCCCTATGAAAGCGAGCGATGCGGCGCTGACACGCATCGCTCGTTTTGTTTTGCGTGTGTGGCTAACCGGTGTGAAGAGATGTCCTCAGGCTGTTGCATGGGCGTGGCAAAGTCAATCTTTTTGCTGTATGATGAAGCGCGCACATCGTCCTCAAGGCGATTGCCCTAGGAGTTCACACCCTTGATGAGTTTAGCCATACCCCACGTCGTTGGAGAGCCAACCTAATGAAACCATTTGCTCTCATCCTGGTTAGTTGGTGCGTCGTCGCTTGCGCACTGGACATTCCGCTCGGCTCGTCGCCGACGCCGACGAATGTCATTGCGAATGCGACGGCGACCAAGCCGCTATCCAATCAAAGCGTGTTGGACGACCAACTCGGCATCGCGTTCACGTATCCGAGCGGCTGGGCGCATGTGCCGCGCGTATCCGACACGCCCAATGGCTTGACGCTGATGGGGCCACGTGTGGGCACGAGCGCGGAGCCATTCACGTTTGCAATCACACTCAACGCGCGCGTGGTGAACGAGACGACACTCGCGGCGGCAGTGGACGCCCAACTGGAAGGCTTCCCAGCTGAGATCGTCAACGCCATCAAGCGCACAAAAGTAACGGCGTGCGGCGAACCCGCCGAGCAATTGACGGGGCAGCCCGCGTTAGCAGGCTCGCTCGATACGTATGTCTTGCGTAAGGGCAAGTTGTTCCACTTTTCGTTGTCTCCCTACGATTCACAAATCCCTGCGCTTGCGCCGTATCTTTCGCAAGTGCGCGCGGCGTATGATGAGGTGTTGCGCACATGTCAATTTGTGAAGTAGTCTAACTTGCGCTCTTGCCCAACAGCGCGCACAGCTCGGGGTATTTTTGAATCAAGGGGTGGCGTGAGTCGAAACTCTGGTGGGTGTGCGTTCCAACGTGGGGCGCACGCTCGGCGCAGGTGTTATGTGGGGCGGCGTGGGCGTTGGGTGAGGTGTGGTCGTCGGCACAATGATGGGCGTCGGTTTGGGCGTCGTCGTCGCAATGGGCGTTTGCGTGGCTATTCGTGTCGGCGTGACATTGACGGGTGTTGAGGTCAGCGTCGGTTGCGGTGTTGGCTCGCGCGATGGCATCGTCGTGGGGGTCGGTGGAATGCGGGTGGGTGTCAGTGTTGGTCGGGGTGTAGGCGTCAAGGTGGGTGGGATGCGCGTGAGGGTGGGCGTAGCAGGAGGCGCAGGCGTGTCTGTTAGCTCTGGTTTCTCGGTTGGCTCAGGTGTCAGTGTCAGGGTCGCGTGCGGTGTTGGTGAGTGAGTACTTTGTGGTGTAGATGACGCGGTAGGTCTCGGTGTATTGGAGGGCGTCGGTGGTGCTGTTGCCGTGTGGCTTGGTAGGGGTGTAAGCGTTAGTGTTGGGTGTGGCGCTGCGGGCGGTGGCGTGGAGGTTGATGCGGGTGTGGGCGTCAGCATAGTTGGCGGGGTCACGGTTGGCGTCGTGGTTGATGCGGGCGTCCGCGTTGACGTGGGGATGGGTGTATTGGTAACCGCACTCAAGGGGGTGGGCGTGTATGAGGCTGTTATCGCAGGCTCAACCGCGCGACTGGTGGGCGATGCCTCTAGCATGGATGGGGTGAGGCGCGCTGGTATGCCTTGCAATTCGGTGATGACGGCATTGCCATTCGCATCGGTTTGAATGGTCGCTTTGATCCGATCGCCTGCCTTGAGTTGCGCCATTGGCTGTAACGCCTTTGGCTCTACGGTAAGCGCTACCCCTTGTATAACGAGCATGGTGGGGGCGACTCCTTGCACGTCACCTTCGAGTTGGGTGCGCGCGGGACGACGCAGGGCGCGCAGGTTTTCCACTTCCTGCAAACGCTTCTGCGTATGGGCGTCTTCCAATTGCTGACGCGCCCGCGCCTCAAACGTCAGCGTGAGCGCGACCTGTTCGCTCGTCAGCTTCATCCCATACAACCAGTCGCCGGGCAAGCTGTTCGCCGACGCGCTCAACATGCCAGCGCCGCATAGCACGACGAACACCACGACGCCCAAAGCCACGCGCCAAGAAGTCAATACGCTAAACGTGAAACGCCGTGACGGTGGTCGCTGCTTGAGCTGCGCGAGTTCGCCCAGCAAGCGAGCGCGACCACGTTGCTGGGCGGCCGCTGATGGCAATGGCTGGGGTTGACTTTTGATCGTCGCCGCGATTCGCGTGAGCTCCACGATCTCTGGCTCGGCAGTAGAGAAGCGGGCGTCGTCGCCCCTCGTTTCATTTAGCGCATTGAGCGCCGCGTCAAGACGATCCTCAAAAGACGAACTCATGAAATAGAACTCAAAACAGCTTGGATGAACCGTCTCAGGCTGATGAGGTTTCGACGCCGCGCACTGCGCGGTTGTCGCCTCATCGGTCTGCCTGTCCCTACCCTGTTTTCAAAATTAGTCGCAGCGCTTTCAGCGCGCGGTGCTGCGCAATCTTCACCGCAGCTTCAGTTTTATCCAAGACTTGCGCGACCTGCACGCTAGTCAGACCTTCTACAAACCGTAGATGCAAAATTTGCCGCTGTTCGGGCTTAAGGTGCTGCAAGGCAGTCTGCAAATCAAACTCGACAGGCAAAGGCACGTCGCCATGCGCGCCCAATGTTTCCTCAATGGTTTCAAGGTCTTCCTGTGGACGCACCGCTTGCCGCCGATAATAGTCCTTGAGGCGATTGTTGGCAATGCGGAATAGCCACGCTGTCAACCCCAAACCGCGATCCTCATACGAGCCAATCGCGCGCAGCGCATTCACAAAGACATCCGCCGCCAAATCTTCTGCCAACATTGCGTCATGCACGCGGGTCAACAAAAACGCATAGACGCGCGGATAGAGTTGATCGTAAATTTCTGACCACGCAGCTGGCTCCAAATGTTGGGCGCGCCTCAAGAGCGAATCGCTTTTAGGGGCCATAACCTCGCTCCACGATGATTCGCCAGAGGCAATTTGCCAAAGGAATTAGGGTATGGGGCAGCTTGGCAACTAGCATAACGTGATGAAAAAATAAAAGATACACAATTAAGGTAAGAGATGAGTAAACGCAGCTTTGTGCTGAAAGAAAAAGCCTCCCGACAAACACGCCGCAGGGCGCGCACGGGAGGCGGCACAATCGGGATTTAAGGGCGCGCGGTGGTGACGAGGGTCTGCACGAGCTCGTCCACATCACGTCCCAATTCCAACATATACGCGCGGCTGCGTTGAATGAGTTGGTGAATCACAGACAGATTGCGTGACATCACATCCACTTCATCGAGGTAACTGGTGTTGCGGGTGAGCTGGTAGAGGGCAATATCTTCATCCAGCAGCGAGAGATGAGTATGCTCATCGTGGGAGCGTTGCGTCAGACACAACGCTATGGTGTGCGGATATACCGCTGCGGTTTCGACACACGCCGGCATTAGATCGCGCAACCAGAAAATCGGTTTACGACGCCCATCGGTTGAAAGGTCGGGGGTGGTTTGTAGTAGTTCAGGAAAGAGCGTCAAGCCTTCGGATGTGAGCTTGAGTTCGCCTACCCCATAGCCGAGCAGTTGAATCCGCTCCTCGCACAGGCGCACAAACATCAACGTATCGGAGATGAGACGATACCCTGCGCGAATTAGGCGCAAGGCCGTTGTGGACTTGCCCGCGCCATGGGGTCCAATCAACAAGATGACATGCCCATCTTTCACCAGCCCTGAAGCATGCAACATGCCGACGGGTTGTCGCAAGAGCGCGATCAAAATAAATGTGTCAAGACAATGGCGACTGGCAAGCGTTGGATGTTGCACGAGCTCGGATGAGACGAACCCAAAAGCAGCGGGGCGCGTCCAATCAGCATATAGACTGCCCCAGCGTCCCCAGTGTAGCAGACCCTGTTCGCCGTTCGCCACCGTTTGAAATTGATGCTCAAATGCCAATGGGTCAATCGGCGTTGTGGGCATGTCGCCCAATGCGAACAAATCAATCTGTCCTGTAGTAGTAGTGGTGATAGGTTGACAGCTGCTGAAACGTCGCTCGGTGAGTTCGGCCAGCGCCATCACCGCCGCGCAATTGGAACGCACGATGAATGGGTAGCCTAAAGCGCGCAATGTCCGTTCAGCAGTGATGCGTGTTTCGAGGCGATGCCAATGATCTTCGATGCGTGAGAGATTGGTTTCAATGAGATGGCGGTAAAGATTCATGAGCTAATCAGAAATGAGGGGCAGAAGAGAGAGGCTAGTTAATGAGGACCTCTCCTTTGAAGCGCTGATAGTATAGGAAGAAAGGGGGATAATGAAAATAGCATCTTGGTCTTATCTAAGTAAAGAGGTCCTAGCTCTGAGCGATTTTCGAAACCGCTTGGGGCTGAATGGGTTTTTGCCTAAAGTCAAATTTTGGATTGGAAAGGTGGGCTTTGTGATTTGCCATATTTTCGCCTCTCTACCCCTCCCTTTGGTATAATGTGTCCAAGACTACCATGCCAACCGAACCACCTAACCGCATTGTCACTCCTGGCTCGCGTGACGAAGACCGCAGCGCCGACCAGAGCCTGCGCCCACAACGATTAACAGATTACATTGGTCAAGAGCGACTGAAAGAGAATTTGAGCATCGCTATCAACGCCGCCAAAGCGCGCAACGAGCCGCTCGACCACATTTTGTTGTATGGTCCGCCGGGCTTGGGCAAGACCTCGATGGCGAATGTCATCGCCAACGAGATGGGCGCGAGCATCAAAGTCACATCAGGACCCGCTATCGAGCGCGCGGGCGACCTTGCGGCAATTCTCTCGAATTTGAAGAAGGGCGATGTGCTGTTCATTGACGAAGTGCATCGCCTCAGCCGCGTCGTCGAGGAAGTCTTGTATCCGGCGATGGAAGACTACGCACTCGACATCATCATCGGCAAAGGACCGAGCGCGCGTTCATTGCGCTTGAAGCTGCCGAAGTTCACCGTCATCGGCGCGACAACGCGCGTGGCGTTGATGACCGCGCCGTTGCGTGACCGCTTCGGCGTCGTCTATCATCTCGAATTCTACGACGAAACGAGCATGAAAGCCATCGTGCAGCAGAAAGCCCACACGCTCAAAGTGCCGATTGACGAGGGGGGACTGCTGGAGATTGCGCGACGGGCGCGCGGGACGCCGCGCGTGGCGATTCGCCTCTTGCGGCGCACGCGCGACTACGCGCAAGTGAAGGCGAATGGCGCCATCACACCTGAGGTGGCGAAGGCGGCGCTGAAGATGTTGGAGGTGGACGAGCTGGGTCTCGACCAAGTGGATCGCAAACTGTTGCGCGCTATCATCGAGAAGTTTGACGGCGGTCCTGTCGGACTCGAAACGCTCGCCGCTTCGGTCAGCGAAGAGACGGACACCATCATGGATGTCTATGAGCCATACTTGTTGCAGCTGGGTTTCCTTGACCGCACCCCGCGCGGGCGCGTGGCGACGCGATGGGCGTATGAGCATTTGGGGTTGAAGCCACCCGAAAGGCCGGAGCAGGAGCGGTTGGTGTAGTTATGTTTGACATGAGTTCAATTGGCAAGGTCCTCATCTTCATTGGTCTTGGCATCGCCGCGCTCGGCGTGTTGATGTGGGCGATAGGACGCACGCCGTTTCTCGGACGGTTGCCCGGCGATTTCGTATTCCAGCATGAGCGTATCTCGTGTTTCTTTCCGCTTGCGACGAGCATCATCTTGAGCATTGTCTTAACCATAGCGTTGAATGTGATTGTAAGGTGGTTGAATCGCTAGGACGGGTTGTGAGTAGTGCTAGTCGTGGGTCGCACGTGACTAGCGACTAATGACTAAAGACTAAGAGAGTGTTTTGAAATTCAGACCCTAAAGGTTTTTCTGGCGAAGCGGGTTCACAAGTTGCTCGGAAAGCCTGTGTGAAATGCTTTTTTGCTGGCCAGCGAAACCTTTAGGGTCTCGGTCTTATATTTTCAAAACACTTTCTAAGGACTCACTATGCAAGAGCAAATTCAAGCTTTCCTGAAATTTATCACCGTCGAAAAAGGCTACGCGCAAAATACGTTGGCGGCGTACCAAAATGACCTTGGGCAACTCGCGGCGTATTTGCAAAAGAAAACGCCCCATGCGACGTGGGCGCAAATCTCGCGCGCCGACATGAACGAATACGTTTTGCACATGAAGGCGCAAAAAATGTCGTCCACCACGGTGGCGCGCAAGGTCGCCGCGCTGAAATCATTCTTCCATTTTCTCACACTCGAAAACATCATCGCCGAAAATCCGCTGACGACGCTGGATGCCCCGAAAGTTCGCAAGTATCTGCCCAACGCGCTGTCGGTGCAAGATGTGGAACGCTTGCTCGCCGAACCCGCAAAAGATTCTAGCCCGAAAGGGCAACGGGACCGCGCCATCATGGAGGCGTTGTATGCGACGGGCATGCGGATTACCGAATTGATTCAGCTCAACCTGAATGACCTGAGCTTGAACGAAACTGACCCTAAAAACAGCTTCATTCGTTGCGCGGGCAAGGGCGCGAAGGAGCGTATTCTGCCCCTCTACACGCAAGCCGTCACGGCGTTGCAAACCTACATTCAGAATGGGCGTCATCAATTGTTGAAAGATCCATTGCAAGAAGCGTTATTCGTCAATCAGCGTGGCGAGCGGCTGACGCGGCAGGGTTTGTGGCTCATCATCAAGGAGTATGCGCGGCGTGTCGGCATTGCCGTCGAAGTGACGCCGCACACGCTGCGCCATTCGTTTGCGACGCACATGCTCAACAACGGCGCCGACCTCCGCAACGTGCAAGCGTTGCTGGGTCATGCGAACAGCGCGACGACGCAAGTCTATCCGCATGTAACCAACGACCGCTTGCGCGAAGTGTATAACGACGCGCACCCCCGTGCGAAATAAGACTAAAGCCTAAAGATTGATACCTAGATAATGGGGCTCCAATCTTCAATCTTTCGTCTTTGACCTTCAACTACTTATGCCTTATCAATCTGCCGCCAACGACATCCGCACGCGCACCTCATTGCGCCCGACCATCGCCATCGTCACAGGGTCAGGGTTGGGCGCGCTGGCTGATGCGCTCGCGGATGCGGTCACGATTCCTTATGCCGACATTCCCGATTTTCCGCGCACAACCGTCGAAGGGCACACGGGCGAGCTGCGACTTGGGACGCTGCGCGACCAGCCTGTGTGCGTCTTGCGTGGGCGCACGCACTTTTACGAAGGCTACACGCCACAACAAGCGACGTTCTACGTGCGTGTGTTGCGCGCGTTGGGTGTCGAGACGCTCATCCTCACCAATGCAGCGGGCGGGCTGAATCCGAAGTTTGCAGCGGGCGACCTCATGCTCATCAACGATCACATCAACATGGTTGGCATGGCAGGCTTCAATCCACTGTATGGGCCAAATGACACGAC
>CAZDYP010000137.1:0-5755 GCA_964509505.1 uncultured Anaerolineae bacterium | reverse complement strand
GCGATGAATCCTGCGTATGACCCAACGCTACGCAAACTCGCTAAGACGATTGCGAGTGAGTTGGGTATCCTGCTGCATGAGGGCATCTATGCGGCTGTCGCGGGGCCGAGCTTCGAGACGGCGGCGGAACTGCGGATGTTGCGCTTACTCGGCGGTGATGCGGTGGGCATGTCAACGGCGAACGAGACGATTGTCGCCGTGCATTGTGGCATGAAAGTGTTAGGGTTGTCGCTCATCAGCAACCCTGCGACGGGCGAACCCGCCGACGAGCGCTTCACCGCGGAAGAGCTGCACCACGAGGTATTGGAGGCAGGACAGAAGGCGGCGCCGAGGCTGATGCGGCTGATTGAGGAAGTAGTTGGGAGGCGGTAAAAAACGATGCCCACTGGTTGTGATGAGGACACGATTAGTGGGCATGATGTTTTGGACCTTAAGCCCATTAGGTTCTATGGTCGCAAGAACTTGGCTGGGTGATATTGGATGAACGCAGGCGGAAAGTTGTTCAATGCGCCGAGGGCAGCAGCAGCGGCGTTCAGCTTTTGTGAGTCATGGCTGCCCCAATGACCTTGCTGCAACCGCGCCAGCAGCATCTGGAAAGCGGTAAGTGTCTCTGCGGGTGTGAACATGCAGTGGCCCGCACGATGGACAAAGATTTGACGCAATAGGTGATTGTTGCCCGCCGCATGAACGACGCTGGCATACGCTTGCTCATTTTCCACTGCAACGAGCCCATCCGCCGTGGTGTGCATGGTCAGCACAGGCGCTTGGATCTGCCCATTGAGCGTGAGGTATTGCGCGAGATAGCTTGTCGCACTCGGCACGGCAGCAATGCGGGGCGCGTCTTCCAATGCCTTGAGATCGGCTTCTAGATCAAGCCCAGCCGCTTGATACAGCGACTTGACTTGGTTATGGTTAACCGAGTGGGCGAATTGAGTGCGGTAATTCACGCCCGTGTTCCACGAGGGATTGCCGCCCGCCCGCGCCTCCAGTTCAGCGCGCAACGCAAAGCTGAAGTAAAAGCCGACTTGCTGCGCCCAAAGAAATTGGGTTCGTGAACATCTAACCCTCCTTGGGATCCTCAGGATTTTAGAGGTCAATGGGTTGAAGTTAATACGCTCGTCGCAGAGTTATACTCACACAACGAGCAGACGAGCAGGCAACCAGCACCGCGTCGTCCAATCGGGCTCGCCAGGCATGGAATGTGAGTGGCGACTGGGTTTATAACCTCCTTGTGTCGAAAGCTTTGGGCGTGGATGTTGGTGTCGGAGTCGGGGTCGAAGTGGGTGTCGTAAGCGCAGCGAGTCGAGTGGGTGTCATGGGTTTGCTGGGTGTCTCTGTCGGCTTTGAGATTTCGTTCAACTGGCTCTCCTGGCTTTGATGTAGAAACCCCCACCTGCTCGCGCGGGATTTGGAATCCCGCGCTTGGGGCGGTGGATTCCAAATCCACCGCGAGCGTTCTACACCAAAGTCGGTAGAGCCGTTCAACTCTAACCATTGTTTGGCTTGCATGATTTGTTCATCAAAAGCGAACAGTCTCGCGCCGAGCGTGATGACGAAAACACTCAAGCCAAACGCCAGCGCGCAAATACCCAAGCCAAATGCGAGACAACTGCCATTCCATAAGGACCGCTGTGACTGGCGTTGCTTCCGACGATTGGATGGTGAGTGATTCATGGTTTGTTCCTTTTTCAGCAGGGAAGCTGAACTTCACAATGAAAGCCTTACGGTCGGCGTGTGGGCGTAGGCGTCAACGTAGGTCGCGGGGTGGGTGTTGGCGTCCCTGTGGCGACGAATGGGCGTGGAGGCGTGGGGGTGAAGGTCGGCGTTTTTGTGGGACATGGGGTTGGCTGTGGCGTGGGCGGCTCGCTGATATGGATGAACAGAGTTGCCATTTGCGCGTCGTTTCGCGGCACGCCATAGGACAGACCGATGCCTTTGACTGGTTTGAAAAACGGCACTGCCTCGCATTCAAATTCAGCACGCCTTGAGCTTTCGGTTGGCTTTGCAAACTCCATCAGCCATGGGATGGACAAATACGACATGCCAATGTTCGCTCGTGGCAACGGTTTGATGACTTTCTGAAATGCGTCGTCACGACTGAGGGGTTGGTTCAGGCTGTCCACGGCCATACCCAACACTTCCTCGCTGGTGCCAATCACCAAGTAATTGCCGACGAACCCATACCCATAAACGGTGGAAGGGTTTCTGCTCACCACCCGTCGGCTCACAATTTGCATGGGGATGCCGCGAATCGTTTGAGAGACGATGAATTCCTCAGGAGACATATATGCTCGCGCCAGCTTGTCTATCTTGCTTTGCGCCAACGCTTGATCCCGCACTTCGATTAGCAGAAGCACGGGAGGAATTATAGAGAAATCTTTGCTTGGATCGGAGATATGCACAAACGCGAAGGCATATTCGCCCGTTAGCCACGCCATGAGGTCTGCTTCGATATCAATGCCTTTTTCCCTTTTTTCTTTGTCGCGCGACTGCTGAAAATTCTCTTTCTCTTTGTCGCTCAACACCGCCACATGATACTCCCACTGCGCCTTCAAGTCTTGCCCACCAATCGCCAAGATGGTCGAGGGAGGCAACTGGTTGAATACCGTGTTGGGATTAGGCTTGTAGGTCGCCAACAGTTTTTTGAGTGCGGACGATGAGCGTTGCTCGTCGAAGAGCGTGATGTAATCGAAGCGCAAGCCATCGGGCGCAAACGACAAAGACACGCCAAGGCTCTGTAGATCGTTGAGCGCGGCCGTGCTACGACTCGTCTCAGGTGACGATTGCTTGATGACCTCGCCCAAATCCATATACAGCATTGCCGCATGTCCTTGGGGCAGCTTGTTCAGCACGGCGCGATATTTCGGATGGTGTTGCAACGTGCGTTGTGGGTCGCCGCTTTTCGCATCTATAATTTTCTTGAGCGTCGCCGCGTTTGCGCCATACATCACGCGGTTTTGAAAGATGGCGAGGGTGCCGCCTCTGCGCCATGCTTCTGCTAATGGCGGCTTTGAGCTGATGAGCTCGATGTCTTTGTAGCGTTCCGAGCTGAACGTCCAACCCACATCCGCGGCGTCTTGGCGGATGCGCGCGAGGGCGACTTCGGATTGCGAGACGTTGCGCGTGTCTGCCATCCAGACGAAGTTAGGATTGGTTCGCCAAGTAGATTGTGGATCAACTTCAAAACCTAGCACGACGAAAGCCATTTCCGCGCCTAACCAAGGCAACACGTCACGCTCGAAATTCACGCCTCTGCCCGGCGTGTAGCTCTGCGCGAGGTCAAGCACAGCTTTGAGATAGGCAGGATTTTTTTCAAAGATGGGCTTGAGTAACACAAAGCTCGCCAGCTCTGCGAAATGGGGGTTGACGACGATGAACGTCAACGCATCGGCCGGTGCCCATTCCGCCGCCTGTGAGGACACACTCAACCCCAGCCATCGTTTCACTTGCTCGATTTGCTCGTCGGAAGCAAGCATCACTGCGCCAATTGCCAGTACCCAGATGCACAAGCAAAGCGCAAGACAGCCGCCGCCCCAGAGCAACCAACGCGATGAGCGGCGGGATTGTTGAGCGAATGCTGGGTTACGCATGGTCTATTCCTTTCTCGTCTAACGAAACACGAGTGGCAGATATACTTTGCGGTCAAGCGTATAATGCAATTCGTCCGCGCCAAGATCGGGCGCTGCACCGTAGAGACGCGCTTGACCGTCAATATCGGCTACCACAGCGGTTACTACACCTCTATCAATGGCAGCTGAACCCGTGTTTAAATGATAGCGGTCAGGAGCGAAAACCGGGTCACCATTAAACTCATTGGTGACGATGCTTGTGCCTGTTCCCGTGATATTCACGCCGTTACCGAACCAAAGCACACCGTTGAGTGTCGTAGTGCTACCCAGTGTTACGCTGATGCCGATTGTCTGATTGACCAGAATGGTGTTTGTGAAGGTTGTCCGGCCACTGACGACGACGCCACGATCATTGTCGGCGATGGTGGTGTGGATCAAGCTCGCATTGTTGACCCTGATCTCGCCTAAATTTTCTTTAATCACGTTGTTGATGAGCGTCGTGTTGGTCGAAGAAAGCAGCACGCTGTAAGCGATGCCCCAATTCCAATTGTTGTTGAGCGTATTGCCAATCAAGGTTGCATTACGACGACTTTGGAAGATACCACGTCCGTTGCTGGTCACGGTGTTGCCTTGCACCAGCGCATCGTCAAGCGCGTACAGATAGATGCCCCATCCGCGATTGAGGTAAAGGGTGTTGCTAATCAGCGTGGCAGTGCCATGATGCGCATAGATTCCCCTGCCGTTATTGTTGCGGATGGTGTTGCCGTTCAATGTGATGTAGCTGTATAGCGTATAGACTCCGCCCCAACCGTTATTGGCGATGAGGTTGTTGTTCAACGTGACCACGCTATCGTCTATATCCACGCCGTTCAATGAATTGCTGCTAATCGTGTTGCCATCTAGGAGAGAGTCATTGCTGGCAATCAGATGCACCCCAAAACCATAGTTGTTGCGAATGGTGTTCCTGCTGAGGGTGACGGTGCCTCCGGACACGCAAACTGCGCCATAGTGGGCGGAATTATTGTTAATGGTATTGCTTATCAGTGTAGCCAGGCTTGCAGACAGATATACTCCGCCGCCGCAACTGGCCCAGTTGTTGCTAATGGTATTGCCGCTCAAATGAGCCGCACCACGGCGCAAATATACTCCACCGTCGTTGTTGTTTAGGATGGTGTTATTGTTCAGTGTGACGGTGGCAGAAAGAGCGTAGATACCACCTCTGATGCTGCCAAAGTAGTTGTAAGAGCTGCGGGTCACGCGCAAGCCTTCAATCGTTGTGCTGATGTTGCCACGAATGACGATGACTGATCCAGAAGATTGAGCATCAAGGGTGGTGAGGTTAGCAAGCGGGTCGGCAGTTACCCAGTTTGTCGTCGTGTAGCCTCCGCGTATGGTCACGGTTTTGGTGACATGCACAACGGCCGCCGCACCATCACGTGACTGCACACCCCTGTACGTCCCACTGGCTACACGAATTTCATCGCCATCTTTAGAGGCATCTACTGCTTCTTGCACGGTCGCATAACACAAGGGAGGTCCCCCACAATTTCCCCCTGGGGCTACGTAACGAATACCTGCAATATACGGAACAGGTTTCTGTATCAGTGGCAAGTAAGACCGCCATAACGCCGCGACTTGTTTGGTTACGGTGAGCGTGTTGGTACCGTTCGTGGCCACCAGTGTGGCTGTGTAAACGCCACTCTGCATGAATGTATAGGAAAGGGTACGGCTGTTTCCAACGACGACGCCATTGATACTCCACGTGTACGTGATGCCTGCGCCGGGCGTCTGTGTCGCCACGAAGAACGCTGGCACACCAACGGTCGGTGTAACAGGGTTACTTGCAAAATTCAAACCACACAAGCGTGTGCTGCCAATCGGCGATTCGTCGAAGCCCATGTCGAAGCCGCTACCCTGTGGGCGCACATCGTTTTCGAAGTCACGGTTGACGCCGATAGCTGAGCCCAGATCAATGGCGCAACTATGGGCTGCAAGGTGATAATCGTCCAACGTCGGGTCGGTGAAATCAGGATTCTGGATGAGGCTGCCTTCGCCGCTCGTGACACCTCCTACTGTAGCTACGCTATTGCCAAAGAACAGGTTGTAGTTCTCGAACACGACGCCGTTGGTACGACTGATGCCACTGGTGTGACTCGTGATGATGGTGTTCGTGATGCCGACTGTGC
>CAZDYP010000136.1:0-15925 GCA_964509505.1 uncultured Anaerolineae bacterium | reverse complement strand
GCCACGCGGAACTTCACCACCTTCTTGGCAGGCACCTTCACTTTCTGTCCCGCTTTCGGACCAAAGCGCATCACCATTTCACGTGCAGGCCGCTCCACCAACACGAGCTTGCCAAAGCCCGGCAGTGTGAAGGTGTTCTTCGCTTCCTTGTACGCTAGTTCAGCCAGCGCATCCAGATACGCTGCGCTCTGCTTCTTGGTAATCTCAGTCGCATCCGCCAACGCTGATGCGATCTGACTCTTTGACATCGCCATAGTTTGTGTCTCCTTTTAGGGTGGCAAATTTTGCCCGATTTTACTGAGTTTTTTGTGTATCGTCAATACTTTCTCAAAGTTCGCCCTATGTAAAAATGCCCCAAGCCCCACCACAACCTACTTTCGCGACACGACCCGCTGCGCCAACGCCAACCCACTCCCCACCCCATACAACCATTGCGTCAACCGCAACCCTGCAACCATGATGGAGGCATCGCCGCGCGTGAAGTCGAGCAGGAACAAGCCCGCACTGTATGCGACGATGAATGCGGTTGCGCGCAACCCAAGCCACGACCGCGCATCGCCCTTCCCCCACCACCACAACCACAAACCACACAGCGCGCACCACACCGCCGCATATAGTTGCGTGGGCCAGCGCGCGATGATGACGCCGTACGTATCACGCAATTCGAGCGCCAACACATGGTCAACGGGCGCGCCATATTGCGAGCCATGCAGAAACGCGCCAAGCCATGCCAATGCCGCCAACACTGCAACGGGCAACGCGGCCACATCCAACGCCCATGCCAGCGATACACGCCGCCACCGACACCATAACCACAGCGCCAACATACCCCCTATGCACACGCCGACCAAACTAACACCGCCATCCCAATAACGCCACAGTTCCGATGGTCTTTCGACAAAATACTCAATGTTATACGCAATGTGCATGATGCGCCCGCTGACAACAGCGCCCAATGCTACACACGCGAACGCTTCGTTGACTAGGCGCAATGCCCCAATACGATTCGCAGACATAGACAACTGGGAAACTACCGCCAACCATGCCAACATGATGCCTGCAATCACCAGCGTCGTATAAGAGAAGAACGGCACGCCGAAGAGTTTGAAGAGGAATAATGGCTGCATGTATGGTCAAGCAATGAGAAGGCGAGGGATACTACAGACTCATTTCCCTCATTTACCCACGCAGTATCGCTGTAAGTCCATTTCACGACGAAGCAATCCTATACTTTTGGCTCGGAGAGTGCAGCGCACACCACGCTCGCAATGACGCCACTGCGTCACGTGAGTTGCTCATTTACCCGTTTACTTCATCCCTTCTGCAACTCAATCACCAAGTTCACATATTTATCCAACAACCCACGCGACTCGCGCTCCGTCCTTGATTCGGCATAGACGTGACAGAGCGGCTCTTCAGGATCAGGCGCAATCAAAACCCACTCGTGCTCCAAATTGAGGCGCAAGCCATCTACCTGCTCGGTCTTATATCCCTGAAAGCGCTCGCTCAACAGCCGCATCACGCGCCCCTTCGTCGCCCACGCGCACGCCACAGTTCGATGCGCCACCGCATTGGGCGGCAAACCACTCAACACCGCCGATAAATGTGTATCGCACACGGTCAACCATTCCAACAATTTCGCAATGGCAAATAAACCATCCATAACCGCTTGAAATTCAGGAAAGATAAAACCGCCGGCGCCGTCCGCAGCCATGAGCGCGCCTGCTTGGGTCGCTGTCGTCATCAACGACATGGCGTCGAGTTTCGCGCGCGTGACCTGTCCGCCGTATTTTGCGACGATGCGCTCCAACGCCAACGACGTATGCGCCGGCGCGACGATGCGCCCCTCGGGTTTGACGCGCAATGCCAGTTCGACCATCGCCGCCTTCAACTGCCGATCAGGCACCCGCGCGCCCTGCGCGCTCACCAAAAAAATTCTTTCGCCACCCACATCGAAACGCACGCCCAAATCCGCATTCGTCGCGTTTGTGATGCGCCCCAACATCTCCAGGTCACGCTCAAAATCTTCACGCGGCACCGACATGCGCTCAGGATCGAGCGTGCTGTTGAGCGCGATGACATTGCAGCCTAACTCGTTCAACAAACGCGGCAACACCAAGCTGGCGGGCGCATGTGCGTAGTCCACGACAAGTTTGAACTTGCGTCGCCGCATCGCCGACACGGACAACTTGCGACAAAAATGCTCTGAATAACGCTCAACCACGTCGAGGGCGTTTTCAATATGTCCAATGTCGTCCAGATACACGCGCCGAAAATCTTCGCGAAAGAAGATACGCTCGATGGTGCGCTCGGCTTGCTTGTCAATGGGCAAGCCTTCAGAGGTGAAAAACTTGATGTCCACCACCCGCCGATCATAAGGTGAGAGTCGCACATGCACGCCTCCCACCGCATGAGACGCATGGGTGTAATAGCACGCGACCGGAATCGGCACGTTCTCCAAATCAATCACATTGACGCCTGAAGCGGGCAACCCCGCAACGATGCCGCGCTTGATCATACGCGAGGTCTTGTTCAAATCGCGATTGACCGTAACCAACGCCCCGACTTTGTGCAGCGCACCAAAAGCCGCGCCTAATTTCGCCGCAAATTCGGGCGTCAAATCCACGTTCACCAAACCCGTCACGCCATAACGTCCGAATAGCGAGCGTCGCCCTTGCGCGCCCCAAATCACCGAGGTCTTGATGGTCGCACCCGATTCGATTTCTTTTTCGGGCCAGACGCGCACACCTTGATGAATGATCGCATTCTCACCGACGATGCAGTTGTCGCCCAAAATCGCGCCCTCAAAAATCGCCACGCCCGATTTCAAACGACACTGACGGCAGATGATGGCGCCGCGCACTTCTGCGCGCTCGCCAATATACGAGTTGCGCCAGATGAGCGAACGGTCCACTTGTGCGCCCGTGTCCAACACCGTGTAATCGCCGATGAACGTCGGGCCATGCACGATGACGCCATCCTTCAGCTTCGCGCCGCGCCCCAAGAACACGGGACCATAGAGCTGCGCGTCAGGCGCAATCTCCACCTCTTCCCCGCCCCACACTTGCCCGCTCATGCGCTGCCCGGGTATCGGCAACTGCACCTTACCCGTCAAGAAATCTGCATTCGCTTGCACGTAGGTTGCGTGATCGCCCACATCGCACCAATAACCCGCAGCGACGTAACCATACATTGGCGCGCGTTTCGACAACAACGCCGGAAACACATCTTGGCTAAAATCACGCACACAATTCGACGGAATCTCGTCCAGCACTTGCGGATCAAGCACGTAAATGCCCGTGTTCACTGTATCACTAAACACATCGCCCCACGACGGCTTCTCGGCAAATTGTGTAACCCGTTGCGCGTGATCCAACACGACGACGCCATATTCGAGCGGGTTCGGCACGCGGTAGAGCGTCAATGTCGCCAGCGCGCGTTTGGCGCGATGAAACGCGATGATCTCCCGCAGGTCGAAGTCGGTCAACGCATCGCCGCTGATGACGAGGAATGGCTCATCCAGATAGTCTTGCGCGAGCTTCACGGATCCCGCCGTGCCTAAGGGGGTATCTTCAATCGAGTAGTGAATCTTCATGCCAAACGCTTCGCCGTCACCAAAATAATTTTGGATGACGGGCGCCATATATTGCAGCGTGAGAATCACTTCCTCGATGCCATGCCGTTTGAGCAACGCGAGAATATGCTCCAACACGGGCTTGCCCAGCAAAGAGACCATCGGTTTCGGACGCGCAACGGTGAGTGGGCGCAACCGTGAGCCTGCGCCACCTGCCATGACGACGGCTTTCATAGTGTGCCTTATGCTTTAATCCTGCGAAACTTACGGAAACATTTGAGATGACGCGGTGGGTCCATGCGTCGCCCGCGAATGGTGTAGGCGACATCGCCCACGTACAACGAACCGGCTGAGTCCACTGCAACGCCGTGCGGCGCGATGAACTGCGTCGGACCTTCGCCTTCGTCGGGATCGCCGATGCGCGCCTGCAACTGCCCTTGCAAATTGTAAATGCTGACGCGATGTCCCAAACTCGGACAACCTTCCATGCCATCCATCGCATTCAGCTCGCCAATGAAGAAGTTGCCGTCTTTGTCGAGCGCGATGCCGTCAGGACGATGAATGTTGTTCCACATCGTCACAAATTTGCCATTCGGCTCGAAGACTTGGATGCGATGGCACTCGCGATCAGCCACATACACGAGGCCATCGCTATCAATGACAAGATTGTGCGGGCGGATGAACTGTCCCGCATCAATACCAGGCTCCCCCCATGACAAAATGTGTCGCCCATCGTGCGTGAAGCGATGAATGCGACAGTTGCCATACCCATCTGAAACAAAGATGTCGTGATTGATGGGCGAAATCGCCACGTGGGTTGGACGATTGAATGGCTCGCCTTTCCACTTGGGCGCTGGCTCATTGGGCTTGCCCAACGTCATCAATAATTTTCCTTCCGAGGTAAACTTTTGTACGGTGTGCAAGCCATCGTCCACACAATACACCGAGTCATCGGGCCCAATGTGAATGCCGTGCATTCGCCCACTGAACAGCCCTTCGCCAAACGAGCGCAAGCAGTTGCCGTCACGGTCAAAGACGATGATAGGATGTTCGCTGCGATTGAAGACATACACATTGTCTTTGGAATCCACCGCGACGCCCGCCGCGTCAATGAACTCCCAGCCTGCGGGCAGCTTTTCCCAATGCTCCACAGGCTCGAACACCAGCTTGCCACTGCCGACCAGAGTGCTCATCAAATGTTGCCTCCATTACATGTTGGGCAAAGTGTCAATTTGCCTCAATGCAGACGCCTCGTTGCGCATGTTAGGATTATACATCAGAGCGTCAACTCGCCGCGCGAAAACGTGGTAGAATGCGCTCCCAATCAATGACTAGAAACCGTTTTAAAAGCCTCACGCTAAGTCGCAAAGAAACACCAAGTCCGCAAAGATTTTAGATTTTGCGTTCTTTGCGCCCTTTGTGTCTTTGCGTGGAAGTTTGGGCATGGGCTTTTACGGCGCATGTTCAGGAGGCATGCATGGAAACTTATAATCTCGTGATTCGTGGCGGCACCATTGTGACCGCAGGCAGTATGGGCGTCGCAGACATCGGTATTCGTGATGGCAAGATCGCACAGCTCGGCGGCGCAATGCAGGGCGAGCGCGAGCTCGACGCGCAAGGACGTTACGTGTTCCCTGGCGGTGTGGATGCGCATGTGCATCTCACCGCGGCGCGTGATCCTGCGCCCGGCGTCGAGCTGTGGGTGGATGATTTTTACAGCGGCTCGCGCGCGGCGATTGCGGGCGGCGTGACGACCATCGGCAACATGACATTTCAACGCGCAGGCGAGACGTTGCGTGATGCGTTGGCGCGCGACATGACACAAGCACAGCATGAAGCCGCGATTGATTACATCCTGCATCCCATCCTCGCGCACCCCACGCCCGAATCGCTCGCGCAAATTCCAGGGCTTGCTGCCGATGGACACACGAGTCTCAAAATTTTTATGGTGATGGACAACTTCGACGCGCGCGTGGACGATTATCTGCAAGCAATGCAGCTCGCGGGGCGCCATGGCACGCTGACGATGATGCACTGTGAAGACGGCGCGCTGATTCGCTGTGTGTGCCGCGAGTTGATGGCGCAAGGCTTGGGCGAGCCGCGCCAGTGGCCCGAGGCGCGTCCCGTTTATACCGAACTCGCAGCCACGGAACGCGCGCTGGCAATGTCACGCGCGACGAAAGCGCCGCTCTACGTCGTGCATCTCTCGTCGGCAGCTGCGCTGGCAAGCTGTCGGCGCGCGCGGGCAGCGGGGCAGCCGATTTATGTTGAGACGCGCCCGTTGTATTTGTATCTCACACGCGAAAAGTTTAACGAGCCTGACGCGGCAAAGTATGTTGGCGCGCCGCCGTTGCGTGAGCAATCTGATTTGCGCGCATTGTGGAATGGGTTGCACAGCGGCGACATCCAATGTCTCTGCACTGACCATGCGCCGTGGTCGTTGCGCCAGAAGCTCGACCCGACGCTCAATATCACGAATGTGCGGCAGGGCGTGTCCGATTTAGAGACGCTAATGCCAATGCTGTATTCTGAAGGCGTGCTGACAGGACGCATCTCGTTGAGTCGCTTCGTCGAACTGACCAGCACGAACACGGCGAAGTTGTTCGGCTTGTATCCGCAGAAAGGGACGATTGCCGTCGGCTCCGATGCTGACCTCGTGGTGTGGGACAGCGACGCGAAGCGCATCATCAACGGCGCGACGATGCAATCGCAAGCGGGCTATTCGGTGTATGATGGGCGCGCGGTGCAAGGCTGGCCCCGTTACACCATCAGTCGCGGCGAGGTTGTGTTGGATGATGGCGCGATGATAGCGCAACGCGGACGCGGGCGGTGGGTGAAGCGGAAGAAGTGGATGAGACTGTAGCGGATGGCAAATGGCGAAAAATCCCTCTATGCCCCTCGAAACTGCGGCGCGCGTTTCTCGAAGAAACTGCGAATCGCCTCTTGGAAGTCGGCGCTGTTGAGCAGCTCGGCTTGCGACGCAATCTCCAGTTCCTGACTCTCGCGTAACGACAACGATGCGCCGCGATCAATGATGCGCTTGGCGACGCCGACGGTAAGCGGCGGCAACTTGCGAAACTTGTCGGCGAGCGCGTTCACGGTCGCATCAAGTTGGTCGGGCGGCGCGACTTGATGCACGAGGTTGTGACGCAACGCCGTCTGGGCATTGAACATCTCTGCTAACAAAATCAGCTCTTTCGTCGCGGCCGCGCCCGCGAGCCGTGTCACCCGCTGCGTGCCCATCACGACCGCGATGCCACGCTTCACTTCGGGGAAGCCAAACGTCGTGCGCTCGCTGGCGATGCGAAAGTCGCAACACAGCGCGAGCAACAAGCCGCCGCCGAGACAGTAGCCTTGCAGCTTCGCAATCGTCGGTTTCTGCAACGCCTCAAACTCGTCCAGACAATTTTGCAGGTCGCGCAGATTCGCGCCGTAAGCCTCTTGGTCTTGTCCAATCGAGCTGCCAATCACGTTCACATCCACGCCCACCGAAAAATGCTCGCCCGCGCTCTGCACGACGACGCCCCACACCTCACGGTCAGCTCGCAATTGCGCTGTGAGGTCGCGCAATTCGTGAAACGTCTCGGGCGTTAGGCTGTTGCGCTGCGCCGCGCGATTGAGCGTGAGCGTTGCAACGTGGTTATCGCTTTGCCAAAGCCAATGGTGATAGGTTGACATAGCCAAGTCCTTTCAACACCAAGACACGCAGATTCACAAAGACTTTTTGTGTCGGATAAATTTCTGACTACTGAACGACTATCCCCGCCAAAATAATTTTGTCCGCGCCCTCAGCCGTCAAGACGCGCCGCCCCGTTTGCAAATCATACAAACCCACTTCCAGCAACGCCGCACCCGCGCGTGCGTTCGCAGACACTTTGAACGTGCGCTGGTCAACGATTGTCGTCCCTGTCGTCCATTCCGTCGTCGGGTATGCGCCGTTGTCGGGTTGCGAGTCGCGCTGTCCAATGGCTTGACCATCAGCATCCAGCAAATGCGCGAACACCGTCAGGTTGATTGGCAATTTTTCGCGTGTGCGCCAAAACAACGTCACCGTCACATCGCTGTTCGGCTTCACCGTCGTGGCGGCGAAACTGTAGCCCACCAATTCAATCCCATTCGCAAACGCATGAGTCAACGGGTGTTGCATGGGTGATGCGGGCTTGCGCTTGAAGAAGAACACTTGGTCATGCGACGCCACCAACTCAACGGATTGACTGCGTTGCACGCGCGCCAAGACGCGTTGATCATCTTCCGATTGCCACGCCCACGGCTGCGCGTCCACCAACACGTAATCCGCCTCGCGCCAACGCACAGGAAACCAATACACATTCGGGCGATTCGTCCCATGCGAACCCAAAAAGAACTCGACGGACACACTCGCGTCATGTGGCATAGCAGCATACGCTTGCGACACAAACGCGAGCTTGGCAGAGTCAACCGTATAAGTGCGCTCCCACACATCGCGTGAGAACGGATACGGCCCAAACCACCACGCGCCGATGCCTTCCATCACGAACACGCATACCCATACACCATAAACGAACACGCGTCGTGGCAAGCGTTTGCAAACACGCATCAGCGCGACCAACGCCGCGATGACGTAAGCCCACACATGCCATGAACCATATTCCATCGGAATCGGATAGCCCACTGTGTGCGCCGCCCAACCGCTCAAGAGTTGAGGCAAAGCAATCACCCAGGCGCTGCCGCCCAGCAATGGCAAGAACGCGAGAGGCGCCAGCAACGCCATTGCCAAATTTTGCGTCGCTTCCCAGATAGGCACGAACGCTTCGGGGTAATGCCACATCGCACCCCATGTCTTGAGCGCAGCAAAATAATACGGCGCGCGTCCGCCGCCCGCCGATGGAATGATGAGCAACGTCGCTACGCCGAAGTACGCTATGGCGACAGAGAACAAGGCGAGGCTGTGTTTGCGCCAGCTGCGTTGCGTCAGCCACACCGATAACGCGACGGCGGCAACAGTCGGCGCGAGACTTTCTACCGCGCTCAACGCCAGCAACCCCATAAGCCAAAAACCGCGCGCCCGTTGTCGCTCGGCAAAATACAACAACGCGAACATGCAGAAGGGCGCGACATTGTCAGGATGGGGTCCATACACATACGCGCCTAACGCAGCGACCTGCACAGCAGGATGCAGCAGATACGCCAGGCTGATGCACGCCGCCAGCCATTCGTGTTGCAGCCGCTGACGCGCCAACAAATACAACGGCAACGCTGCGCCGCCCACCGCTAACGCATTGAACACGAACCATGTATGGGGTGTGCGCCACCACGCATACAAAGGCAGATTGAGCAAATATAGCAAATACACATGCTCCGAAAACAGCGAGCGCTCTTCCCAACCTGCATAAAATAGATGGCTGACTGCGGTGTTATCGGTGTAACCTTGTCGCACAGTGAACCATGCGCCGCGCAGCAACGCATCGAGCGCTTGCATGAAGAAGCCCAGATCACGCAAGCCCATACGAAAGGCATCATACAATCTGAACTGCAGCCCTGTGACCAACATAACGAAAACGCCAACTGCAATGAGGACGGTCAAGGCAGGCGCGCGTCGCCAATAGGTTCGTTCAGATAACCAATGCTTAACGTCCATAGACCTGCACCGTTCCCAGTGGAATGCGTCCATCGGGCAATGGGCGCCCGTTAGGCAACGTGCGCGCCGCCAGATTTCTGACAGGATTCAAGCGATACATCCCTGTCACCAATTGCAGTGTCGTCGGCGCAAGGTGTGAGGGGATCATGAGCGTGCGTGTGTCCTCAATCAATTCGCCAACGTGCCAGTGCGACACAGGCGTATAACCGCCAACAGGCACACCATCCGCTTGAGCTACGAGCTGATTACCATTCGGCTCGACGAGATGCACAAAGACATTGATGGGTTCGCGTGTTTCGCGTAAGACCTGCCACGCCAATGTCACCCGCAGCGCATCGCCTGCTTGTGCGGTCGGCGAGGATAGTTGCGCGCCAACCAATGCGACACTATCCTCGAGTTGCGCTTGCATGGGCACTATCATCGTCGTGGTGCGCGAGGTGACTAAAACGAATGCGATACCTCCCACCCAAGCGACACCTGCAACACCCGCCATCCAACGCCCGCGCCACAGATAAGCGACGACCAACCCAGTCGCTCCCGTGAGCCACAAGCCGATTTGCTCTAACGTCGTCAACGTGAAACGCAACCGCAGCTCGCCTTCTGCTTCTGGTGGCACTTCGATTGTGAGCAACCCTAACAACGTGGATGGGAACGTCGGCAAGGTTTGTCCATTGAGCTGCGCATGCCACTGCGGTAAATAAAATTGATGGAATCGTATGAGTGTGTTTGTCGCATTGGACACGGGCGACACGCGATACCGTCGCTCTGTGTAGGTCGCCGTCAACCAGGCGAGGCGCGGCGTGGCTTGCACGGTGACAGGCGAAAGCGGCGTGGGCGCTGCATTAGGCACCGTAGCGCGTTCGGCGTGCACCCACCACGGCATATATTCCGCATCCAACGTCGTGCCGATTTCGCCCACGGTGAACTCATGCTTCCACATTGCCAAGTCGTCTGTGCCACGAAGGGGCTCGGCGCGGACGGGCAGCTGCGCTAGCGCTGTTGCCATCACAACTGGAATCAGCGCCCAAGCGAATAGACGTTGTTGGCGCAAGGCAAGCGCAGTAGAACAAGCCAAGCCCAAACCAACCAACGTCAAGAAGCGCCACGGAAATTGCAAGAAACCGAGTGGATTGCGAAACACTTGCCACAACACCTCCGACCATTCAACCACCATCAACAAAGCCGAAAGCGTCAACAGTTGCGTCCAACTCATAAAGCGCGTCAGAGGATTTTTTTGCCGCCAACAGAACCACCAACCAACCAAACCCACTAACCATAAGGCAAAGCTGAACAGACCGAGCGCATGATCCACCTGTGGGGTATGCGATGGATACTCGAACCATAATGACGATTGGACGAACTGTGTCAGGGGAGCGACATGCGGCGTAAATTCGCCGACCAAATTGCCGCTGACTTGCACCCACCGCGTCTGATTCGCTAACGGCAGCCAATAGAACGCGCTCAAGCCCAATGTCAATAGCGCCTCACGCAGCAGCGTTACCGTTCGGCGCATCCAACGCCTCTCGGTTGCCATGAGCCAATGATAACTCAGGGCGCAGGGCGCAAACATCAACGCGGTCAAGTTGTGCGTGAGAATCAACGCCGTCAAGCCCAAGACAAAAACACAAGAACGCAAACGCGCTTGGTCGAGCGCGGGCGTCGCGCCCCACAAAATGAGCGGCAACCACACCCAAGCGAAATGTTCGGCAAGCGCGCCGCGCCAATAGGTTTCGGCTAAATGATACGGGAAATACACATAAACGCTTGCGCCAAGCGCTGCGGATTCGGCTGGCACAAATTGCTTGAGAAACATATACGCCGTTACCGCAGAGCCAACGTAACCAAGCGCAAACGTCCATTTCAAAGCATCGGGGATGGTTGCGCCTACGTTGTGCAACGCCACTGCAACATAGTAGGTGAGTGGGCTGTAATAACTGAGAATCGCTTGCCCATAACCAAACGCAAACGAGGGGAAAAGACGCGGAAAAAATTCGCCTTGCTTGAGCGCCGTATCCAAACCAGGCACGCGAAACAAATGCAGCAGACCATCATCGCTTCTGAAAAAAGGCACGGCGGCGAGAGGCAACATCGCGGGGATGGCTAACAGCGCCACCAACCAGAGCCACCGTCTCGGCTTCAGCGTGAGCAAAATCATCGTATCACCAAAGAACGTAACAAAACGAGCCAAGTCGGGTTGACTTGGCTCACAGTGTAGCGGGTAGCGGGAATCGAACCCGCGCCTCAGGCTTGGGAAGCTCGCGTACTACCACTGTACTATACCCGCGCGGCAGACGCTATTATAAGCCTCTCAGCGTTTAGCGTCAATGATACTCCGTTTACTGTTCACTACGTACGACTCGTCATTTCCGCCTCGCCCTCACGCGCAATGTGGATGGCTTGCTTTTCTTCGTCGGACAACGTATAAGACGATTGCCATGCCTGCAGAGGCTTCGCATACACTTTGCTTTCGGTGCGCCGATGCAAGCTGCTGATGACGAAGCCATTGCCCGCCGCATCGGTTAAAGCAATCGCAAAGCTTTGATCGCCGCCCGTGTCGCCAAATGGATTGAAACGCACCAAACCGACGCGCTGCAAATTTTTGGGCATCTCCTCTTGCAAGCGTACAATAGCCTCGTGGTCTTCGCTGGACAGCAGCGCCCCGCTCGCTCGCTGGCGCAATGGTTGCGCCGCTTGCAAGCGACTGATGCGCCGATGCAAAATGACGACCCACACTTCGAGAATCAACACCAGAAACGCCAACCCAATCCACATTTCGGCGGCGCGAGTTTGAAAAAATTGATTGACGACTTCCATCCCTGCTCCCCTAGACGACAATCTAGCCAGTCTAAAGATATTCTCAACACAAAAACGCAACCCCACCCCAACACCCAAAGCCTTTGTGTTTTTCGTATATCTTCGTGACTTTGTGTTTAAGATTTGAAAAAGGCAATTGTATGCAATTACTTATCGCTACACACAACACAGGCAAAGTGCGCGAATATGCGCAGCTGATGGCGGACTTGCCGCTTACGCTGCTATCACTCTCGGATATCGGCATTGCTTGGAACATCGCGGAAACAGGCGAAACATTTGAAGCCAACGCTCAATTGAAAGCGGAGGGCTACTGTCGAGCTACGGGTTTGCTCACGCTCGCCGACGACTCGGGTCTGGAGGTGGATGCGCTGCAGGGCGCCCCTGGCGTCTATTCGGCGCGATTTGCGGGTGAAGGCGCAAGCGACGCCGCCCGCTACCAGCTGCTGCTTGAACGCATGAGGGCTGTGCCTGATGACCAACGCCAAGCGCGTTTCCGTTGCGTCATCGCTATCGCTCACCCCAATCAACCCACGCAATACGTCATCGGCGTGTGCGAAGGATTCATCGCGCACGAACCGCGCGGCGTCAACGGCTTCGGCTTCGACCCCGTGTTCTGGTTGCCGCAGCACAACCAGACAATGGCAGAGCTCTCGCCCGACGAAAAAAATCGCCTCAGCCATCGTGGGCAAGCTGCGCTGCGCGCGGCAGCAGTGTTGCGGCGTATGTTGGCAGCCTAGCGTTCACTGTTCAGTATGGGGGATTTGACTGAACACCGATTATCGAACACTGTTCACCGCCCACCCGTCACTCGCCCCGTTCATACACCATCCGCAGCCGCGCTGATTGCAGGTGGCAAATCGCAATCGCGAGGGCGTCTGCGGCGTCGTCGGGATGCGGGACGTGATCGAGCTCCAACAGCATCCGCACCATTTGTTGGATTTGCTCCTTGGTCGCGCGCCCATAGCCGACGATCGCCTGCTTCACTTCGAGCGGCGTGTATTCAAACACAGGCACGCCCGCATTCGCCGCCGTCAACAACGCGACGCCGCGCCCTTGCCCTACACTCAACGCCGTGCGGACATTTTTGTTGAAAAACAATTTTTCGACCGACACGGCCTCAACCCTCAAGCGCGCGAGGATGTCGGTTAAGCCCCAATAAATAAGCCTCAACCGTTCAGGCATCGGTCGGTCGGCGGGTGTGATAATGGCATCATATTCCACCAAGCGCAGCGCGTCGCCATCGCCTTCCACCACACCCCATCCCGTCGTTGCCGTGCCGGGGTCGAGGCCCAACACACGCATCATCATTGCTAATTGCAGCTGGCAGCTGGCAAATAGCAGTTCGCCTTTCGCTATCCGCTATCCGCTATTCGCCATGCGCCATTTTCGCTAACGCTTCGTCGGTAATCTCCAGATTCGTATAGACGTTCTGCACGTCGTCCAACTCCTCCAGCAGCTCAACCAGCTTCAACGTCGCCGCCGTGTCGTCGGGCGACAGTTCCAATTTGTTTTTAGGCACGAATTCTAATTGCGCCGATTCGGATTCGATGTGTTGCGCTTCCAACGCGTGCTGCACCTTGTGAAAATCGCTAGGCGTCGTATAAACCTCGATGGTGTGCGCCTCGACGTTCACATCCTCTGCGCCCATATCAATGACCGCCAAGGCGAGCTCATTGGGGTCTTTGCCCTTCGGCTCAAGCGTGATGACGCCTTTCTGATCAAACATCCACGCAACACTGCCCACCTCGCTCATGCGCCCATTGTGTCGCGTCAACGTCGCCCGCAGTTCCGCCACGGTGCGATTACGATTGTCTGTCAACGCCTTGATCATCAATGCCGAACCATGTGGGCCATAAGCCTCGTATGTGATCTCTTCCAACGCCGCCCCTTCAAGTTCACCCGTGCCGCGCTTGATAGCGCGTTCGATGTTTTCTTTGGGCATATTCGCCGCGCGCGCCTTCGCAATCAACAGACGTAACGTAATGTTGCCATTGGGATCGCCGCCGCCATTGCGCGCGGCGATCGTCAACTCACGTCCGATTTTCGTGAAGAGCTGACCGCGCTTCGCATCGGCGGCGCCTTTCTTGCGTTTAATCGTCGCCCATTTTGAATGACCTGACATACTTCACCTCGATTCCATAATTCAGTTTGCCGGTTGCGTCGCTATTATAACACAGTGAAATATGAAACGTGAGACATGAACCGTGAATGATCGTAATGCTCGCCTCACGCCTCACGCTCCATGTTTCACACTTCACGTCTCAGCGCTGCACCGTGTACCGATCCATCACGTTGCCCGCACGATCTTTGAGTGTGGCTGTGTCGTTCGCATCCCACACTGGCTTATCGCGCCCCCAATACAAATCTGTCGCCGTGTCTAAGCCTGCTTCACTATGCACACGCACAGCTGTGTTGCTCTCCAACACAAAATCAGGAAACGCATACAAATTGCCTTGCAAATCCACCAGCGACCAACCCTTCAGGTTCACGCGGGGTCCGATGTTTTGAATGATAACCGTCTCACCCACCGCCGCTTGCGACGCCGCCGCGCGCACAATCGAAACGATTTTGAGAATGGGCACGGGCGTCGGCGCAAGGGTGTTCACCACAGGCGTCGGCGTAAAATCTAACGGTGGAATGATGAGTGTATCGCCCACCTTCAACACATTCGGATTGGTAAGCCCATTTGCCTGCATCAACGCGCCCATCGAGAGGTTGAACTTCGCCGCGATGAGCGAGAGCGTGTCGCCCGGCTGCACAACATAGCTAAGCGGCGTCGTGCGGCGCGTGGGCGACGGCGACACCAACGGCGCGGCTGATGGCGCCACGATGTATTGCGGCGCAGGCGCAGCGGGCGCATACAACGTCAATGCCACCAGCACGACCACACTGCTGACGATGGTCGAGATGATGGCATTGACGACGATGATAAACAGCGCTTGCTGACGATTCATAAAATGGCTGATGGCTGCTAGCCAATGGTGGATGGTTAATGGCTATTCGCCATCGGCTATTTGCCGTCGGCTATGATTCGCGGATGGTGCTTTTGCCATTCAACACCCCACCTTCTTCAATCAAAATCGAACCGACTTCGACATCGCCATGCACCTGTCCACTAGCGAGGATAGCTAGCTGACCTTGCGCGACGATGCGTCCCTCGACGCGCCCAGAGACCAATACATCACACCCCTGCAAATCGGCGGCGACGCTCGCAGTTTTGCCGACGATGATATTACCTGTGGTCATGACACTGCCCTTCGCCTCGCCCTCGATACGCACACCGCCCTCACACTTCAAATGACCATCCAGGCGCGCATGGGGTCCCAATATCGTTTCAAATTTGTCAGGGGATTTGCCAAAGCGGAACATAGGTTTAGTCGCTCGTCATTAGTCGCTCGTCGCTAGTCGTTAATCGTTAGTCGTTAGCCTAGCGACTAACGACGAGCGACTAACGACTAGGGAGAGAGTCCGAGAAAGCGCAACGGGTCGAGCGGCTTGCCATAGAGCCGCACTTCGTAGTGAATGTGGGGACCGCTTGCGTAGCCCGTCTGCCCCGAGAGCGCAATCACATCGCCTGCTTTGACGCGCTGCCCTGCGCTCACTTTCAAACTGTGATTATGACCATACAACGTGGTGTAGCCTTGTTCGTGCGCGATCTCGACGAGGTTACCATAACCGCCCAACCAGCCTGCATAAATCACCACGCCGTCTTTCGTCGCCTTAACGGGTGTGAAATACCACACGCCGATGTCGAGTCCACTGTGAAACTCGCGCGCGTTGGGGTTGAACAACGCCGGGCGCCAACCGAAGCGCGAGGTCATCGTGCCGCGCGCGGGCCAGAGCGTTGGCGCAGCCGCCAACAATTTCAATTGCGTTTCGAGCTGCGCTTGCGTGGTGCGCTGGCTCGGTTCAATTTTGCT
>CAZDYP010000135.1:0-15940 GCA_964509505.1 uncultured Anaerolineae bacterium | reverse complement strand
CTCAACACGCACTCGCTGGCTGTGTTTGACATTGCCGACGAGCCAAGCGCCAGTTGCAACGCGACGACGGAACCGGCATGACAGAGGCGCGTGCAATGGTCAATGTTGTTCGTGCGAAAAACGGCGCGGAACAATTTTTGCGCTAGGTAATTGTCTTCATTCGTGGCTTTCGCGCAGAGGAACGTCGCCAACGCATCTGCGCCGTGTTGCCGATAGATCTCGACGAATCGTGTCGCCACAAGGTCAAGCGCTTCGTCCCATGGCGCGGGCTCAAGCGGCTCTGAACCTTGCAAAGGTTTCGGACCCTTCGCAAGGTTTTTTCGTAGCGAGGCGCGAATCAACGGCGTCGTCACGCGTTTGGGGTTATAGATGAAGTCCCATCCAAAGCGTCCTTTCACGCACAGATTACCATGATTGACAACCGCATCATAAGGCGAGGTCGCTTTGAAAATCTGAGCGCCTTTGACGTGCAGCTCCAATTTGCAGCCCACGCCGCAAAACGGGCACGTCGTCGTCACAATTTTGTCGGCTAACAGCATGGTCGCCTCCTTTTGTGTTTCGTGTTACGCGATTATACTCTGTGCCATGCAGCACGCGCAAAGTGTGAGCTCATGGGTGGCGTATCTTTTGTGACGCTTGCGCGTTATGGTTAGTAGTTCAGCACGTCAAACAGTTCATGAAATGGAAGAGGTTATGCGTTCACGTTGGTTGATGGGTTTCCTCTGTGTATTGCTCCTGTGGCTAGAACAATCGGTAGGTGCGGCTCCGCTCTCTCAATCTTCCCCATACATGATCAAGTTGCGCTCACGTCAGTTCATGCCGAGGGCGGGCATTGAACGCGCGGCGCGTGAGCAGCTGGAGCGTGAGACGCGCCCACAGCATGTCTTACTGCAACTGCGCGACATTCCGACTGAGGATGAGCGTGGTGCGCTTGCCGCGCAAGGCATTCACCTGTTGAACTACCTCCCCGACTACGCTTGGTTCGCGGCGATAGAGCCACAAGCCACGCCACGATTAAATTCGCTTACCGCGTTGCATTGGGTGGGCGACATTGAAGTGGCGGACAAACTGCCCGCGCATCTGTTCAAGGGCAACCCCGCCGCGCGCGTAGTGAATCCTGACGGGACGCTCGCCTTGAAGGTCTATTATTTTGAGGATGTAACTGAAGCGGATGCGCTGAAGACAGTGGCGCGCTATGACGGCTTCGTGACGGAGCGCGCGGCGTTATTTCATTCACTCGCCGTGCATTTGCCCATCCAGCAGCTGTGGGCGTTGGCGGCTGAGGATGGCATCCGTTGGATTGAAGAAGTGCCGCCGCCGCCAACGCCATTGAACGACAGCATCCGCGCGAAGATGCGCGTCAACGAGGTGCAAGCGGCGCCCTACAACCTGACGGGAGCAGGCGTGAAGTTTGGCTTATGGGATTGCGGTCCCATTGGTTCGCATATAGATTTCACGGGGCGCTTGACCAATGTGTTTGGGCAAGCGGGTATAGCGAGCCCATGTAATCACGCGACGCACGTGGCGGGCACGCTCGCCGGCAACGGCGCGCATAGTCAATCGCAAGGCGGCGCCGCCTTTCAATGGAAAGGTGTTGCGCCCAGCGCGCAAATTTTCGCTTACGATTTCTTCACCTCCACTACTGAAGTCGCGTCCGCCATTAGCGCATACGACATTGACGTCTCGCAAAATTCATGGGGCTTTACGCCCTCTAGTGAACCATGTGGTCAGGTCTTGGGCAATTACAACAACCTCGCGCCAGAGTATGACCAACTCGTAAGAGGGAGCGGCGGCAAGCGCCTCAGCGTCGTTTTTGCTGCAGGCAATAGCCAAACGACCTATAGCGGTCAAACCCCTCCCTGCTTAGGGTTCAATACAATTTTGCCGCCTGCGACAGCGAAAAACGTCATCGCAGTAGGCGCGACCAACGTCAACGATGATTCGATGACTGGCTTCAGTGCGTGGGGACCGACGGACGATGGACGCTTGAAACCTGATGTGGTTGCGCCCGGCGCACGCAGTGATGGCATCAATGGCAACAGAATCAAATCCACCTATCCCAACGACGTTTACAACTTAGAGTTTGGCACTTCGATGGCTGCGCCTGCCGTGTCGGGGCTGTTGGGCTTGCTGCTAGAACAGTATCGCATTAATACGGGGCAACCCACGACGAGTCCTTTGCCATCTACACTTAAAGCGCTGATGGCGCATGGCGCGGTGGACTTGGGCAACACGGGACCCGATTACAAATTTGGCTATGGGCGCGTGGACGCGAAGAACTCGGTGGACTTGGCGCGCGGCAAAAAATATCGGCAAGGCTCGTTGACGTATCCGCAAGTCGTCACGTACACCGTGAAGGTATTTGGCTGCGAGCCGTCGCTCAAAGTTACTCTGGCGTGGGATGATGTGGCTGGCAGCGAGAATGCCATACCCGCGTTAATCAACGATTTGGATGTGACGCTCATCGCGCCCAACAACACGCAGTATTATCCTTGGTCACTCGATCCCAATCAGCCGTCCACGCCTGCGGTGCAATCGTTCGTGGGCAATCACCTCGACAATGTGGAGCAAGTCGTCGTCAACAATCCAATGGCAGGCGATTGGACGATTCGCGTGAGCGGTTTGGTGGTTTTTTCGCCGCAAGACTTTTCGTTGGTGAGCGAGGCATATAGCGACCTTGCCATCAACAACTGCTCGCCATACATTGCGACAGCGGGCTCACCCGTCGCTTTGCAAGGCAACTTCAGTTTGTGCGCGTCGCAAACACTGGCAGTGAATCTAAGCAACGGCCAAAGTATTGGCATTGCGCCGAGCAACTGTACGACGAATGCGATTACCTTCACGGCGCCCCTCACTGCAACCTCTGGCGCAATTACTGTGACCGCTGGCGCATACACAAGCAATGTCGCTTATTTGGCAATTGTAGAACCGCGCGTCCATTTGCCCCTCATGCTGAAAAACTTTCCGCCGCCCTTCAACTGGATTGACGCGAGCGATGGCGCGCGCATTGCGGATGGCGACGATGTGACGACGACGATCAGCATTCCGTTCCCCTTCCGATTTTATGGGATTACATATACCCAAGTCACGGTCTCGTCGAATGGCTTGATCAGTTTTAGTCCACTGACTTCGACTTTTCCGAATAGCCATTGCGTGCCAACGACGACGTTGCCGAATAACGCCATTTATGCGTTCTGGACAGACCTCGATCCCAGCGCACATGGCGCCGTGTGGTCGAAGATAGTGAGCAACTCGCTGGTGATCGAATGGCAAGAGGTACCGCGCTTTGGAACGTATCCGACGTCCGAATTGCAAACCTTCGAGATCATCTTGAATGCGGATAACAGCATTTACATTCAATACTTGAACGTGGCGAACTTGAATGGCTTGACCATTGGCGTCGAAAACGCGACAGGCACCGCAGCGCAGCAAACGTATTGCAGCGCCAGCAATCCACCGCAAGGCCGTGAGCCAGCTAATCAGCGTTTGTTCTATTACACGACGCCTGAGTAACTACCTCTTGCTCGGTTGACCTATTGGTGTGGCTTTGTGTTACGCTCCTTTAGCGTGATTCACACAAACTGCACCTCACCACATTTCAGCGTGCGCGCCAACATGATGAGCAAGCCCAAGGCGACGAGAAACAACACCGGGCTAGAGTAATCGTGATAATACGCGAGTCCCGCGCTTGCGCCGAACCACTGCGCGATTTGCAGAATCGAAGCGACGCGCGCCAGATTCGCGAGGATGGCGATGGGGATAGCGGCGAGGACGATGAGCGTCTTGCCCCAACGCGGTCCCGTCACCATGCCACTGAACACGACGGCGAGCGTCACCAACGAGGCGAGCGAGCGCAGCCCGCTGCACGCTGCGCCAATCTCGAACGCTATGAGGGGTAGTTGCACTTGCGAACCGAATGTTACTGCGGGTGTGCCTAGCGCTGAGACGATGGCTGCGGCCACGCGAGCGGTGAATGTTTCGAGCAGCGGGCTGAGGCGATCAAGGAACGGCAAGGGAATCATCAACACAAGCACGATGAACGCATATTGGCTGGCGCGCAACGCAGCCCATCCCCAGCGCAACACGACGCCCGCCGCGAGCGCGCTGATAAGCGCCAAAGCAGAGAGTGGATAGATACGGAAGGGGGTCGCCGCCAAATGCAACAACAACGCGCCGCCCAATATCCACACACCAGCTGTGTTGGGTTGTGGCGCGCCAAACGCTGCGCGCGCGCGCCACACAAAGAACGCGGCAATGAATGGGACAAGGAAGCCATGTGAGTAATTGGGATCGGCGAGCCACGAATCATACAGCCAGCGCAAGGTATCAGCGAATAATACCCAGGCGCTGAACAGACTCGCAAGCGCGATGATCCAAGTGAGTGAAAGAGAACGCATGGGAAAGAGATGTTAGAAACAAGTTGAGGATGCCAAGCGGTAAGAAAGTGTTTTGAAAATATCAGACCGAGACCCTAACGGTTTCGCTGGCCAGCCACAAAGCATTTCAGGCAGGCTTGCGGCGCCACTGGTGAACCCGCTGCGCCGGAAAAACCGTTAGGGTCTGAATTTCAAAACACTCTCAACGAGGGGTTCAGTATCACTGTTTACTGTTCACCCTTTCCGCGTCATAGGCGGCGCCCAAGCGTCTGAACGTCGCCAGTGCGCTGTTCAAATGGAACTCACGTGCAGCATCATGCGCTTGCCAATGTTGCCCGATGGCTGCGTGCGCGAGCGCCGCTTCATAAGGCATACGCAAGGTTTCTGCGGCTGCCAAACTGCGTCGCCATGCGAACAACGCCGTGCTGTGATGTCCTTGTAGCCAGTTGTAATGGCCTTGCAGCAGCCACGCGCGTGGTTGCCCAATCGGAAAGACGCGCGCGTAGTTGTGCAATTTATAAAGCGCCTTCGGCGGATGGATTGGGCTTGACCGCGTTGTTGCCCAGCTGTGCAACCCCACTTCAGCCACCGCCGCGTATCCCTCCAGCGTCGCATAGACCGTGGGCAACAAACCGATAAAGCGCGCAGCCTGTTGCGCGGCGTGTTGCGCTTGAGCCAAATCGCCGTGTCGTAAATACGTGTGCGCCAGCACGCCATACGAAATGATGTTGGAAATGTGATCGGTGTTGGTTCGCAACAACTCCAATGCGTTCTGCAGCAACCGCAGCGCTTCGTCGTGTTGTCCTAGACGCATCAAGTTCATCGCCTGCCCATACAAGCCCCAGGCTTGTTGCTGCGCTTGCCCATGCTTTTGGGCTGCATCATGCACGGCTGCGTACAGCGTTGCGCTGCGATTGAAATCGCCTGTGAAATAGGCGCTGAGCGCTTGCAAGGTGAGGAGTTGCCCGCGCATTGCCCAGTCGCCCAGCCGCTCACAAAGGACGATGCCCTCCTGCGCTTGCGCTTCGACCTGTGTCCATTGCGCCACGCCACTCAGATAAATGCCTGTGCGTTGGAGGACGTGCGCGTGAGTTGGTTGATGCGCGACGGCTTGCGCGATTTCGCGCGCGCGGCGCCCATACATCGCCGCCAACCGGTGCAACGGAATGACGCCGCAGGCGATGCACATATTCGCATACGCTCGCGCGAGTTCAGGCGACGGCTCCACACGCTCCGCGAGGTTGAGGGTGCGAAAGACGGCATAGATGCCTGGCAATGTGTCATTGCCAAGAAAATACACTTCGCTCAAAGGAACGTACGTGCGCGCAGCTTCCAGAATGCTGGTCGCTTCGGCATGGGTGCTGCGGATGGTGCGTGCAGGCATGAACCGATGCAATGTCTGGCGACTGGTTTGCCCCAACAGACCGCCGATAATGCGGAGAGGCGTTTGCGGCATCGCTTTAGTTAGCAATGCAGCTGCCGCCATGAGATGGGCGCGACTGTCTGGCAACTTTCCCAACCCAAAATACGCTTCGCCCAGCTGTCGTTCCCAACGCGCGCGCTGCACTGGTCGCGCTATCGCGTCGCTCCTCGTTCCTTGCTCCTCGCTTACCCCATCCAAACGCAACAACTCCGTGAAGAAGCTCACCGCCTCGTGGTATGCGCCGCCGCGCAGCGCTTGTTCTCCCGCTTTTTCTAGGTATTCCACGGTCTTGGCTTTAACTTCAGCCTTGCTCCAATGATGCGACAACAAAGTGTAATAGGGTTCGAGATCTGCGTAGGCGCGCTCGTACCAGATGGCAATGGCGCGATGCAGCTCGCGGCGTTGGGCGAACAGCATCAAATTGTAGGCGACTTCTTGTGAGATAATGTGCTTGAAAGTGTACGAGAGTTGGGGCTCGGGCGTGTCAAGCGTGGTCAGGTCGAGGCGGTTAAGCGCGGTGAGATAGGCGCGCAAGTGCGCTTTGTCGCTTTCGATGGGATGCACGTCGCGCAACGTGTCGTAAGCGAAGGTGCGCCCAATGACGCTGGCGACTTTGAGTGTGAGTTGTTGTTCGGGAGTGAGGCGATCAATGCGACTCGTGACGATGCCTTGCAGGGTGTCAGGAAAATTCTGCGCGCGCAATGCTTGACCGACCCCGTCCGTCGCATTGGCGGCAAGGCGACATTCGCCATTCGCAATGACCAACAAGCCGGCGTCGCGCAGCGCATAGCCGAGCTCTTCGCCGAAGAAAGGATTGCCTTCGGCTTTCGCGCGAATGAGCTCGCTCACGGCAGCAGGCAATTGGGTGATGCCTAGCCGTTGGCATACCAACGCCTCAATCTCCGCGTGCGATAATGTCCCCAGACGCAAGACGCGCGTCTCGGGTAAGCTTAACAGTCGCGTATATTCGTTGGGCGCATGGGGGTGACTTGTGACTACGCCTTCGAGAGAGCTGCCATGGAGGGCATGTGTGAACGGGCGAGTTGCGAGCACCAACAACAGCGGCGTGGAGGGTTGGGCGTAGTGATGCGCGTGCCAAGCCAAATCCCACGACGCCGAATCGAGCCAATGCGCGTCTTCGAGCACGATGACTTTGGGGACGCGTTGCGCGGCTTGGCGCAAGAGCCGCAACAATAATTCGCGGGTGTTATCGGCGCGCACTTGTCCCGTCATCTGCGCAGTGATTTCGTTGTCGAGCCAGTTGAAACCGAGCACCACTTCCAGCAGGGGCGCAAGTCGGAGCAACTCGGGCTCTGTGGCAAGCGAGTTGCTGATGTGTTGTTTGCGCGCTTCAGCATTCGGCAGCGGGTTCACAGCGAGCACCTGCGTGAAGATGCTGCGCCAAGCGTGATAGGGAGTGGTTTGTTCGATGGCGTCGCCCGCGCCGACGAAAGCGGTCAGTTGTAGCGCCTCACATTGGCGCAAGAGCTCGTCCACCAAGCGCGACTTGCCAATACCCGCTTCGCCTTCGATGATGATGACGCCGCCTGCGCCCCCGCGCAACAGCGTTTGTAATTGCTCGACGATGACCATGCGCTCGCGCTCGCGTCCGATAAGCGCGGCGCGCGAGCGCACAGTGAGCTGACGCGCGGCGCGGGGACGATAAATGGCGATGGGCTCCGTTTTGCCTTTGACGGTGATAGGAGACAAGGCGTCAAAATCGAAGTGGCTCTGCGCTGCGTCGTAAGTGGTTTCATGGCATAGGATGGACGGCGAAAGTTGCGCGGCAGCGTGCGACGGCGTTTGTGCGGCTTGCATCAAGCGCGCGGCGAGATTGACGACATCACCAATCAGGGTGTATTCGCGGCGTCTCTCATTGCCAATTAATCCGCAAAATGCACGCCCGGTGGTAATGCCAATAGCGCTTTGCATGGACAATGCGCGCAACGCGTTGTGCGCTGCCAATGCCGCTTGCAACGCGCGGGCGGCATCGTTCTCATGTGCGAGCGGGGGTAAGCCGAACGCCGCCAACACCAATACGCCTTTGTCATCCACACTCAATTTGTTGATGCTGCCCTCATAGCGATAGACAGCAGTTTGCAATTCACGCATGGCTTGGTGCAGATGTTGGGCGGATCGCTCAAGCGCCGAAGGATTTTGGAACCCTTGTGGATCGGTTGATTGCGGCAAGTGAATGAACAACACCGTCACATGGCGCAGTTCTGCGAGCCAACCCGTTTGCCCGGCCGCGCTGCGCGCTAGGATGACGCCGGGAATGTAGGCGCGCAGCGCGGCTGCGATGCGGTCTGCTGGTTCGGACCAAGAGGGGTGCGGGACACCCTCTGACGAAGAGCTGATAGGTGAATGAGGAATAAGCGTCTCAGCCTGTTGCCGCATGGCCTCGTTGCCTTGTTTCATGGGGTTGGCATGTCCTGCCTTCACCGAAACTAGCCGCGCACAGCCATCGCCGACGATGACGCTTTGACAATGCTCTTTGACTAATATCCACGCTTCAGGCGAGAGGACGACATCGCCGCGTTGCGCGTGATGTTCGGCTAGCGTCATCTGTCGCAAGGGTTCGCCCATTACCAGTAATTCCCAGCGTCCATAGACGCCGCCAATGTGCGCCAGCAACGTCTCGCCTGCGCCAATGCCGATTTTCACGGACAAGCGCGCGCGCGCCGCGGCGGCAGCGCTGGTGTGGTAATGAGCGAACCGTGTTTGTATCGCAAGCGCGCATTGCGCCGCGCTTAAGGTTGCCGCACTCAAAGAAAACGGGGGAGGAGAGACGAGAGACGGGCGCAAGTCTGCTGCCGTCTGTCGTCTGTCGTCCTTCGTCCACAATGCCAGCAGCCCATCGCCCGCAAATTTCACGATGTCGCCGCCGTGGGTGTACACAAGGTTGACGAGCTCGCCAAAATAGTCGTTGAGGATATGTGATAAATCTTCTGCGCCTGTGGGGCCCCGCTGCGCGAGCTGTTCAGTCAACGCCGTAAAGCCAGAGATGTCGGCAAACAGTACGGCGGCGGGAAAGGTTTCAGCTGCGAATTCGTCGCGCAACGTGAGCGCGCTGTCGGTGGCTAGCCGACGCACGATGAGATCTGGCACGTAGCTGGCGAGTGTGCTTTGCTGAGGCAGAGAGGAGGAGCCCATCATTCTCCCCGCAATAAGCGGATAAAGATGTTTACGACGCGTGAGTCGAAGTGTGTGCCTGCTTGGCTTTGGATGTGTTCCATCACCTTTTCAAGGGGCCAGGCGCGACGGTAGGGGCGATCAAAGGCGAGCGCGTCCCACACATCCACCACGGCGAAGATACGCGCGGCGAGCGGAATCTGTTCGCCTTTGAGCCCACGCGGATAACCCGTGCCGTCCCACTTCTCGTGGTGACAATAGGGAATATCCAAAGCAGGGCGCAAAAACGCAATGGGGTAAAGCATGTCGAAGGCATATTGTGGATGACGTTTCATGATCTCATACTCTTCGTCGGTCAATTTGCTCGGTTTCAGCAAGATATTATCGGGAATGCCCATCTTGCCGATATCGTGCAACAACGCGCCGCGTTGGATATGCACGATTTCCTCGTTGCTCAAGCCGATGAGGTGCGCGAGTTGCACAGCCATATCGGTGACGCGCCGCGTATGGGCTTCGGTGTCTTGATCGCGCAAATCTACGGCGCGTGACCACCCTTCGAGCGTGCTATCGTACGCGAGTTTGAGTTCGTCGTTGGAGTGTTGCAACTCGGCGAAGAGGGTTGCATTGTCAATGGCGATGGCCGTTTGCGCTGCCAAGGCTTCGAGAAATTCTTGCCATTCGGAATCGGTCTTCAGGACGGCGCGTTGGAAAATTTCCAACACGCCTTTGACGTTGCCTTTGGCGATGAGCGGCACCGCGACGTACGCGATGAAATTTTCGCCTGCATACAACGGGGTGCGGGTTGGATCGTCGGGCGTATCGTTGAGATTGGGGACGCTGATGAGACGGCGTTCCAACGCGGCTGTTCCCGCGTGCCCGCGCCCCAGCCGCAGACGCGAGCGGGTGATTGTGTTGTAGATGAAGCCGCGATTCGACGCGTGTGAGAGCATTTGCATTTGCGGGTCGAACAGCAGCACTACCGCTGCATCTACTTTCAAATGAGTGATGACCTGATCGAGCACGATGTTCAAGGTTACGCTCAAATCAAGGCTGGCGCGAATGGCTGCGTCCACCGCGCGCAACGCTTGCATACGCTCAAGGCGACGATGATCGGCGGCAAAGAGGCGCGCATTTTCGAGCGCAGCGGCCGCCTGGTGGGCGTAGTGTTGGAAGAACTCGATGCGCTCAGGCGGGAAGAAATGGGCTTGTTCGTGATACAAGGTTAACGCGCCAAAAGGTCTGTCGCGGCTGATGAGCGGCACCGCTGCCATTGAGCGGAATCCCGCCAGGAACGCGGCTTTGCGCCAGGGATAGCTATCGGCAGCATGATTCAGCTCGGCGTCCACAATGGGTTGCCCACTGCGAATGGCGCGTCCAATTGGGTCGGCGTTATCTGCATCGCTGGGCGCATCCCAATGCGCGGTGATTTGTTGGGGCAGCCGCGCGCTGGCGGGGCATTGGTCAAGTAGGCGCACCGTGCCATCGTCTTCGGCGCGCCCCAACCACGCCATGCGCGCGCCGAAGAGCTCGACGCAAGTGCGGGTGATGTCGGCGGCAAGGCTCGCCGTGTCCAGACTCGCTGCCAATTTTTGCGCGCTGGTGTATAGCGCTTGAATGGTTTCGAGTTGATATTGGATTTTCGCTTCGGTGCGCTTGCGTTCGCTGATGTCACGCATGGCGCCCGTGAACAGCACCTTGCCATCGGCTGAAGTTTTGGTCACATGGATTTCAAGCGGAAAGATGGTGCCATCGCGCTTCATGCCTTCGAGCTCGGTGCGACGCCCAACGACGCGAATATCGCTGGCGTCATAACGCGAATCGCGGTAGCGCGGCGAGAAGAGTATTTGAATGCGCTGCCCGACGAGCTCATGGGCGGTATAGTTCCAAATCAGCTCGACCTCTTGGTTGACGCGCACAATTTGACTATCAATATCCATGGTGACGATGGCTTCGCCTACGGTATTAAAGACGTTGTCCAATTGATTCTGAAGATGGGTCTTTTGGCGCATGAGCTCTTCGCTGCGCTTCACCAAGGGGCGAAAGATGAGCAGAGTGACGGCGAGCAACAGGCTGAGGGTGAAACCCCATTCGATGAAGCTGTAATTGCGGAGCTGCATGGCAAGGGTTTGCTCTGCGACCACGGCGTGATTGAGCGCAAGCTCCAACGCGGAGGGCAGCGCAGCGGCGCTATTCACAAGTTCGGCGAGCTCGGGTTGCGCGGGCGAAAGGGCATCGTTTGATGCGAGCAATAGTGATTTGGCTTTACCAATGTAATCACGCGTGCGTTTATCTAACTGGACTGGCTCGGTGCGATAGAGCGCTTCCAAGGCGGCTGACTGTGCGCCCGCAGCGGGTAACCCTAGCGCGGGATTGCCGTTGAGCAAATCGTTGTGCGTTTGTTCCAGCAACGTCACGTGTTCTTGCAGACTCTGACGTAACGCCAGGCGTTCGGTAGAGTTAGAGCTGTTTGCCCACCGCGTAGCTAACAGGGCGACGGTTTGTGTCGCCGCCAGCTGACGGCTGTTGAACGCGCTGCGAGTGGCATAGGCTGCTTGCGCTTGTGTCAACCAATAATGGATCCCGCCAGAACCGAGGATCAGCAAGAGCAACACGATCAGCGTCGCCGTGTAGCCATACGAGAGCGAGCGTTTAGGCGAAGGGGTTTTCGTGATGAGAGTTGGAGAATTCATAATGTTCGCGTAGAGACAGTCTAACCGAACGTCTCTACTTCATCATTTCTAAAAAGACTTCGACTACCTGAGGATCAAAATGGGTCCCTGCTAAGGATTGAATGTATTCGAGGGCCTTGTCGGTTGGCCATTTCAGGCGATAAGGGCGATCAGAGGTGAGCGCGTCCCACACGTCCACCACCGAAAACAGACGCGCGGCGAGCGGGATTTGTTCGCCTGCCAGTCCGCGCGGATAGCCTGTGCCGTCCCATTTTTCGTGATGGCAATAGGGAATATCAAGCGCGGGTTTCAGAAACGCAATTGGTTGGAGAAAAGCATAAGCATAGAAGGGGTGCTGGCGCATGATGGCCCATTCTTCATCATTCAATTTGCCGGGCTTCAATAAGACGCCATCCGGGATAGCCATTTTGCCGATGTCATGTAACAGTGCGCCGCGTCGAATTGGGATGAGCTCGTTGCCGCTTAACCCAATACGCTGCGCAAGTTTCAACGTGAGGTCGGTGACACGCTGACTGTGTCCCTCAGTTTCTTGGTCGCGCATGTCGAGCGCGTGTGACCAACCTGCAATGGTGGCGTCATACGCTTGCGCCAGCTCGTTGTTAGAGCGCTGCAAGTCATTGAACAGGCGCGCATTTTGAATGGCAATCGCGGCGGTGTTGGCGACGACCATGAGCAAGCCCGCATCGGTTGGTGTGAAGCGGTCCGGTACGGCGCTTTGTGCTTGGAGTACGCCCAGCACTTCGCCGTGCGCGAGCATTGGCACATAGAGGGACGATTGCACCAAGGGCCCCGTAAAGGTTGGCGGGCGCGTCCGACGCGTCTCGGGCGTCTCGCGTTTGCCGATAATCAGCGGTTCGCGCCCATGAATCACGGTGCTTTGGCGGGCTTGCGATTCGCTATCGGTCGAGATGGTGGGCAATTCATTTTCGTTAATGCGCTGTTTGTGTTGCTCACCATAGACGCAACGCAACTGCTCGCGCTTGGCGTCATACAACGAAAGATAGATGGCGGTGATGTCAGGCAATAGGTCATGAATGGATTGCGTAAGGCGCGCATAAATTTCTGTCAGGTCAAGCGTTTCGGCGAGCGTGCGCCCAATATCGCTTACGGCAGAGACTTGTTCGGCGTGGCGCTTCGATTGTTCGTGTAGCGTCGTGCGTTGGATGGCAATGGCGGCGATGTCGGCAATCGCGCTCATTAAACGCACTTCCGATTCGGTAAAGGCTTGATTGCGCCCTACCCAAGCGACGCCAATGACTTGGCCTTGTACGTTGAGCGGCATGCCCAGCACGGCGTCCAGTTTACCGAGCATGATAGGGCGTGAACGAAATTGCTCCGTGCGCGCATGATTGCTGATGAAATGTTTTCCTGTGCTGATGATCTGTCCACTCAAACTTGCTTCAGGTAAGACAGGCGTACCGGTCAAACTAGCCCAGACACCCGTAGCGGTTTCAAAGGCAAGCGTGTCGGTAGCAGACTCACGCAAGACTAGGGCGGTGCTGTCGGCTTTGAGCAACTCGCTCAATTCGCTTAACACAATGGGCAGTATCTCGGCGCGGGTCGTGGCTGCGCGCAAGGCGGCGCTGACCAAACTGATGACGGCGAGTTCGCGTTCGCGTTGTTGGCGCGCTTCTTCTTCGTGCTTGCGCGCTGTGATGTCACGATAATTGACGACGATGGCGTTGACGCCTGGTTGATCCAGCAAGTTGGTGCCGATGCTGTCGAGCCAGCGCCATTCGCCGTTGTGGTGGCGATAGCGAAGTTCTTTGCGTAGGGTGTGACCTGGTTGGTGTAACAGTTTCATGAACTCGTCGCGCAGCCGCTCGGCATCTTCAGGATGCACGATGTCGAACACGTCAAGGGTGGTGAGTTTGTAAGGCGGGTAGCCAGTGATGTGGGAGGCGGCTGGATTGGCGTACAATAATTTGCCCTCCGAGGTGAGCAGTGCGACAGCGTCGGTGCTGTGCTCGAGCAGGAGGCGGAACCGCGTTTCAGCGTAACGCAGCGTTTGTTCTTTGTGTTTGATGCGCAGCAGGGTTTGCACGCGCGCGATCAGCTCGGTGGGGGGAATGGGCAACGTAATGTATTCTTCTGCGCCCGCTGCCAGGCCTGCGACTTGTTGCTCTGATGCCGTTTGCAAGCCCGACAACATCAAAACGTAAATGTCCGCCCAGCGGGGATGGGTTTTGATGCGTTGACAGACCTCGATGCCGTTGAGGTCGGGCATGATTACATCCAGCAAAATCAAATCAGGTTTCAGCGTTTCGAGCAGGCTTAAACACTCGCCGCCTGTTTCTGCCGTCGTGACCTCGTAGCCCGCATACTTCATCAACGCTGATAGGCTGCGTCGCGTATCAGGGTTGTCGTTGACGACGAGGATGTGCGCCGAGTTTTGCATAGGGTTCAAGGTTCAAAGTTCAAGATTCAAAGTTCAAGTTCAAGGTTCGCTATTTCCCGTTGAACCTTGAACCTTGAACTTGCTATAGCCGCTTCAATAATTCCGCTTTCTTGGTTTCAAATTCTTGCTGGCTGATGATGCCCTTTTTGCGGAGCTCGTCGAGTTCAGCAATGAGTTCGGGAATGTCACCCTGTGAAGGCGGCGGACTTTCTAAGATGCGTTGCTCTTTCGCGTTCACGTCGTTCAACACGCCCATCGCTTCTTTTTGATTGAGCATCTCACGCTTGAACTCGACGGGGTTGGCGATGCGCGTGAATTTGTTCGCGCCGATGTCGCTGCCCGTCAAAATTTCGATGTTGCCATAGTTGAGCATCCGCCCCAAAAGGTCTTGGTTCAGCACGACATCATTGACCTTCTCTAGCGACGAGTCGAAGACGTGCTTGTTGATGAATCCTTCGACTTTGATGACGCGGCGATTGGTGATGATGTATTGCTCGCTTGACCATTTGACCAGGGTGACGATGAGATGCCCTGTGGGAAAGACGACGAAGGCCGCTAAAAAGATGCCAATGCCGCCAATCGGCGCGGTCAAGGCAGCGCCAAGCAGCGCCACCATGACGATGATGGCGCTGATGATGAAGTCGGCCAGCAACGCGCTGGCGAAGACGACGAGATGCTTGCGTGTCATGAAGGCGATTTGTTCGTTGTTGGCTAGAAGTTTTTCGACGTAATCCATAACTCCTCAAAGAAAGTTCAAGATGCAAGGTTCAATCTGAATCTTTGAACCTTGAGCCTTGAACACAGGTTAGATGATGATTTTGCCCAACGCCGATGCGACCAATTCCACTGCAAGTTCGGCTGTGTGGTTGTGGGTGTCAATCACAGGATTCACCTCGACGACATCTAATGATAAGAGGCGACGGGTCTCGGCGATTTTTTCCATGACGAGATGCGATTCGCGATAGGTGGCGCCGCCGCGCACGGGCGTGCCGACGCCGCCGGCTTCGCTTGGATCCACGAAGTCCGCATCGAAACTGACGTGGAAGCCGATGGTGTTGCGCGAGGCAATGGCGATGGCTTCGTCAATCACGGCATCCATACCGCGCCGATCAATTTCGTGCATGGGGAACACCCGCAAGCCAATGCTGCGAATCAACGCTTTTTCGCCGGGGTCGAGATCGCGCACCCCGACTAGCGCGCAATTTTCCACTGCGATCTTCGGAGCGAAGTTCAGGAGTTGCGTGAGCGTCGGCGCGCCGAAACCAAGCGAAACCGCGAGCGGCATCCCATGAATGTTGCCGGACGGCGATGTCTCGGCGGTGTTCATGTCGGCGTGCGCGTCGAGCCAGATGAGCCCGACTTTGTGTCCTTGACTACGGAAAAAAGCGGAGACGCCCGCGATGCTGCCCAAGGCAATCGAATGGTCGCCGCCCATGCTGATGGGCAAACCACTGTCGGCGAGCGAGCGCTGCGTTTCATGCGCGAGGTCGCGGGCGCATTGCGCGATTTCGGTCAGATACCGTTGTTGCGGGTCGCCGGGTTCAGCCAGTTCTTGCAAGACGATCGAAATGTTGCCGCGATCTTCGACGGTGATGTTCAAGGCTTCAATCGCATGTTGCAAGCCTGCAATGCGCAGCGCCGAGGGGCCCATGTCCACCCCACGCCGATTGGCGCCCAAGTCCATGCAGACGCCGATGAGATGCACCGCGTGAAACCGCGCGGGCAAGGGCGAAGCCGCTTGGCGTTTGGTGACATCTATCAAGGGCAGGTCGCTCGGCGGCGCTGCCAGATCCGTGCGCGACATTGTAAGCAATGAGCTCGCGCCAAAGTCTTTGAAGATGAGGTTCTTGGGTGTGGACATAGGTAGATAATTTTTCCGTCAGTCTAACACTAATGCAATGGGCGTATTATACGCGAGAGT
>CAZDYP010000134.1:0-15978 GCA_964509505.1 uncultured Anaerolineae bacterium | reverse complement strand
GCGTATGCCCAGCGCGGCTATGCCTATCTCCAACTCAAAAAATATGCTGAAACGATTGCCGACCTCACGCTCTTCCTCTCGCGCGATTCATCCACTAACGAAGCGTATGCCCAACGAGGCGAAGCGCACTTGCAGCTCAAACATTACACCGAAGCCATTGCAGACTTTACGGCATTCATCCAACACGATGCGACACGCGGCGAAGTGTTCGCGCGTCGCGGCTATGCGCAACTCCAATTGAAGCAGTGGGACGAGGCGATTGACGATTTGCGCCAAGCCGTCGCGTTGAAGTCGCCCAGCCTTGACGACGATAAAGCGAATCTGGCGGAGGCGTATTATCGTCGCGCGCAACAACACAGCGGCGCACTGCGCGCCAACTATCAGGCGGCGCTGTCCGACTTGACGCAAGCGTTGTTCGCGGATGCGACGCGCGCGGAGATTCACACGCTGCGCAGCTCCGTCAATGTGGAGTTGAAGCGCTGGAATGATGCGATTGACGATGCGACGCAAGCTATTCAGCTCGATGATCGTGTGTGGTCGGCGTATGCGTATCGCGGTTTCGCGCAGGCGCAACGCGGTCAATGGTTGGATGCGCTGAGTGATGCGACGCGCGTGATTCGGGCGTCAGCCGTGGAGACACGCGCGCTCACGTTTGCCTACTTCGCGCGTGCGACGGCATACCATGCGACGGAGAAATACCAAGCGGCGATTGGCGATGCGACGCAAGGGTTGAACGCCAAGACGTTGAACGACGCGCATACTGCGCGCCTCTACGTCGTGCGCGCGTTGTCTTATGTGGAATTGGAGTCGTACAAAGAAGCCGTAGCAGACTTCACGGCAGCGGAAGCATTGAAGCCCGACGACGATTTACTGAAGACGATTTACGCGGGCAATGGATGGGCGTATCTCTGGCTCGAAGATTATCGGCGGGCGATTGACGAGTTCACCGTGGCCATCAAATTGTCGCCGCGCGATGCGTGGCTCTATTTGCATCGCGGTCTCGCGTGGGCAGAATTAGAGAATTACATCTTAGCCTTGCGTGATTACGACGAGGCACAACGACTCGATCCGCAACGCCCGATGGTCTATACCAATCGCGGCATCGCCTATGCAGCGCGCGGCGATTACGACAAGGCGCTTGCGGATTTCGAGAAAGCCATCACGTTAAGCGACGACAAAGATTTCCAAAACTGGAATCAGGCGCACGCATTGTTAGCGCGCGCGACGAACCATTCGCGCCAAGCGCGTCAAGCTTCCAAAGAACTGGATACGCTGTGGGAGCAGGTGTCCAAAGCGAACCGCACTCAAAAAGCCAAACAATTCCAGGCTAACTATCAAGCCATGCGCAAGCAACTGCAAGCCATCGAGGAGCAAGTCGGTTTGATGGCGCAGCAGTACGGGCAAATCGAAAAGTTGAACTTGCCTGAGTGGTACAAGACCTACGCAGCAAAGTCACGTCAGTCGTTGGAGTTGATGGTCGAGGGGTTTCAGCTGACGGGGCAGGTATGGGCAAAGAGCAATACGCTGGCGACGGTGTTGCCACGTTTGAGCGAGCAATTGGATAAAGCCGCCGCGTCACCATTGATGGGCAGCGATGCGACCAAACGCTATTCGGATGCGCTTGACCGTGAGGATTTCAACGCGGCGCGGCAACTAACGGCGCAGATGCGCGACGAGTTCACGCAGTACCGCGATTACTTCCAACGCGCGCAACGCGAGAGCGGTTTGGGTTTCGTGGCTGACGCGGTGCAGTTCTTTGAGCAGCAAATCGCTTTTACGAATGTATTGGAGCAATTGGCGGACGCCGTTGCGAAACGGGACCGCTCTCGTTACGACCAGGCGCTCAATCAATTGCAGACGATTGACGCAGAGCTGACACGCTTGGGCAAGCGTATGGATGATTGGGATACGGAGCTGACGCGCTGGCTGCAGCGCAATGTCCAGCCGCTCGTCGAGCGCGCTGCTGCGAAGTTCGAGGAAGCGCAAACCTTGGCGAAAGAAGCGTCCACACTCTTTGAAGAGAAACGGCACAGCATCATCATCAGAACGCCGCGGCGGATTTATCCGCCGTCGCCAGAAACATAGTTTCCATGAACCTGTCAAGTTTAGTCCATGAGTCCTCTTTTGAGGATTCATGTTTTGTGGTAGGATGTTAGCAACATTCACCTATGCTGTGTGTCTTGGAGGTTCTTGGCATGTCTAACATCCGCCGCATTCACCACCTCTTTGTCTATCAAGCGTTCTATCCGCTCTTAATGACGACGCTGCTCGCCCTTGCCTTTTTCATTGGGCGTGTCTATCTGAGCCATAGCCGCGTCTATCTGTTCATGGTGTGGAATCTGTTCCTGGCGTGGATTCCTTACTGGTGTAGTTTGTGGGCGAGCTATCTGTACTTGCAGCAGCCGCGTCGGTGGTGGCTCATTGGCGTCGTCGCCGCGTTATGGCTGGCATTCTTCCCCAATGCGCCGTACATCATCACCGACTTCGTGCATCTGCGCTTGAACGAGCGCTTCCCTTGGTGGTATGAGCTCGGTTTCTTCACGACCTTCGCGCTGAACGGTTTGTTCCTCGGACTGGTCTCGCTGCGCGCGATGCAACTGCTCGTCGAGAAAAGCGCGGGCTGGTGGCTGGGTTGGCTATTCGCTCTCAGCGTGATTGGGCTCAGTGGGTTGGGCATCTATTTAGGGCGCTTTTTGCGTTGGAACAGCTGGGACTTGCTTACCAATCCCGACGAAGTATTGATGGATGTGGCCGTGCGCGTCTTATATCCAACACAACATCTGCAAACGTACGGCGTGACGCTGATGTTCGCAGGATTATTGTTCGTGTGCTATCTGATGTTCGTGGCGGTGCGCCCGATGATGCAGGTGGATTCGCAAACGCAGTAGGGATAATCAAAAACCTCGCGGGGTTCCAAAACCCGCGAGGTTTCTATCAGCGCCAAACAAAACGCGCGAGTGCGATGCGCACTCGCGCGTTTCATTTTTCCCGCAATGACGCCGAAGCGATGTTATGGAATCAACAACACCTTGCCCTTCGTCTCACGCCCTTCCAGATAGCGATGCGCTTGCCCTGCCTCGTTCAGCGCAAAGGTCCGATCAATGCGCACGTTTAACTCGCCTGCTACGATCCATTGGAACAAATCATTGGCGCGCCACAACAATTCCTCGCGCGTAGCAAGGTAATGCCCCATCGTCGGGCGCGTCAAGAAGAGCGAGCCTTTCGCGTTGAGAATTTGTGGATTCACCGGCGACACAGGGCCTGACGATTGCCCGAACAACACCATGTACCCGCGTGGGCGCAAACAATCAAGGCTCTTATCAAACGTCGTTTTGCCGACGGAATCGTACACCACCTCCACCCCCTTGCCGTCGGTTAAGCGTCGCGTTTCGACAGCAAAATCCGTTTGCGTGTAGAGAATCACTTCATCGGCGCCGGCTTGTTTTGCGAGTTGCGCCTTCTCCTCAGTGGACACCGTGCCAATGACTCGCGCGCCTAAGCGTTTGGCAATTTGCGTCAGCAACAAGCCCGTGCCGCCCGCCGCCGCATGAATCAACGCCGTGTGTCCGCGTTGCAATGGAAAGGCGCTATGTGTCAGATAATGCGCTGTCATGCCTTGCAACATCACGGCGGCCGCTGTTTGCAACTCACACCCACTGGGCACAGACACGAGCCGCGCCGCAGGCACGCATGCATATTCCGCATACGAACCCAAGGGCCCCGCATACGCGACACGCTCGCCTACCTTGAAACCGGTTACATCCGCGCCAACCGCATCTACGATGCCGGCTGCTTCCTGTCCCAATGTGAACGGCAACGGCGCTTGATATTGTCCGAGGCGCTGATAGATGTCAATGAAGTTGACGCCGCTCGCCGCCACCTTGACGCGAACGTCGTTCCTGCTGGGTTCGGGCATAAGCACATCGTCATAGCGCAAAACCTCCGGTCCCCCTGTTTGATAAACGCGCATCGCTTTCACAGCACTCCTCCTCGGCTCGGTGGCGCGCTACACACGCTTCACCACCAACAAGGTCATATCATCCTCTTGCCGCGCCGCGCCAGCGAATTCGCGCACCGCTTCTTGAATGGCCAGCAGCAACGACTTGGGTGGGTGTTGCGTATGTTCCAAAATCACGCGCCGCAAGTGATACTTGCCAAACTCGTCGCCCGCCAAGTTTGTGGCTTCAGTCACCCCATCGGTATAGAAAATAACAAAATCCCCCTTTTCCAATTCGATGGTGTGTAGCTCGAACTGTCGCGTTTCTTCGAGCCCCAGGGGGATGTCGTTGCCGAGAAACTCGGTGAGTTCACCTGTGCCTGCGCGATACCAAAACGGCGCATTGTGTCCTGCGTTCACGTACACCACTTGCCCATTGTTGGGCGCGAGTTGGGCATAGAGCAACGTGACGAACATGCCATCCGTCGCATCAGCGCAAATCAAACGATTGGCTTGCGCGATACACTCGGTGATCGGACGCGCCTGCGTGACGGAGGCGCGCACAACGCTGCGCGTGAGCGTCATGAACAGCGCCGCAGGCATCCCGTGTCCGGAGGCGTCGGCGATCACTAAGCCGAGCTCTCCCTTTGGCGTTTGTGTCGGTTTGCCGACTTTCACAAATTCGATGGGAATGAAATCGTAAAAATCGCCGCTCACGCCTTCGGCGGGTTGCCATTGCGCCGCGAATTCCCAGCCTTGCAAATATGCCGTCACGCGCGGCATCAAACTCCTCTGCACGTCGCGCGCCATTTGCAGCTCGCGCTCCATGCGCCCTCGGTCAACCGCCAGCTGATAGAGGCGTGCGTTTTCAATGGCCATCGCGGCGAGCGGCGCAATTGTCATCAGCAAATTGAGGTCGTCGTCGCTGAAGCCTTCTGCTTTGTTCGTCACCTCGACCACGCCGATGACGCGCTCGTTCACCATGAGCGGCGCAGCCACCAACGATTGCGTCACAAAACCGCTGCCTTTATCTACTTCTTCGTAGAACCGCACATCACGACGCACGTCGTTGGCAATCGTGCCGCGCGCATGTCTCGCCACCCAACCGGCAATGCCTTCGCCCAACGGCACCCGAAACGGCTTCACCTCATCTGCTTTATAGCCGATGGCGACTTTGAAGACCAGCTCGTTGCCTTCGATCATCAGCAGCGAAGCGCCCTGTGATTCCATCACGAACTGAATGCGCTCAAGGCACGTTCGGAGGACTTGATCCAAATCAAGCGAGACCGTGAAATCGGCGCTGATGCGTTGCAGCAAACGCAGATGCTCCAGTTGCTTCTGCGCTTCGTGGAGCAAGCGCACGTAATCAGGGGACGTGATGGGCATGTGAGGAGAGGGGGTGATGGTCGCTGTTTCCATTTCTACCAATCCTTATCAGAATCGTTCAGGTTGCCGCGAAAATTGTTTCGTGAAGCGCGCGTGTTCTCAGTCACTGTATGGAGCAGGCGCGATAGCCGTGCGGTCAAAATTGTAAATAGTTGCGTCAGAATACGCAAAGATGATGGGTGAGTGGGTGGTCCTGAGCGAACCAGCGCTCAAGGATGTCCTGGATCGTCAGCGCGCAGCGGTTCGGTCCACTTGCGCCCAATGTCCAACATGGAGCCAAGAAAATCTTCGCCTTCGGGACGCACGCCCTTTGTGACCCACAACACCAAATCATTCCAGGCGCGCGTGCGTTCGGCAGGCGTGAAGTCACAGTGCATGATGCGTCGCACAGCGCGTTGCACCAGCAGCCGACTCGCGCCGGCCTTGTCAACTGTTTTGCGATACTGTTGCTCAAGACTGATCGGCACGAACGTGTCGCCGGTGTTGTGGATCGTCAGCAACGGCACTCGCAAATTGCCCTTGAAGCGCGTGAACTCGTAATGCTGCTCGAAGCTGCGCGCGTTTGGGTCGGCTTTGATACGCTTCACGCCTTTGTTGAGGTCGGCGGGATTCACGCCAAAGCCAGGGTCAATGGTGTATGCAAAATCAGCATTGCTTACAGCCTTCTCTTTGAATGTCTGTCCGAACAAAAACCCAATACCCGTCGGCATATTCGACAGATAGTATGCGGCAAATCCTTCTTCGGCAAAAGGACGATGCCCGCCGCTCAAGTGAATGACGCTGCTTCTGAAACGCTTGCCTGCCTCGGTCAATTTGTCGGCGGCTGTGCCGAGCGTCGGCACCACCTGCTGCGTCAAGGTCGCCGCCGCCGCCGCCGCCGATGGCGCCGCCGTTAAGTCTGCGCCCGCAAAGTAACTGGCGAGCAACGTATAGCTCAAGAGGTAATCGAACTCGCCGATGCCGCTGACCACGCCACACTCGCTCAAGCCACCGTCATAAATATCGGGATACTGTTCGAGCGAGGCGACGGTGATGTGTCCGCCCATCGAAGTGCCGTAGATGTAGGTGCGCTTTGGATTGCCGATGTTCTGCTTGAACCATTCGCGCAAGATGAGCGTGTCTTGCACGCCGTCTTCGGGGTTGTAGCCGTTCGCGCGATACGACGACGCAGCCCACGCATAGCCTTGTTGCAGGACCGCTTCACGAATGGGCAAGTTGCTCACCGTCAAGGTGATGATGCTGCCGCGAAAGCCATGCGCGTACATGATGAGCTCGCCATTCCAGTTATTGGGCACTTCGATGCGATAGCTCGAGCCCGCCAGATAGCCATAATACGCCTTCGCAGTGGGCGACGCTTGAAAGACTGGATCAACGGCGTTAGGATTGCGTGGCAAGTTGGGAATCGCAATCGTGCGCGGCGGCGGTCTGTGCGGCAGCAGCGTTACGCCGAACAGATAAATAGCAGCGCTACCCAACAATGTTACCATCAACACTAACACAGATTGAAACGTCTTGCTCATAGTCATCTCCGTGATGAGAGGTAAAGATGGCAGATGGCGAATCGCTATCGGCCATTGGCTGTTCGCCAGCAACCGCTATTTGCCTGCCAGTGCGCTGAACAAATACACCGCCAACGTGCCTGCGAGCGTGATGACCAAGATGAGCACCGACAACAACACCCGTTGCATGAAAACACCTCCGTCAAAAGATGTAGGGCAAATTTTCAATTTGCCCATTTGCAATTACCCCGCCACATGCTTTGCCAGCCACGCCATCACCCGTTGCCCATAATCGAGACGATGGCTAGGGCGACCATTGAGGATGAACAAATGGCTGCCACTCGCATAGCGCACGAACTCCGTCGGCGCTTTGCCGAGCGCAAGCAACCCCAAGAACAACTCCTCGCCTTGCCCGATGGGGCAACGGTCGTCGCTCTCACCGTGCAAGATGAGCGTCGGCGTCACCACGCGCTCCACATAGTTGATGGGCGACAAACGACGAAAGTGCGCTCGGTCTGCGAAGTAATCTTGGTTGATCTCCCATTCCGAGAACCACACGCCGATATCCGAGGTGCCATAGAATGATTCAAAGTTGACAACGGGCGCACCCACAATCGCTGCCTTGAAGCGCTCTGTGTGCCCGATTGTCCATGAGGTCATGAAGCCGCCATACGAATAGCCGGTCACCGCGAGACGGTTGCCATCCACCAAGCCATCTGCGATGAGCGTGTCAATCGCTGCATGGTGCTGTGGCAAATCGTATTCGCCCCAGCGTCCACGAATGCCATTCGCAAACGCACGCCCATAAGACCCTGAGCCTGTTGGATTGAGCAGCAACACCGTCCAGCCTTGCATCGCCAACACATAGCGATAGAAGTAGCCGAGCATGAAATTGTTGCCGTGATAGCTATGGGGACCACCGTGAATGTCCACCAACAAGGGCGTCGCGCCCCGCGCATCCGCAGCACGTACGACCCAACCATCGAGTGCGCCATTGCCGTGTGGGTCTGTGAAGGTGCGGCGCTCGACACGCGGCAACACAATCTCTGATAGCAACGCTTCATTCACGCGCGTCAACCGTTGCTCATGACCGCCGTCCCAATCGCATACGTAAACATCGTTGGGATTATCGTGTTGTGTGGCGACGAAGGCGATGCGTTGCGCGGCTGGCGCGGCGCTCGCGCTCACGGCTTGTCGTTCACCGGTGACGACCTTCGTCACCGTGCCATCACTCACGGAGGCGCGCACGACAGACACATTGCCTGCATCGCCGACCACAAAGGTCAACGTGCGATCATCACTCGACCACACAGGCGCAGGCGTGGTGGCGGGTGGCGCGACCAACAACACCCCACGATCATAATGGTGCGTGAGATTGCGCGGCGCAGAACCATCGAGCGGAATGAGCCACACGCGCACCAGCGATTCGCCTAGTCCACGCATTTGCTCATCGCCGCCGTAGCACGCGAGGACGTTGCCAGCGTTTGACCATGACGGCGATGTGGCGCGTCCCACATTTTCAGTGATGCGCCGCGCGTTCGTGCCATTGGCATTCGCTATCCAAATATCGGAAATGTTGTAATTGCTTGATCCTTCGCGTGTGCGACTGAACGCAATCTGCGCTCCGTTAGGAGACCACGCTGGCGCGCGGTCTTCCCAATCGCCTTGTGTAATCTGCGTAGTAGCGCCGCTCGCCGCCTCCACGACGAAGAGCTGTGAGTTCGCATCGAAGATGTAGCCTTGCCCATCGGCTTTGAATTGCGCGCGGGTGATGTGCTTCGGGCGTTGCGCCCAACGCTTGCGCGCCTCCGCCTCTTTGGGCGGCGACTCCTTCAGCACGCGCGCCGCAAACAAAATACGTTGGCTATCGGGCGACCACACCGCCGCGCCCGCGCCATTTTCGAGCGACGTGAGTTTGCGCGCTTCGCCGCCGTGCGCGGGCATGAGGTAGAGTTGTGCTTGTTCACTGTCACGATCAGACAGAAACGCCAGCCATTGACCATCGGGGGACCAACGCGGCGAATGGTCGCGCTTTGGGCCCCGCGTGAATTGCAACGGCTCGCCGCCGTTAGTCGGCGCAACCCATATACTCGTGCGATATTCGTCGGCCTCTGCGTCAATCGTGGAAAGTGTATAAGCGACGCGGCTGCTGTCGGGCGAGAGTTGCGGGTCGGCGATCGTTTTAATGGCGAACAAATCACTGAGTTCCACTGGACGAGGGGACATGCGAATCGAATCTCCTATGGATGTAGGGCAAATTTTCAATTTGCCTCGCGCGATTATAACACGCTTAGTCGCTAGTCTCTAGTTGCTAGTCGCTAGTCGCTAGCGACTAATGACTAAACGAGATACAAGCGATGATCGGCGTTATACAACGACATACCGCCCGTCTCGGTCACCACGACGACATCTTCGACACGGTTACCGAAGCGGTTGGGTATGATGATGCTGGGCTCGACGGTAAACGTCATGTTCTTTTGCAACACGGTTTGCTCGACGACATCGAGCCATGGCGGTTCATGCACCGTGATGCCGATGCCATGCCCCAACCGATGCGTGAAATATGGACCATAACCTGCATCTTCAATCACCTTGCGCGCAATGGCGTTGACCTGTGCGCCCGTCACCTGTCCCGCTTTCATCGCCGCCATGCCTACCTGTTGCGCTTGCAAGCTGAGGTCATGCACCTTCAGATATTCTGCTGATGGTTCGCCGCAAAACGCCGAGCGTCCAAAGTCGGAGCAATACCCTTCATACACGCAGCCCATGTCGAACATCACCGAATCGCCAGGCGACAAACGCTTTTCGCTGGCGTGACCTGTGACTGTGTTACGGTCGTGCGCTTCGCCCGCGAAGAACATGCCTGTCACAAACGATGTATGCTCCGCGCCTAACGCTTTGAATTGGTAATCAATCTCCGACGCGATTTCGATTTCGGTCACGCCCACTTTCAAATGCACCAGCGCCTGCGCGAAAGCTTTTTCGGTGATCTCACCCGCTTTCCGCATCGAGGCCAGCTCGTCGTCGCTCTTGATCATCTTCATGGGCGCAAGCAATTCTGACGCCAACATGATTTCGTGATCAGGCAAACATTGGCGCAATGCCAAGATAGTGCGCGCCCAGACACGCTCATCCACCGCAATTTTTTTGCCCCGCAAATCGAAACGCGACAAAACTTGTTTCAGCACATCGAGCGGCGCTTCGGATTCCATGATGAGGCGCACGGATTCGATCCATGGTTTGTTGCTCGCTTCGCCCTTGTAATAGCCGCCGCCCATGCGCGGCGAGAGCACCGTGATGCCATCCTGCAAACCGATATAACCGCCGACAACGTAATCGCCGTAGGCGTTGTGATCAGTGCCGCCTTCTTCGCGGCGGCGAATGCCCGTGAGATAAAATAGGTTCGCGCCCGGCGGCAGAAACATCAAGCCAATATTGCGCGCTGCCATTTGCTCGCGCACGGTTTCGAGTCTTGCAGCATAGTCAAGCATAGGTCATCAGCTCCAAAAAGAAGTAGGTCGGCTGGTGAGAGCGCAACCCCCGCCAGCTCATGCAGCTCAGAGTATTTGCAACTGCTGTTTGACTTGCGCGGCGTAATGGGGCGCGTCCAGCTCCTCGAACAATGCGAGTGATGCGTTCAGCTGCGCGCGCGCCTCAGGGTATTCATCAGGCGCGTGAGCAAGACGCGCACTCGCCCATTGCCACAACGTCCGCGCGCGATACCAACGCGCGCCCGTTTCGTCGGCAAGCGTTGCCATGCGCGCGTAAGCGGCAAACGCATCGCTCCATTGGTGTTCGCTATTGGCGAGATAAGCTTCCGCTAACGCGAGTCGTTCTTTGTCCCATAAGCCGGGCTCGTAACCCGCTTTGCGTTGCGCTTCGCGCAGTAAATGGCGCGCATTCCCGCTGCGTCCCGCTTGCGCGTAAGCAGCGCTCAATATGCAGCGCGCCCACACAGTGCCCCAACCGAAACCCAGACCCCGCTCGCCAATCTCGATGGCTTCTTGCAGATCATCTTTAGCTTCAAGACCGCGTCCCAATTCTAACAAAATATCGCCCACAAATGTGTTGGCGAGACAACGCCATTGCGCGTCGCCTTGTTGTCGTGAAATGCTTTGCATCTCGCGTAATTTCGCCAGCGCCGCTTCCCATTCGCCGCGATAACGCAACACGCGCGCTTCGGCAATTCGCATGAGGTGTGCGCCTGGGCCGGGGCGCGCCGCCACATGCAGGAGCTGACGCATCGTATGCAGCGTAGCGACGACGACGTTGTACTCCCCAAGCCACAGTTGCACGTTCACGCCACCGCTCAGCGCGAATAGCTGACTTGAGACATCGCCTATCTTCTGCGCGATTTGCGCCGCGCGCAAAAAATGCGCTGAACCTTCGCGGAAGCGACCGAGCTTGAGCGACAAGTTTGCCGCCAAGTTAAAGTTCGCGCGGAAGCCCGTCAACCATAAGCTCGCCCTCTCGGCGAGCTGCGTCGCTTCGCGCAGCGCGTCGAGCGTCTCGGCGACGGAGAGATTCGCCAACAAGCCCATCGTCGCCAGCACGTCCGCTTGCACCATTACATCGTCATACTCTCGCGCCAGTGCGAGCGCTTGTTCGCAGTAACGACGCGCGGGCGCAGGTTGCGCGTTGAAGTGATAGGCTGAACCCGTGACGCCTAAGAGCAACGCGAAACCGCGCGTGGGTTTACGACCCGCTAATGCTTGTAATCCTTCCTGACATAGCGCCAACATGCGCGGCGTGTCGCCGCCGAAGAAGGCGGTGCGCGCGGCGAGCGCGTATAAGCGCCCTATGGATTCGGCGTAGTCGCCTTGGGCGGTGTGGTCGAGCGACTGAAGAAGTTTGATCGCGTCGAGCAAAGTCTCAATTGCTTCGGCGCTGCGCCCTTGTCGTCGCAGCGCCTCGCCCATGCCCGCCAACAATTCTGCGCGTTCTTGAGCTGTGCTAGTGAATTGTTCTGGTACCGATAGCGCGCTGCGGAAATGGCTCTCAGCTTCTTGATTCGCGTAAATAGCAAGCGCATGTTCAGCCGCCATGCGAAAGTATGTTTGCGCGCGCGCATAATCGCCTGCCTCGAAGCAATGGTGACCCAAGACCGAGGCAAGCTCGTGGTGTTGTGTGGGATACAATCGCTCCAACGTCTCACCCACGGCTTGATGCAGCTGGCGCTTGTCACGGCGCAACAAGGTGTTATAGACTGCATCTTGCACTAACGCATGACGAAAGACATACTCGACCTCGGGCGACAAGTTGGCGAGGTGAACGAGTCCCGCCTTTTCCAACGTATGCAGTTGTTGTTCGAGAGGCGAATGAGATGACATAGTTTGACAGTGAGGGACAGTCAATTCAAGCAATGTTGCTAACGCGCGGGGGGAAGTATAGCACAAAACGTAGAACCCGTTTGCGGATGAAACCATTTCATCCGCAAACGGGTTCTATTTTCTTTTGAGTGGACTGACTCAACACAACCACACCAAGATGCGCGCAGAGCGCAAAATCTTTGCGCTCTTTGTGAAAGCTTCGCGCCTTTGTGTTGAGGATGACTGCGTTACGCTAATTGACGAATCACCACGACAACCTTGCCTTGCACTTCGACATTCGATGGATGCGCGTAAATCTGTTGCATCGTCGGATTGGCGGGCTGCAAACGCACGCGGTTCCGCTCGCGGTAAAAGCGTTTCAGCGTGGTCTCGCCTTTATCGCGCAACCACACCGCGACCATGTCGCCATTGTGAATATCCGCTTGCTTTTTCATCACGACGATATCGCCGTCGTTGACCAGCGCATCCACCATCGAGTTGCCTTTGACCTTGAGCGCGTATAAGCCCTCCTGTTCACGCACCAGTGAGCGTGTCAGCTCGACGGTTTCGTGGGGAATGTGCGCGAAGGCGTCATCAGGCACAGGCATCGGCGCGCTGGCGACAATCGTGCCGACCAAGGGCACGCGAAAGATGTCGCCGTTGGAGATAGCAGCTGCGAGTTTTTGTCCGGCGAGCTTCAAGCCGCGCGACACCGTGCGATCACGCTCAAGGTAATGGCCTTCGACCAATTTTTCGAGATTGTAATTCACGACGGAGGTGGAGGTGATGCCAACGGCTTTGCCGATTTCACGAATCGTTGGCGGATAGCCTGCGCGTTCCGAAAATTCTTTGACAAACCGCAAAATGTGTTCTTGGCGAGGGGAGAGATTCATACGCTGCCTCCTAACAATCATGCAAATCAAAGGTTGACGTTGGAGACATTATAGACGAACAATCGTTCTAGGTCAAAAAAGAAGGAAAAAAGAAGAAAGACCTGTTCATCCCTCATCCCTCATTCTTCTGATTTTCCAGCCAACCCCTCCAACCTCTCTACCAGCTCTGCCATCACCCCAAACGTCGTCTCCACTGGCTCTGGCGATGCAAGGTCAACGCCCGCATCTTTCAACGTCTCCAATGGATAACGTGAGCCGCCCGACTTGAGGAATGCGAGATACTTCTCTGCCGCATTGGGTTCGCCGGCTAATACATCACGCGCTAACGCATGTGCGCCCGCGATGCCCGTCGCGTATTGATAGACGTAGAAGTTGCTGTACAGGTGTGTGTGAAATTGCGCCCACGTAATGCCGACGCGCGCCTCATCATCTCCCGTCATCGCCACTTCATCGCCATACCCTTCGCGGAACAAGTCCGCCATCAGCTGAATGAGTGTGTCGGCGGTCAACGCTTGCCCACGTTCGGTGCGCTCATGAATTTCCAACTCGAAGCGCGCGAGCGTCGGCATCACGAAGAAGTAGCGATGAAAGTTGCCCATCGCTTCCTCGATCAAGTTGACTTGGAAGTTGCGGTCAGGCTGCGTCTTGAACAAATGCGCGCGCACCAATGCCTGATTGAAGTTCGACGCGACCTCCGCGAGGAACAAGCCATAACGCGCATAGACGAACGGTTGCTCGCGCCGCGTGTAGTATGAGTGCATCGAGTGACCGAGCTCGTGCGCGAGCGTGCTGAGGCTGAACAAGTCGTCGTTGTAGCTCATGAACACGAAGGGATGCGTGCCATACGACCCCGTCGAGAACGCGCCCATGCGCTTGCCCTGATTCGGATAGATGTCCACCCAGCGTTGCTCCAACACGCCATCGCGCATCGCGCCGACGTACTCCGCGCCGAGCGGCGCCATGCCTTGCGAAATCCATTCGACCGCTTGCGCGAATGGCACAGGCGTTTTTGTGGCAGTCAAGGGTGCGCGCGTGTCGTACAATCGCAGTTGGTCATAACCCAGCACCTGCTTCCGCACGCGCCAATAACGATGCCACGTCGGCAGATGCGCGCGGAACGTCTTGATGAGATTGTGGAACACATCGAGCGGGATGTGATTCGGCGCGAGCGACGCTTCGAGTGACGACGCATAACGGCGCGCGCGCATCGCAAACACATCCTGCTTGATGCCCGTCGCCAAACACGACGCCATCGTGTTCTTCAACGCGAGATGCGCGTCGGCATAATGCTCCCAAGCCGTGCGGCGCACCTCGCGGTCCGTATGTGACAGGAGCGAGCCAATCGTGCCTTGCGCGACTTCAAACGTATCGTCGTGCGCCGTGCTTTGTGCGGGCGCGAATTTGAGCTCGGCGTTAGCCAACACCCCATGAATCTGCGACGCCGTCATAAACGCATCGCGCGTGAGCGCCAACACTTCTTCGACTTCGGCAGAACGCACATACGCTGCGCGCTTTGCGAGTTGGTCGAAGTAATGCGCGTATGGCGCGAGACGCGATTCGCTTTGCGTCCATGCGCGCAACGTGTCGAAGCCAATCGCCAGCAGCTCGGGTTCTGCGAATGACAGCGCCGCGCCGACCCGCGCCGCCAAACCGCGCGCGCGATCACTCATTGCCGCCGCCGCTTGATTGGTCGTGTCCACGGCGTAGTTCATGCTCGCATACACGATGACTTTGCCGAGCGCGATGCCAATTTGCTCTGACGCTGTGAACCATTCAAGCAACGTCGCGGGGCCATCGCCGAGCTGCCCGCGAAAACGCGCGAGCGTCGGCAGTTGCGCCATGATGTGATTGACTGTGGCTTCCCAATCGGCAGCGGTGGGGAAGATGCTCGCCGTGTCCCAAGTGTGTTCGAGGGGCACGTCTTGGCGGGCGGGGAGGGCAGTGGGCATGAGTGGTCTCCTCAAAAGAAACTACAACGCATTGAGGATGAAACGAATTGGCTATGTATGTTGCCATTCGTTCATTCCTCAATGCGTTGTTGTGTGGTGAGTGGGCGCGATTATAGCACCGCACGGGAGGAGGAGGCAATTGGGGATGCGAATAGGGGGAGGCGCTGAAGACATTAACTAAAACGTCACATTCATCCTCCTGAAGGCGCTTGATCCTTCGGGAGGATTTTCGCTCTTTACGGCTATTGATAGTGTTTCATCGCTCATTCCCTTCATTTTGGAAATTGCCGTTTGTAGGCGTGGACAGCTGTCGCTTGAGCACCGCGAGCTGTTCCTCGACCGCTTGGGTCAGGTCGAACTGCATGAGCTGTCTGTCCACCCTATCGCCTATGGGCAAGCTCTGGGTCTCGGACAAACTCGCATCCACCCAATCGTCAATGGCGGCGGCGCGCGCTTGCATGTGTTCGGTTTTTTGCTCGGCGCGTTCCAACGCCATGCTCAACTCAGCCAGCTCGCCTGTGACGCCGCTCAACGATTCGCCCACCCGCACTTGCGCTTGGGCGGCAGTGTGGCGAGCGGCGAGCACTTCGCGGCGCGTGCGGAACTCGTCGAGCCGCGCCCTCAACTGCTGCTCGGCTTGCATGAGTTTGTGTTCTTCTGCCGCTACCTCGGCGATTTGATAATCGAGCGACTCACCCTCCGTCAAAGCGGTCTGCTTACGCTGCAAGGCGAGTCGCGCGAGGTCCTCACGCCCAACGGCGAGCGCCCGTCGCGCCTGCTCATCCAACTGTGGAATCCGCGCCCGCAACTTCTGGGCTTGCTGCTCCAACTGACGCTTTGAGGTAGCAACCTCGATCAAGCCCAGCTTCACCTTGCGGAGCAATTCCTGTTGCTGACTGTAAGCGTAGTCCAACGTCTGACGTGGGTCCTCGATGCGGTCAAGAGCCGTATTGGCTTTGATTCTGAAGAACAACGCTATCCGTGACCAAAAACTCATGATGACAC
>CAZDYP010000133.1:0-15995 GCA_964509505.1 uncultured Anaerolineae bacterium | reverse complement strand
GCCGAGATCTACGATCAACAACGGATTGGTCTCGTCGCCGTCGCGCGCCCACACATCCAAATTGTTGTCGGAAGAAGCAGCGACGAAGACGCGGCTACCCGTATCTGCGGTTCTCGGTTCTCCAGGGCGAATCTCTGGAGTGACGTATTGACCTTCGCGAATAAAGCCTAAATCGGAATCACCGGCAGAACTGCTGACGCGCAGCCGCGCGCGCGCTTCGAAGAAGCGGTAAGGCATGTTGGTGAACGTATAGACCGAGCGCACAAAATCGCCATCCAGATAGAGGACACCATCTCCTTCACTCGGCTCGCGTGCGCTATAAAAAGATTGACTAACGCCTGTAATCCATGTGGTGAAATCTAGTTGTGTGTCGTCGAAGTAGTCTTCCAATGTAGGACGCAAACTAAGTTCGCCGCCGGCTGTGCTGATGATGCTCGTATTGGTCAAGCCAGCGTTGCCACATAAGTTAAAGTCAGTTGTGGTGGTATGGGTGATTGCGCCATTGACGCCGCCTTGCGCGCGCGCGAGCCGTGGCTGAATGAACGCCGTCCGCTCCAGCATCCACAACAGGGCGATGACCACACTCAAGGCGAGCAGCAGCGCACGTCCTAATGCCATGAGACGCAAGACCATCAACCGCGGCACGACCTTGTGCCAAAAGAGTGGTAGGGTAAATTTATCCATAAGTAGCCGCCACCTGATGAGAGCCTGCTGGCGCAGGCAACCAGCCATACTCGCGCGTGAAGCGCGCGCCCAATGTTCGCGCGCGATATGGCACATTTACGCCATCTACTTCAACGCGGCGCAGTTGAGTCGTTCCGTGTTGTATGGGCAGCATAATAGTCAATGACATATTTGCCCGCAGCGGCGCTTGTAAACGGAAACTCAGCTGCTGCGCTGTTGAATTCCAACGAATACCCGTGAAGCGAGCGGCTTGTCGCAGCTCAACGAAATGCAGCCATTGTGCCGCCGACCAAATTGGAATGTGTTGTTCCACTGCATAATCCAGTGTGCCTTCGAGCCAACGAGCCGCTTGGGTTGCCCATTCGCCGCCCGCTGCAAACGGATCTACGTGAAACTGGGCGGCGATGGCGCTGGGAGCGATGGTCACGCTGCGCTGCAGCACGGCGCGCGAGATCTCCAGCGCAGCTTCAGCCGTGAGATTCGCCCAACCCCCGCCCCACATCATCTTCATCAAATGCTCATCCACCAGCTGGGTTACTTGCTGGTAGATATTCAGGATGCGTCCTTCCTCATCCACAAATTTCATCGGCAACCCGCTGCCGTTGAAGTAGCCGTAATGCCATTCACCCGATTGGGCGCGAAAAGCCGTGCCATAGTGGTAGAAGTCGAGATTCATTCGCAAGCCATAAGTCGCTTGCACTCGCGCTGTCTCAACCCAACCTGTCCATGCAATGGCATGAGTGCGCGTGGTCAACCAGTCCGTGCCATAGCCCAAGCCTGTGAATGTTTGCCAATAGCGTTCCCAGCTTGCTGCTAGACCTTCTTCAATGTAGGGATGAAGCGCAAACTCGTGTCCGCGTGTGCGCCACTCGGTAACGTGCGCTGCGCTCGGCAATGCTTCGGCGGAATTTTGCCAATGCTTCAAGCTCGGTAAGTCTGTAATCCAACCTCGCGCGCGGCGGAAGGCGCGCTGCCAAACATTGCCTAGCGGCGGAGTGTAATAAATAGAGATATGACCAGCGCGCTGCTCCACTCGTTTCAACACTGCTTCAATCGCAGACACCGTATTTTGATGCGAGTCGCCGGTGGCGATCAACATGCTCTCGGCGGCGTCGGGGAAATACCATAACCTCGGCAATGGTGACACATCGGATAAGAGCTCGGCGATGAGCCAGCTCAACAACCGCATTTGCTCGTCCGCGTGGGGTATCCCGATGCGCTCCAATTCCATCCATCCAACAAAAGCATCTACTGCGCGGATGCCCAGCCGCCCATCACGTTCCTGATTTGCCCAGGCGGGATTGCCTTGGCGCATCAGGACGATACTGCGCGCGAGATCAAAAGCCCACAACGATGCCCAACCTTGTCCGAAACGCTGCCAAGTGACTGCAGGAAAATCGGTGTGCGCTTCGGGTTGCGTTGCCAACCATGCGATGGCTTGCGCGCCAGCCAAACGAAAGTAGTCCGCTGTGCCATAGAAGGGCGAAGCGCCAGAGAGAACTCCCCGCCCCACCGACTGGCTCGGCTCAACACGCAAGTAACCTTGGGTGAGGTTGCCGGCTACTCGTTCCACGCCCAATAGGTCTGATAAGCGCGTATCAGGACGCATGGCGATCAATTTGCCGCCCTTGGCTACATATTGCTTCAAGCGTTCTGCCTGCGCTGCGTTGAGCGCTCCCTCCGCTAAAATGACTAATTGACTTTGCTCCCAGTCATTATCGTTTAGGTTTGTCCAACGAGTCGTCTCAAAAAAATTCAAACCTTCAGCGCGCAGAATCTCCACAAGATAGGTGCCAAAGGGATTGTCGCTGCGCTCATGGGTAAGCACCCAACATCTTAATTGAGATGAATCGGTTGGTGCGCTGCCGGCTCCAGTCTCCATTCCCACATAAGGAGAAAGGTTACGCCCCTCTTCACCCGCCGCTGCGCGTAACAACCCAGCGAGTCCAAGCGTGGTTGGCGCTGCTAATCCGGCAGCGAGACCCGCGAGACGAATAAATTGGCGGCGACTGAGTTTAGGCACGTTTCTTGACCTCGCTGTGTGTGTGTATGGCTGAGAACCCCGCCGACATTTGCGCGCCGTTTTTGGTAGAACGTGATGACAGCGAGGAAGGATACTAGTTCAAAATTCCTATATTCTATATTAGCGAGAGCAGTCATGGGATGGGTGGTGTCGAGCGTTCAGCCAATCTATCAGGCTTTGCATCGCGCCGCGATGATAACGTTTGACCCATGTTGGATCGCTCCAATCGAGTGGGCCGGCTTGCGTATCGAACAACGTATGTTCGCTGTGTGCGGCGACGTAGTAGCTGGCTTGAAGGTCCGGATAGCGAGCGCGATGCGCCAATGCCGCCTCTCGCCCCAAGGCTTCGACCTCGGCTTCGCTATCGGAGATGATGATGTGCAATGGCACAGCCATAGCGCCAATTTTATCAGCCCGCAACAAATTGGAGAGCAGCGCCACACCGCGCGGTGTTTGCAGGCGCGCGTACTCTCCAAATTGCTCGGCGAGATGGCTAGTGCCGATGCTTTGCGCCACGATGAAGATATTGCAACGCGCGATATCAGATTGTGTGACCGCAGCGCGGTAAGCCGCCAGCGCATCCTCGCTCTCACAGCAACCAAACGTTCCGCCGCTTTGACCTGTGCCGCGTTTGTCAAAGCGAAAAACTGCATAACCCGCTTGCAGCAACAATTCAGCCAAGTAGCCATACGCATCCCTGGTCACAGAGCCAGCGTGATGAATCACAAAAACCAGAGGCGCAGCTTGCCGTGCTAACGGCAGAGCGAGTTCACCGGCTAACGTGACGTTCTGACTGTTAAAACGCACCTCGCGACGCTCACGCGCCAACCCCGTGAGCTGTGGCGTGGGAAACACGTCTGGGTGTGGCGTTGGTGTGATCGCGCAACTGCATACGAGCCATAGCCATAATAGGCGCGTGCCACGTCGGAGCGTGGAAAATTTGACGCGCAGCATGAATGCAAAATGACACTACTTGGGTTTTGACTTGTCGGCTTTCCTCACTGGACAGGAGAACAGCCCTTCCATAAACTCAGGCCAAGTATGGTGAGCGTGTCGAATCAAGTAGGTTATCGAGTCGTCTACACCTTCGACACCGCAAACTACGCTGTCAGGCGCTGTGCGGTGAAACCGCATCAAAGTCCGAAGAGCTCGACTTGCCTCAACCGTCAGAAAGGTGACGCGCCTAATGGCGTTTGCTCCAACCCAACCACCAGATCAAAAACAAACCGCCGAACACAAACCCGATAGGCCAGAAGCGTAAAATGAGGGGCAAATAAATTCTTTGAATGGAGTCCGATGCTTTCGTGGTAAAGGTAAACGACGTGGAGACTGCCATGTTTCCTGCTGGATCTTTGGAGCGCACTTGATAGACGTAGGTCGTATTCGAGAGCAAGTTCGTCAGCTGGACGCTATGAGCCATGACGTAGCTGACAGTTTCGGTGGTGCTGAAGTTCAAGGTGGGACTAATCCCATAAGTAACTTGGCTAGACGCTGGCTCATTGGTGTTCCAATTAACGCTGCCCGTTGTATCCAGCGCTATTGCAGAGACATTTGAGATGATGGGTGGGACGGTGTCTGGGGTTGAGGTTGGCGTCGGCGTCGGTGTATGCGTCGGTGTGGGTGTGGCGGTGGGTGTGTGTGTAGGCGTATGCGTCGGTGTGGGTGTGGCGGTGGGCGTCGGTGTGTCCGTAGAACCGCTGGCAGTGAATGGTGTATCGGTAGTATAAACAGGACCTGCGGTGCCAGAACCGCCATACTTGCACGTTCCGTTGCTGGGACCACCCGTTGCGCCCGAGCTGTCGAGCACGGTGCCCGTGCAAGCGCCGGCGGGTCCTTCGTCAAAATGATACAAGGCTACGGTGTTAGCATCCGTAACAAACGGCGCGGATGGGCGCGTAAACGTCGTGGTATATCGGCGGGTATTGGAGAGGCGCACTTCGTCAATCCAACCATTGTACGAGGGATAAGCCGAACCTGCATCGTGCTTCTCTGCGCCAATGACTAGATAAGGATCGCTATTGGGATAGCTGGTGGAACGCCCGTTGCGATAGCTGAGATCGCCAGCAATGCTCGTCTTTTGTGTGTCGAGCTGACCATCCACGAAGATCATCAGCTGTCCATTCGAGCGCAGGCGCGTGACGGCGATGTGGTGCCATACATCATCGGCAACAGTGATGGTCGAGCAAAGGGTCGTGCCGTTGGAGCCGTTGTTGACGCCGACGATGATTCTGCCGTTGTGCAGCGCAATCCCATAGTCACCGTAATCACCGCCGCCGAAAATATCCCGGTCAAAAATGATGTTCGCGGTAATCCAGCCGTCGTTAGAATCGCAAGTGCCTGTGCCGGGGTTGTTGCTCAGATTGGCTTTCATCCACCATTCAAAGGTGAAGTCGGTTGCGCCGATGTCGGCAGGCACGGCAGGGGCGTCAATTTTGATTTTGACGCGGTCAATGTCGTTCACGCCATGCCCATAGAAACGCAGCGAGTAGTTCGTGTTTTGCGCGTAGGTTGGGTGGGAGAGATAAATGACGCAGAGCAGCCCAAGCGCAAAGGCGCATAGGCTGCTGCCCACGCCATAGCGGAGCGATGCTCTTCGCAACAGTTCCCACCGCTTCATCGTACGACTGTGCTCCACGTCGGATCAGCGGCATCAGCGCTGGGTGTCGAGCCGAGCGTGCCGTGATTGGCTGAAGCCGATTCATCTGACGCGACTTGACCACTGCCTGCGTTAAAACGCCACAACCCGATGGTGTTCGCGTCGGCGGCCGGGAATGTGGTGGGCGGGGTGAACGCCGTCGTGTAACGCACCACGTTCGAAATCCGCACCTCGTCTATCGTCCCATTGAAGAACCCGTAGCCTGCCAATCCCCCAATGGTGAGCGAGGGCCCCTGCGTCAACGTCGTGCCCACACTTGCCGCGCTGGACATGGTGCCATTGACAAATGTTCGCGCGCTGCCACTACTGTAAGTGCCTGCGATGTGATACCACTGTCCTGCTTGCAGGGTTGTGGTGTGGCGGCTGAACTGCCAGCCCTGATTCGTCGCCAACCACAACGTCACTTGCCCATTGTTCAACTCCACTGACCAACCTGTGTTGTCATCGGCGCTGGCAAGCATGACCGCGTTGGCGTTGTTGATAGCGGGACGCACCCACGCTTCAAGCGTCAAAGGACCCGTGCCGGGCACTTGTCCTGCTGTCACCACGTCATTTACGCCGTCAAACACCAAGCCATAATTGCCACCTGGCGTGGGTGTGACCGTTGGCGTGTTGGTCGGCAACGGTGTGTTGGTCGGCGTAGCCGTGTTCGTAGGCAATGGTGTATTGGTTGGTGTGGCTGATGGCCCAGGTGTTGGTGTCGGCGTTGGCGTCGGCGCGTCCGCAGGTCCGATATACGTGCTGCGCCGTGATTCAAACGCATCAAAGTAATACGTGCCGCGCGTGCCACTGTCAATGCCTGCAATTGCACCCAACCGCACCCGATCTATGCGGCGGGTATCGTTGTCTATGCCCGTCAGGTTCGCTTGCTGTGCGCCATCAAGCCATAACGTCAAAGAGCCATTGTTCGCCCCGACGGCGGTGGCGGCTTGCCAATCTATTTCGATGAAATGAGGCGCATCGCTGAGGGTGAACCAGTTGCTGGCTGTCCAAGTGCTGGCATCATCACGCGCGGCGGCGCGGATTTGATAGACTCCACTGGCGAAGCGGAACTCAACGCGTGCCACGACGGTTGAACTGCCTGAGTAGCCATAGAAGATGTAATGGGCATTGCCACTGGTCATTGGGATGGAGTTGGGGTCGAAGTAGAAGCGCGCGCGATAGCGCGGTTCGGCGTTGGGGGTGTCGTCGGTGAGGTAGATGGCTACGTTGTCGTCAAGCAGCGCTTGCAGTCCGCGCGTGCCCACCAGCGCGGCTGGCGTACTCACGCTTAAGTCGCCGCCATCAATCACGCTGGCCGACCACGCGGACAGATTGCCCGATTCGAAACCATCGGCAAAGATCACATCTGGATTGGGAGTTGGTGTGGGTATCGGCGTGTTAGTTGGTGTGGGCGTATCGGTTGGTGTCGGCGGCAATGGCGTGTTAGTCGCTGTTGCTGTCGCTGTTGCAGTTGGCATTCCGGTCGGTGTTGCTGTCAGTGTATTTTGTGGTGTTGCTGTCGCCGTTGGCATATCGGTTGGTGTCGGCGTGTATGTGGGTTGACCTACTAGCTGATATTCCATCGTCACTTGCTGCACTTCGGGCGAGGCCATCACATTCGTCGTGGACAAGTCCACGCGATATTGGAAATAACGTCCGCTGGGGCTGCTGATGCTATCGTTGTTGACTATTGCCCAGTTTGACCAACTGACTCCATCCAACGAGGTGCGCGTGAAGAAGGTTATGTTGCTGCCAGCTGGGGCAAGCGCATCGCGCGTTAACCGTACCCAGTTGACGACTTGCCCTGCATCTTGCGCGCATGAGGTGTAACTACCGCTGCTCGCATATTGTCCTGCGCGCACCCAATCTACTTCAATCGGTGTGTTTTGATTCAGCACGTAGAGCCACACCCAAGAGTTGAGCGACGAAGTTCCTGTGACTGTGCCTAGCAATGCGCCGTCTCGATACACCCGCGCCTCGCTCGGTTCCCATTCAATGCGGAAGAGGTGAAACTGAGTCAGGTCGGGACTGCCCAAATTTAATTCAATCAGTGGATTGGTAGCGTCACCGTCACGCGCCCACAGGTATTGGACGTTGAAATCGCTGGTCACAAAGATGCGACTCGCGCTGCTGGATGTTTTGGGTTCGCCTGGATTTATTTCCCCATTGGTACCGAGTGCGCCTTGACGCGCAAAGCCCAAATCGGGCCAGCCTGGAGGGTTACTAGTGGTGCGTAAACGTGCGCGTGCTTCAAAGAACCGTGTAGATTGGTTGAAGCTATTGGCGGAGCGGAGGTAAGCCGAATCCAAATACAGTAACCCATTCGTCACGCGGGGTGGGACAACATACCACGTGTAGGTGGTACCAGTGAGCCAACGAGTGAGATTGATGACCGAGCTATCAAAATAATCTTCCAGCGTCGCCGCGAGACGCACTTCGCCGCCATTGGCGCTGCTCACGGCCATATTCGACAACGCCACACAAGCAGCGCCGAAATCAGCGGCGGTGTTGTGAGTGTTGACGGTGGGCACGGGAGTGCTTGTCGGCGTGGCGGTGGGCAGTGGCGTGTTGGTTGGCGTCGCAGTAGGTGTGTTCGTAGGCGTTGCAGATGGGGGCAATGGTGTGGGCGTAGGTGTGGGCGAAGAAGGCACTGAGGTTGGCGTCGCGGTTGGAGTTAGCGTTGGCGCGCCAAGCGGCAAGTAGCTAACTGTCACTTGCTGCACTTCAGGCGAGCGCAAGACATGAGTCGTCGCCAGCTCTGCCATATATTGGAGATAGCGTCCACTGGGACTGGCAATGCTATTGCCGTTCAACGCCGCCCAAGATGACCAGTTGACGCCATCCTGTGACGTGCGCGTGCGCAAGGAGAGGGAGGTGCTAGCAGGCACATCGGTCACTCCCACTAGGGTTGTCCAGTTGACGGCTTGTCCAGCATCCAGCGCACAGGATACGAACGAACCGCTAGTCGCGTATTGTCCTGCGCGCGCCCAATCTATCTGCGAGGGGCTAGCGCCATTGGTGGAAGGAGTTTGATTGTATAGGAATGCCCACGTGTTCAGCGTCGAGAAACCTGTAATGATGGTCTGCAAGTTGCCATCTACGTAATAGCGCGTTTGAACGGTATCCCATTCAATGCGGAAGAGGTGATACTGGGAAAGGTTGATGCCGACAATATCCGTTTGTGTTAGCGGCGCCGTTGCGTCGCCATCACGCGCGTTGACGTACAGCGTGTTATCTGTGCGGCTCACGAACAAACGCACTGAGCTGGTTGAGGTTACTACATTAGGATCCAAGGGAGGGAGCTCACGATAGAACCCGAGATCTGTTGGGCTGGCATTGTTGCTGTTGGCGCGCACCAAAGCGCGTGTCTCGAAAAAGCGCACGGGCACCGCTTGGAAGTTCGTGCGCGAGCGCAGGTAGCTGCTATCGAGATTAAGCAAGCCATTGCCAATGGTAGGCGGCACGGTGTACCAGGTATAGACTGTGCCCGTGAGCCAGCGGTTCGTGTCAATGGTCTCGCTGTCGAAGTAATCTTCCAGTGTTGCCGCTAGGCGCACTTCGCCGCCATTCGCGCTGCTGACGGACGCATTCGATACAGTGGCGCACGCCGCCCCAAAATCGGCTAGTGTTGTGTGCGTGATCACGCCCCCAGAGCCGCTTTGCGCCCAAACCGTCGAGGGACGGCCAGCGTTAAGATTGACCAAGCCAAGCAGCAACGCGCCCATGATTATGGCGACGCAAGCGAATGGGGTTGCCACACGTCGCGCGAAGCGAGAGCGCCCAATGTGATTGGGACGAACGCGTAAATGGTGATGAAACATGAAGCTCCTAATTGTGCTAATTGCTCAGATAGTGGCGCGTTGAGCTTTTTCCTCAGTTGTGCGCTAGGTAACAATCGTAACGTACTTTTTCAAAAACGTGAACTTTGCGAAAGCAATGGCTAACACACAACCCAGCTTGCAAAGGTTGTGTTGACGGAGTTTGACAAAGCGTTGGCTAACCATCGCAAAAGTCGGCAACGCCACTTAGCGCTGTTGGTTATGCAAGATGATTGGGACTTGCCGCTTTGGCAAGACTTGGGTTGTTCAGCGTGTTACACTAGTCCACACAGGGTCATCGGAGTTTGCGCTGGGTGTCGAGCCTAGCGTTCCATGATTGGCTGAAGCCGATTCATCTGACGCGACTTGACCACTGCCTGCGTTAAAACGCCACAACCCGATGGTGTTCGCGTCGGCGGCCGGGAATGTGGTGGGCGGGGTGAACGCCGTCGTGTAACGCACCACGTTCGAAATCCGCACCTCGTCTATCGTCCCATTGAAGAACCCGTAGCCTGCCAATCCCCCAATGGTGAGCGAGGGCCCCTGCGTCAACGTCGTGCCCACACTTGCCGCGCTGGACATGGTGCCATTGACAAATGTTCGCGCGCTGCCACTACTGTAAGTGCCTGCGATGTGATACCACTGTCCTGCTTGCAGGGTTGTGGTGTGGCGGCTGAACTGCCAGCCCTGATTCGTCGCCAACCACAACGTCACTTGCCCATTGTTCAACTCCACTGACCAACCTGTGTTGTCATCGGCGCTGGCAAGCATGACCGCGTTGGCGTTGTTGATAGCGGGACGCACCCACGCTTCAAGCGTCAAAGGACCCGTGCCGGGCACTTGTCCTGCTGTCACCACGTCATTTACGCCGTCAAACACCAAGCCATAATTGCCACCTGGCGTGGGTGTGACCGTTGGCGTGTTGGTCGGCAACGGTGTGTTGGTCGGCGTAGCCGTGTTCGTAGGCAATGGTGTATTGGTTGGTGTGGCTGATGGCCCAGGTGTTGGTGTCGGCGTTGGCGTCGGCGCGTCCGCAGGTCCGATATACGTGCTGCGCCGTGATTCAAACGCATCAAAGTAATACGTGCCGCGCGTGCCACTGTCAATGCCTGCAATTGCACCCAACCGCACCCGATCTATGCGGCGGGTATCGTTGTCTATGCCCGTCAGGTTCGCTTGCTGTGCGCCATCAAGCCATAACGTCAAAGAGCCATTGTTCGCCCCGACGGCGGTGGCGGCTTGCCAATCTATTTCGATGAAATGAGGCGCATCGCTGAGGGTGAACCAGTTGCTGGCTGTCCAAGTGCTGGCATCATCACGCGCGGCGGCGCGGATTTGATAGACTCCACTGGCGAAGCGGAACTCAACGCGTGCCACGACGGTTGAACTGCCTGAGTAGCCATAGAAGATGTAATGGGCATTGCCACTGGTCATTGGGATGGAGTTGGGGTCGAAGTAGAAGCGCGCGCGATAGCGCGGTTCGGCGTTGGGGGTGTCGTCGGTGAGGTAGATGGCTACGTTGTCGTCAAGCAGCGCTTGCAGTCCGCGCGTGCCCACCAGCGCGGCTGGCGTACTCACGCTTAAGTCGCCGCCATCAATCACACTAGCGGTCCAAGCGGCGAGGGTGCCTGCTTCAAAGTCATCGGCAAAAATCACATCTGGGAGTGTCGTGGCTGTCGGTGTATTGGTCGGTGTGGGCGTGTAGGTTGGCGTATCTGTTGGTGTCGGTGTGTTGGTTGGCGTCGGTGTATTGGTTGCTGTTGGCGTCGCCGTTGGAATGGGCGTGTTGGTTGGCGTCGTGTCCGGAAAGGGTGTATTTGTCGGCGTCGGTGTATTGGTAAAAGTTGGCGTTGGTGTTGGTGTTGGTGTGCTTGGTGGGATAGGTGTATTGGTGGCTGTCGGCGTCGGTGTGTTGGTAAAAGTTGGCGTTGGTGTTGGTGTGGGCGTGGCTGTCGGCGCATCCAGTAATTGAATGTTGAAATTATCGAAGAGATGTTGCTCGCTCGTCGTGGGTTGATATGACCATACACCGGCTTCGCCGTTGCTAAACGCGCTATCGGTTGCCGTGATGCGTGTTACGCCATTGACATCCACACTCAAGTTTGAGCCGTTTGCGCGCAGCGTGAGCGTGAACCATTGCCCGCGCTGAAAATTGGGAATCGTGTAACTGCCTAGTTGCGCCCAGTTGTTGATGCGCCACAAAATCACTTGTCCATTGCTATTCAGGTCAACCGTGTAGCCTGTGCTGGGAATGCCTCCACTATATGCGCCCCAGCGCACGCCCAAAACAGTTGCGCCGCTGCCATTGGCGGCAATTTGCATGTCAACAGAAACAGCTACGTTACCATAAGTCCCGCCGTTGTATGAGGCGATGATGTCCCCACTGGTACTCCCATTGCGGAGCGTTTGCGAAACGATGCGCCAATCGCCTGTGCGCTCGGTCCAATTCGGACCAAGATTGGTCGAGTCCGCGCGATTGAAGTCATCACCCAGCACATTGGCTGGTGTGGCCGTTGGCGTGGGGGTTGCGGTGGGCAGCGCTGTATTGGTGGGTGTGGGCGTTGCTGTATTAGTTGCGGTGGGTAGCGCCGTATTGGTGGGTGTCGCTGTCGCAAGCGGTGTCAGCGTATCTTGCGGCGTGGGTGTAGCGGTAGGCGTCGCCATTGCAAATGGCACATCTGTCGTATAAACTGGCCCGCTTGGCGCTGCGCCGCCATAACGACAAACGCCGTTGCTGGGGCCGCCTACGGCTCCCGAAGTATCTGTAATGGTGCTGGCACAGGCGCCTGCTGGCCCTTCATCAAAATGATAGAGCGCGACAGTGTTGCTGTCCGTATTGAAGGGCGCTGTTGGTCGGGTGAAGGTAGTCGTATAGCGCAGTGCGCCAGAAAGGCGCAGCTCGTCGAGCCAGCCGCTATACGAGGGATACTGTGAACCTATATCGTGCTTTTCTGCGCCGATGACTAGGTACGGATCGCTATTGGTGCAAGGTCCGCCGCACCCGTTGAGCGGCACTCCATCATCAGGATAAGATATGTCCCCATCGGGTCCATCGGCTTGCGCTTCAAGGTTGCCGTCCACGTACAACCACAGCCACCCATCAGAGCGGCGACGCTGGACAACAACGTGGTGCCATTGTCCATCAAGAACGTTGGTCGCGCTACAGAGTGTGTAGCTGCCTGTCCCCTGACCATTGACGCCAAACGCGATGCGTCCCCCTGCAAGCGAGAGCCCGAATTTTCGTTCCTGATTGTAGCGGTCACGATCTATGACAATGTTGCCAAAAATCCAGTTATAGTTGGCGCCGCAGGTCACAGCCGCAGCGGTGTTTTCCGTAGCAAGCGCTTTCAACCAAAACTCGATGGTGAAATCGGTTGCGCCAACGTCCGCAGGTGGTCCAGGATTAGTGTTGCTTGGGTCGTCAATTGGGATTTTCACACGATCCAAATCAGGGGCGCTGACACCATGCCCATAGAAGCGCAACGAGTACCCGCTGCTCTGCGCGAGTGGGTGCGCCCATGCCGTTGACGACGGCGTGGAAAACCAAACCAGTGGCTCAAGCAACAACATGCTCAACATAAAGAAGAAACCAATTGCAACGCTCACTCGCCATTGAGGAGATTTATTTTTTGGCGCATGACTCATGCGAGTAACGGAAAAAGAAGGCTGTGCTGCCATCAATCACCTGCTTACGGACAGCCATTGTCACCAGAAAAAATCGTATGCCTAACATTCAGAGATACTTATCTTCCCCCTTAGCCATCGGCTTGGCTGTTCAGCATACTGGTCTATGCAGTTGTTAGCTCTAGCAGCGCAGACACATTGAATAGAACGCAGGAAAGCCGTTTGAGGTTACAGCGCCAGACTGCAACGTGAAACTATGTTAATGCAAAACATGGGAATGGCAAGCTAGAAACGAGTAAGAAATAAGTAAATAACGTCAATGCGGGATAAGGTGGCGGGCGATTGAACATCACGCCGACTCACTGCGAAACCCGCCGGCGCGGGTTCAGTTCCAGCCGACGGAGGTCGGCTGGGCGCTGCGTTGCGCGCGAATTGTATTCGCTGTGGCTTATCCCGAATTCACATTAAATAGTAGAACCTATCTTTATTAGATGCCCAACCCCGTGACAAGCTCCAGATATACAAAAGCGGCTTGAATCGCCTAGAGGCAACCCAAGCCGCCTTATGCTAGTTGTTAGTCATTAGTCGTTAGTCGTTAGCGACTAGCGATTAGCAACTAACGACTAACGGCTAACGACTGACTTCTGCTTTTCGCACGCGCTTGTATCGCGCGTTGAATTGTTCACGTCCGCTAATATCCACTTTGACGGGAATCTTGTATGACGCCAAGCGTTCACGACAGAAGACGCGCAGACGCTGTTTGAACGCTTGTGGGTCTTCTTCATTAAATAGATTGATGCGCGCTGTGACGATTTGTCCTGTGATGGGATTTTTCTCGCCGACGACGACCGCATCTTTCACGTTGTCCATTTGCAGCAAAACGCTTTCGACTTCGGCAGGATAGACCTTCTGCCCGCCCACGTTGATGATCTCCGATTGACGCCCCAAGAAGCGCACGTATTCGCCATCCACTTCCACCATGTCGCCCGTGTTCATCCAGCCCTCGGCGTCGAAGGGGCTGGGCGCGTTCAAGTAGCCGAGCATTGCCGATTGCGCGCGAATCCACAGAATACCGTCCACGACTTTCGTCTCGAAGCCTTCGCCGCCCACTTTCACCCACAGCGAGCCGGAGTCTTTCGACTTCGAGCGCAGGATGCCTAATTCCGAAAGTCCGTATGTCTGCTGCAACCGCACGTGCGGCAACGCCTCGTGAATGCGCTGCAACGTATAGGCAGGCATCAATTCGGTGCCGTACGTCACGAGCTTCAACGACGATAGATCGTGGCGCTTGTACGCCTCTGAGATGAGCAGCAAGTTCAAGAACGTCGGCGAAGTGGGCAACATCTCGACCTTATAACGCGCGATCATGTCGCACACCACGTCAGGATCGCGGCTCTGTACAGAGACAATCGTGCCGCCATTGGACAGCGTGTAGAATAGGGTATTGATGCCGCCGATATGGTCCAACAACAAGAAGGTCAGCGTGCACATTTTCTGGCGCACGACTTTGAACTTTTCCAGCAACGGCGTGAAGTTGTGTAGAGCGGCTTTGCTCTTGCCCGTCGAGCCCGATGAGAACAAGACCAAACCCGGCTCGCCCAACTCGCGCAATTTCAAAGTGAGCAGGTTGGTGGGTGTTAGCTCACGCCTTTGGATAGCCCATTGGTCGTGCGCGTCAAACGAGACGACGATCTCAACTTCGGCGATGCCTAAAAATTCGTCGCGTTGCAACTCTGCGGCTTGCGTTAGAGGCACAACTAGCGCGCCGCGATGAATGAGCGCCAACAGCAAGGCACATGCTTGCGGCGTGTAGTCGCCTGCGAGCGCCACCACTTGTCCTCTGTGCACGCCATGCTCATCTAGGCGCGAGAGCCAGACTTTGACTTGTGCGACCATATCGTCGTAGGTTGTGACATGCTCAGACCAAATCAGCGCCGGCACGGTTGGCCATTGCGCCATCCGTTCCAACAACCAATCTACAGCCATCAAACACCTCCCAAATAAATGACTTGCCCCGTGACATAACCGCTTTCGGGCTTCACGAAGAAGTCAATCACATTTGCTACGTCGGCGAACGTGCCCAAGCGTTTGATCGCTAACTGAGCGATGATCGCATCAATTTTTTCTTTGGGCACGTTGCGAATCAAATCGGTTTCGATGGGCGTCGGCGCGACCACGTTGCAGGTGATACCCATGCCGCCTAGCTCGCGCGCAAGGATTTGGCTGAACGTGACGACGGCGCTCTTGGACGCGGCGTAGATGGCCTCGCCCTCCAACCGCAGCGCCACGGCCACGGTGCTCACGTTGACGATGCGTCCATAACGCCGCCGCTGCATGAGTTTAGCCCCCTCACGACAAAGCAAAAACGTGCCGCGAAAGTTAGTGTGCATGATGCGATCCACCGTCGCCGCGGGCGTTAGCAGCAGATGGTTCATCGAAGCGATGCCCGCATTGTTAATGAGGATGTCGAGCCGCCCATGCCGCTTTTGAATCGCCGACAGCATCGCCTTCACTTGCGCTTCATCTGCCACATCAAGACAATGATGATGGTAATTCGCCAGCGTGTCTGCCGGCGCTTCGCGGCTACAACCTTCGACGCGCGCGCCCTGCCGCAAAAAATGCTCGACCAAATAGCGGCCAATGCCTTTGCGCGCACCCGTGATGAGCACCACAGGCGGCTGCTGCAAAGCGGGCGCTATATTTTCCACAGGCTGATTGGACATGCTGACCCCTACTGTTCCGCCATGAGCTGACAAATGTAGTCTGTCAATGTTTGAATCGAGCGGAATGGGCTGTTCTTCTGCGACATCGCGCGCTCGTCGGCGAGGATGACGGCGACTTGATACTGCTCTTCCAGCCGTTGCTCGATGTCCACGATGAGGTTGACCAAGCCCATCGAATCGAAGAGCGCTTCGCGTCCAATTAGGCGCGTCGTCTCGCCGATGGGCGGCGGCGACACGGCGTCGCCATGCGCCATGACGAATGCTTCGTGCGCGGTGGCGATGACCAGTGAAGCAATCGCTGCGCGGTCAGGTTGAGTGTTCACAGATAATCCAGCTCCTTTAGAAAGTGTTTTGAAAATATAAGACCGAGCCCCTAATGGTTTCGCTGGCAAGCAACAAAGCATTTCAGGCAGGCTTGCTGCGCAAAGTGTGAACCCACTTCGCCAGAAAAACCTTTAGGGTCTGAATTTCAAAACACTCTCTTA
>CAZDYP010000132.1:0-16107 GCA_964509505.1 uncultured Anaerolineae bacterium | reverse complement strand
CGCCGCAACCGAGTGAGCAAAATCAGCAAACGGATATGCTGATCATCGGCGGTGCGGGCGGCGTCGGTTCGATTGCGATTCAGCTGGCAAAGCGTGTCGCGGGCATGCAGGTTATCGCCACTGCCTCACGCGCGGAGAGCAGCGCATGGTGTCAGCGCATGGGCGCAGCGCACGTCATCAATCATCAGCGCAAACTGAGCGATGAATTGAAACGCATCGGCGTGCGACAAGTGGCATACATCCTCTGCACGAACAGCATCGAGCAATACTTTGAGCAGATGGCAGAGATCATCGCGCCGTTTGGACGCATCTGCACCATCGTTGGCTTCAAGCAAAATCAGCCCATCAACTTGAACAGCTTCTTTCAAAAGAGCGTGTCCATTGGTTACGAGTTGATGTACACACGCTCGACGTTCAAGACACCCGACATGCAAAGACAACACGACATCTTGAATGAAGCCACGCGCTTGTTCGACGCGGGCGTGTTGCAAACGACGCTGACGGAAACCGTTGGCGCGTTGACCGCCGAGAACTTGCGCCGCGCTCACGCCAAGCTCGAAGCAGGGACGATGATTGGCAAGTTGGCGTTAAGCAGCATCGCGGTGTAAGACGAGTCTGCGACTTGCGCGCTCTACCTGTTGGCTGGCAAGTCGTGTGCTAGTAGCAAACCATAGCGGGAGGAGACCGATGAGCATTTTCAAGCGGCGTTTCATTGAATGGCTTGAACATACGTTTGTATCACCCACCGCACCGCCAGCGGAACGCACCAAAACCATCGCTTTCGCCATCGGTTTTCTCATCATCACGAGCTCTATGATCGTTTGGTTGATTCCGATGATAGGACTAGGAGTGCATCCGCACCAACAAAAAAATCCGTGAGGTCACAACCACCTCACGGATTTGCTTGCTCACGACCTCAGCACGATGCGCCATAGCGCATCGGCGCTCAATCCCAACAAAAACAACAACCCAAAGCGCCGATTGTGCGCGAAGGCAAACGCGACGAACCACAATGGCCACGCGCCCTTTGGATATTGAGGCGGCGCTTCTGCAGGTTTAGGGTGGCGATAGATGGAGAGAACCATTGAGAATGTCCGCACGCCCAACACGACGAGCAACAGCACTGGCGTGAAGAAGCCCGTGAGTACGAGATAGAACGTCAACAGATATTGCCAGACCATCATGCCCACAACGGTATAACGCGCCGCGCGCTCGCCCATCAACACAGGTAAAGTGCGGATGCGTTTCTCTTTATCGGCAGTAAATTTGTCAATGTGTTTGCCAAAGATGACCGTCGTCGCGCCCAATGCGTACGGTAAGCTCGCTAACGCGACGTGCCAATTCCACTCGCCGGTGACGATGTAATAACCGCCGCCGACCATCAACGGTCCCCACACGATGAGCACGGCAACCTCGCCCAGCCCGATGTATTTCAACGGGAACGTATAGCACAACACGAAGAACGCGCCCAGCGCCAACAACGTCAAGGCTAACGGACCGCGTAAATAGACCAACCATAAACCCGCCGCCAACGCCAGCACGCCCGTCACCGCCGCATAGAGGAGGAACTGGCGCAAGTTCAACAAGCCATGTTCCAACGCTTGCGGTCCATACTGCGCGCGAAAATAATTGTTGCGGTCAACGCCTTTGTAGTAGTCGGTCAAATCGTTGACGAGATTATTCGTGGCGTGCGCCATCAGCAAGCCAAAGGTCATCAGCAACCACAAGCCCCAATCAAACCTGCCGTCGCGCCACGCCAGCAACCCTACCATCACCGCAGGGATGAACGTGATAATCAACACCGCGCCACGCGCGGCGATGAGCCATTTGGAAATCACATCCAAGGCGTTCCATTCGTCTTTGCTGATGCGCGGAATCACCTGCAACGCCTTGCCCCACATTGCGATATTCATGTCATGCCTCCTTCAATAAGATCACACAGAGTTTGGCAACCGGCGAGCTCTTCTGCTTTCCCCTTTCTTTGCGCCCATTATACCTCAAGCGCCTTCGGCGTCTTGAATCGGATACCCCAATAACTCGCGCGCCTCAGCGAGACGCCCTTCACTCAACAAGCGACGAATCCGCGTGCTGCTCACAATCTCCCCGCCCAGCAGCAACGGCTCGACCACTTGCACCGCGAAGCCCCACTCCTCGCCGAGCTCGCGCAAGAATGCGGCATTGCCTTGCCGTTGGTAGCCGAGCGTGAAGTCATGACCGATCACCAACTCGCGCAATCGCAAGCGTTCCAGCAGCAGCGTCACAAAATCGCGCGCCACGGTGCGCGCGACTTCAGGGGTGAACGGCACGACACAAAAATAGTCCACACCCAACGCCGCAATCAATCGCGCACGGGTCTCGAGGTCGCTGAGATAACGCAATGATTTGTGGGGCGCTAACACCTCGACCGGATGCGGATGGAACGTCATCACGCCACACACGCGTTGCGCGGCGCGCGCGGCTTGCAGGGCGCGCCCAATCAGCATTTGATGTCCGCGATGTACGCCGTCAAAAATACCAATAGTGAGAGTGGACTCGGTGGAAAGCGGAGCAGCGGGGAAGCCATGAAAAATTTGCATAAGCACCGTGAAGCGAGAATTGCGAAGCTCAGGGTTCAACTTTCTAACAAGACTTTGACGGGACGCACCAGCCGCGCGTGAGCATCATATTTGAGCAGCGCAAAAAATTGTCCTGTCGCATCATAGGCGCGGATGAGCTGGGTGGGATTTGATATTTCCCTGGCGACGTTTAACCCATTTCGAATCCGTTGCGCCTCGGCTTCCGATAGCCGCACCGAAGACCAATGCAACAAGCCGGCATCCATCGGCAGCAAATAGGCGCGCCAATCGGCGGCGTTTGCGAGTTGCGTCGGCGTGACGGCTTCGCTCAACTTGAACACGCCGCAGTGCGTCCGCGCCAACGCAGAAAGATACGCGCCACAGCCCATACGCTCACCCACATCACGCGCCAATGCGCGGATATATGTGCCTTTGCTGCAGGCAATCTCCAGCTCCGCGCGCGCGCCATCGTCAGCGCAGTGCCACGTCAACAACGTCAAGCGCTCGATCACGATGCGCCGTGGCGCAAGGTCAATGGCTTTGCCTTGGCGCGCCAGTTTGTACATGGGCTTACCCGCAACTTTGATGGCAGCATATTGCGGCGGCACTTGCTCCTGTTCGCCCACAAATTCCGTCAGCAGTTGCTGCAATGACTCGCGCGCAAATGTCACTGGTTGTCGTGAAACGATTTGCCCTTCGCCATCGTCAGTGCTGGTGCGAATGCCAAACGTGATTTCCGCGCGATACACCTTGTCAGCGCTCAACAGATATTCGCTCAGACGCACCGCCTTGCCAACGCAGATGGGCAATACCCCACTTGCCAACGGATCGAGCGTGCCGGCGTGTCCAATTTTTTGGATGCCCGTCAGGCGTCGCAACCAGCCAATCATCTGAAACGAGGTTGGCCCGACGGGCTTATGCAAGTTGATGAGTCCTGAGTTGGTCACTTGCTCACTCGTCGCTAGGCGTTAGTCGTTGGTCGTTAGTCATGAGTCATTAGTCGGCAGTCATTAGTCGCTTGTCACTTGTCACTAATGACTAATGACTAGCGACGAGCGACTAGCAACTAGCGACTAATCCGAGCTAAAGCCCGCACCGCTGGCAACACGCGCTGATGCGCTTCTTCTAGTGTGCAGTTCAAGGTGCAGCCCGATGCTTGCGGGTGGCCGCCGCCGCCGAGTTGTGCCGCAATCTGTGCGACATCGTAACCGACGCGCGAGCGAAAACTGACTTCGATTTTTTCCGCTTCACGCTCGATGAAGATGACGGAAATTTTCGTCGTCTTGCCGCTCAACAATGTCGTGCCCATACCGCTGCCGCCATTTTCTCGCGCGCCTGCCTCTTTGCGAATTTGCAAGGTGTTGTCCGCCCACACCAACCCATCCTCGACTTGCATGGACGCCAGCAATTTACCCTGCAAACGCAGATCGGACAGTTCTTTCGTATTGAAAGTATATTCGATAATCGTTGACAGCGACGCGCCCGCGCGCATCAGCTGCGCCGAAACTTCCATCAACTCAGGCGTCGTGCTTGAGACGCGAAAGGCCAGTGTGTCTGTCGCAATGCCTGTCAATAAGCACGTGGCGATGGCTGGCTCTAATCGTGCGCCCAACGTCAAGCTTAACTCATAGATGATCTCCGCCGTCGAAGCCGCCCTCGGCTCGATCCAGTTGACCGTGCCAAAGCGCACGTTGGTCACGTGATGGTCAATGTTCAACACGGGGCGATGCCGAAAGAGCCGCTCATCGTGGATACCCTCCAGCCGCCCCAAGTCGCTCGAATCCAACACACAAATCAGCTCGTCGGGTTCGGGTTTGCGCGACTTGAACAGCTCATAGCCCGGCAAAAAGTTGAACGAATCGGGAATCGGATCGGGACACGCCACATGCGCGATTTTGCCTAGTTGCGTCAGCGCCCAATACAACCCCAACGCCGAGCCAATAGCATCGCCATCGGGTTTGACGTGCGCCGTGATGTACACTTTGGACGCCGCTTGGATGAAACGAATCGCCTCACGCGCGGACGGTGAGGCGGTAAATCGAGAAATCATATCGTCTTCTAGTCGCTAGTCGCTAGTGGCTAGCGCAGGATTAGCAAACCTTTGTTGCAGGAGGAGGCGTTCTCTAACGCCGTTCCCATTCCATGCGACACACGCGGTCGAGCGCGCGAGCGCCGGCTGCGCAATCGCTTTGCTAAAGCTGCGCTAGGCATTAGCGCCTAGCCAAAAGTCGCTCGATGCGCTCGGCGTAGTCGAGTGAATGATCAAAGCGAAAATCCAGTTCGGGCATAACGCGCAGTTGCACGCGTTTAGCGAGCTCGCGTCGCAAGAACGGCTTCGCGCTCTCCAAACCTGCGCGCACCTCCACCTCCGGTAGCGCATCGGCTGCCATGACAATGAACACGCGCGCATAACGGAGGTCGGGTGAAATCTCGACTCCGCTCACAGTCAAACCCGTTAAACGCGGGTCGTCCAGTTCTCGTTCAAGCACATTGCTAATCTCATGATGCAGTAGATGATTCACGCGGTGTTGTCGTCTGGAAGTTGCCATTTAGTCGTTAGTCATTAGCTGCCAGCCATTAGCCGCTAGTCATTAGCGATGAGCGATGAGCGACTAATGACGGGCGACTAGCAACTATTCCTCTTTCTCTTTATGATAAAACTCGACGACGTCGCCTTGCTTCACGTCCTCGAAGCCTTCCAGCATGAGGCCGCACTCAAAGTTCGTTGCCACTTCGCGCACATCTTCGGTGAAACGCTTGAGCGACGCCACACGTCCATCATAGACAATCTTGCCTGCGCGCAACACGCGCGCCTGCCCACTCCGCGAGGCTTTGCCATCGGTCACGTAACTGCCTGCCACATTGTGCTTTGATACTTTGAACGTCATGCGCACCTCGGCATGTCCTGTGATTACTTCTTTGTACTTCGGTTCGAGCAAACCCTTCAACGCCTTTTCGACGTCTTCGATCAAATTATAAATGATGTTGTAGGTACGAATATCCACGCCCTCGTTGCGTGCCAAGCGTTCTGCCGCGGGGTCGGGCTCGACGTGGAAGCCGATGACAATGGCATCAGAAGCCAGCGCCAGACTCACGTCGGACTCGCTGATGGCGCCCGTCGCCTCGTGCAAAATACGCACGCGCAGCTCTTCAGCGCTCAGTTTCTCCAACGAATTGCGAATGGGCTCAATTGAGCCTTGCACGTCGGCTTTCAGAACGATATTTAGCTCCTTGACTTTGCCGGCTTGCATTTGCGTGTACAAATCATCTAGGCTCAACGCCTTCACTGCGCGGCTTGTGGGTTGCGCTTGCGCTTCCGCAGCTTTGTCTGCCAAGGCGCGCGCCGTGCGTTCATCTTCGACTACTTTGAACGTATCGCCGGCTTGTGGCACAGACGGCAAGCCCAAGACGACGACAGGGGTCGAAGGGCTTGCCTCCTCCAGTTTTTGGTCGCGCTCGTTGAACATCGCGCGCACCCGCCCGTAGATATCGTCAATGACGATGTAATCACCCGTGCGCAACGTGCCTTGTTGCACCAACAACGTCGCGATGGGGCCTCGGCTGCGATCCATCTCGGCTTCGATCACGGTGCCCAAGGCTGACCGTTCAGGGTTCGCTTTCAGTTCAGACAGATCCGTAACGAGCAAAATCATTTCGAGCAACTCATCAATGCCCGTCAATTTTTTCGCCGAGACTTTCACCATGGGCGTATCGCCGCCCCATTCTTCCACAATGACGCCCGCATCCGCTAATTGGCGTATCACGCGTTGCGGTTCGGCGGTTTCGCGATCAATTTTGTTAAGCGCGACAACTATTGGCACATTTGCCGCACGCGCGTGGTTGATGGCTTCTTTGGTTTGCGGCATCACGCCGTCATCGGCTGCAACTACCAACACTGCTACATCGGTCACTTGCGCGCCTCTTGCGCGCATCGCCGTAAACGCAGCATGACCAGGCGTATCGAGGAACGTAATTTTGCGTCCCTGCTTTTCGACCTGATACGCGCCGATGTGCTGCGTAATGCCACCTGCCTCGCCTGCGGCGACGTTCGTGCTGCGAATCGCGTCGAGCAACGACGTTTTACCATGATCCACATGACCCAAGATTGTCACCACGGGCGGGCGCGGTTGCAATTTACCTTGTTCAGCTTCTGTCACGGTCGTGCGCGCAAGTATCGCAGGCGCTTCAGGCTTCGCTTTCTCTTCTTCCAGTGCCTTTGTCTCAATGCCTAATTCTTCGGCGATGAGCGACGCCGTATCATAGCTGAGTGATTGGTTGATGGTCGCAAAAATTTTCAGTTCGATCAATTTCTTGATCATTTCCCCTGTCGTCGTGCGTAACAAAGGCGCGAGCTCGCGCACCGTAATCACTGGAGGCAGCAACACCGGCCCGCTCGGTGACAAGGGCAAAGTCGCAAGTTTAGTGGCCGCTGGTAACGGCGCGGGTTTTGCAACCAGTTTCGTTGGACGGATGTTAGCGCGTCCATGGGCGCGCGCGCTGCGGCGGCGCTCTTCGTCCGTCAGCGTCGCACGAGACGGTTTCGCATCATTCGGTTTACGCCCACGCGTGCTGGGCGAAGGCAGGACGATGGGTAAGCCAACCGTTGGCAATAGTTCTCGCCCTTGAGCATTGTCGCGAGCGCTGCGTGTTACCCGTGTTTGTGAAGCCGGTGAGCCGCGCTGTCCTTCGCCGCGAGGATGACTATCACCACGCGGGGAACTAACACGTTGTCCTTCACGTTGACTATCTCCACGCGGAGGACTTTCGCGCTGCCCGTCACCGCGCGAGTGACTACTGCGTTGTCCTTGGCGTTGTCCATCCACACGTGGATGATTTTCGCGTCGCCCATCCCCACGCGCAAAACCTTCACGTTGCCTTTCGCGCGATGGCTGTGCGGTTACATTACCCGGTTGCGCGCCGCCTCTTGCCGCTGCCGCTGGTTGGCTTACGTTTCTATCTCTGTGAGGAAGACTTTCTAATGGAGGTCTGTCACCTGACTGGTCCCCACGCTTATCGTGACGCGCCGGCATGGCTGATGACTTGCCACCATGAGCTCCACCTTTGACAGCTTGTTGATCCGTGCGTTCACGGCGTCCAGCGGTGACCGCGGCTCCACCGCGCGTAAACGCAGTGGTCGTGGACTTCGCGCCAGAAGGGGAAGTCGCCGCTTTCGCTGATGCAGGTTTTCGCGTCGTGTGCGGCGCAGCTTCGCCGCCCTCAGCTGCTTCGTCAAACAGACGATCCAACTCAGCCTTCGTCAAACGCAATGGCTCTTCAGGAGTCACACCTTTAGACGTTGCTGAGGTGGACGAGCGGGATGCTGGCGCTTTACTGGAGGGAGGTGACTGACTGGGTTGCGCTTTAGCCGCTGCTGGCGGCGTGGTCAATGCGGTTGGTAGGTTGACGCTGCTGGCAGGCGCTGGTTCCTCACTCAATTGAGCCGCTGGCGTCTCGGTTGAAGAAAGTTTCGTCGGCTCAAACGTCGTTCCCATTGGCTTCGCCGTGGCTGGAGGAATGGGAGGCGTAGATATCGGTGGCGTTTCGGGTTGCGCGGGCGCACCAACAGGCTTTGCTGGCTCTGCCATGACCTCTGCAGACGCAGTAATGGGCGAGAGCCGCGGAGCTTGTTCTGATTTTTCAGTGGGCAATGATGTGGGAGCAGGTGCAACCGTCGCCTCTTTGGTCACATCGTCCAAGCGCGCAAGTGAAACTGACTGGGTATCGAGTGAAGTTTCCACGGAGGGCGCGCTTGGTTTCACAATCGCCGCTTCGGAGGCTGCTAGTGGGACAGGACGCGACGCAGCTGGCGTGGGCAGACGAATCAAGCTTGGCATCTGCAATAGACGCTTGGGTTTAGCTGTGTCGGTGGATTTCGGCGTATTCGCTGCTGCTTGCTCTTTCGCCTTCTGACGTTCAGCTACCTTCGCCGCAAGCTCCGCTTCTTTCTTCTTGGCGGTGGTTTTGATGAGCGCGTAGATATTTGAGCTGGATCCCCCGCGCGCTGGCGCAGAACGCGCTGGTTCAGTTTTTACACCAGCTGTATCAGCTGCTTTGGCCGCCTTAGGGGTATGGTCTTTAGGGGACTCACCCTCCGTGACGATTTCTGACGACGCTTCAGTCGTTAGTTCGACAGAACTCATGTCGGAGACTGTCATCGTATCCGAATTGGACATCACAACACTCACTTTCTCAGATCAACTTTACGATTCACACCACACGCGCTCAACGACACACCGCGCACAGCGTAGCCAAGCAGAGCCAGACGGGTGCGCGTCCCTTGCGTGTGCCAGACGCGAAGATTTTACTCCACATAAAATTTTGGAGGCGTAAAACTAAAGCGCACGCTACGATGAAACACCCGGCGCGGAAGAACAGCGATTAGAGCAGCTTCGTAGGCGGCGCGAGCGCTTATGAATCGGCAATTAGTGGACGACGAAGAATCTTTTGTGGGAAACAACACGGGGAAAATGAAAGAGGAGCGTACACAATGCTGCCTATTTCATAAGCCCCCCTTGCGATTGGAGCTTCATCGCCGACTCCCACCATACGCAATCATAATAGCGTTCACTGTGTCTCTTCCCAACGATGAGTTTGTTTCAGCTGCAAGACTAGCGCCGCGAGCTGTGCCTGTAACTGCTCACGCTCTGTCTCGCTCAACGTCGTCTTCAAGGCTTGTTGCAAAATCGAACTATGGATAGCCCGCTCCCAGCAGGCTGCTTGCTGGCACAGGTATGCGCCGCGTCCGGGCACTTTACCGCGCAAATCAATCTGGATCCCTTGCGTCGCCGTCCGCACAATGCGAATCAGCGCACGCTTGGCAGTGGTTTGGCGGCATACCACGCACATGCGCTGTGGCACAGGACGTGGGGGTTTCACGCGCTTCGCGGTTTTCATGCGAAGTTATACCCGCGCAGCGACGGCGACATCACCGCCCTCCAGCGTCTCTGCCCTGTCCGTCTCGTTCGCTTCTTCGATGGACAATTCGTCTTCAGCTAAAATGCTCTCGGCCTTCACGTTGCGGAGATGTTGCCAATCCATCTCCGCTGTTTCGCCTTCTTCAACACGACGAAGCGCAGGTGTTTTCTTCTTCTTCGCCGCCGCTTGTCGTTGTTCGAGCGCGATCTCGCGCTTGCCCTTCTTTGCCTTCTTCTTGCCCTTCATGACCGCAGGTTCTGCCTCATCATCCTCTTCGCGCACGACAGGCTCCATGACCGCTTCAATCACATCCTCGGTAAACGCCACATCCCCTGGCGCTCCCGTCGCAGGGTCTGCCACACTTTCATTGGCTGCTGACTCTACCGCCAGTGTTTCCGCCACAGCCTCACTAGGCGCTGGGGACATCACTTCAGTTGTCGTGGTTTCTGGAGTAATCGCTTCGGCATGGGATTCCGTGGTTTCAACCCCGACGGATTCGGCGCTCTCGTCCATTAACAACGATGCCTCTGCCTCTGCCAACAACGCGGCGGCTTCTGTGCGCAGCTGCTCTTCTTCAAGTTGGCGGCGTTTCTCTTCTTCGGCGCGACTGGTGGCTTCGGCGGCATGTTTCAATGCGCGTTCAGTCGCATCGGTTTGGTTGACAATATCAATACGCCAGCCCGTCAGTTTCGCCGCCAGACGCGCGTTTTGTCCTTCCTTGCCAATCGCTAAAGAGAGTTGCTTATCTGGCACGATGACTGTCGCCGTCTTACCTTCGCCTAATGAAACTGAGACCACTTTGGCGGGGCTGAGCGCATTGGCAATGAAGGTCGCCATATCCGGGCTCCAAGGCACAATGTCAATCTTCTCGCCATTCAGCTCATCCACGATATGTTGAATACGCCCCCCGCGCATGCCCACGCACGAACCGACCGGATCAATGCCTGGTTGTCGCGCATTGACGGCGACCTTCGAGCGCCCTCCCGGCTCGCGGGCGATGGCGCGCACTTCAACGATGCCGTTCGCAATTTCAGGCACTTCCAACTCCAACAACCGCAACAACAATTTCTTGTGCGTGCGGCTCACGAAAATCTGGGGGCCCCGACTGCTCTTCTCAACTTTGAAGATATAGACGCGCAATCGCTGCTCGCGGCGATAGCTTTCATTGGGAATTTGCTCCTCTTTGGGCAGGACCGCTTCCGCTTCGTCGCCCAACGCCAGCGTCACACCGTTCGCGCCAATGTATTGCACGGTGCCAACAAGCAACTCGCCTTCGCGCTCTGAATAATTCGAGTAGAGATGGTCGCGTTTTGCCTCGCGGATGCGCTGCAAAATGACTTGCTTCGCCGTTTGCGCGGCGATGCGTCCAAAATTTTTCGGGGTAATGTCCACGCGCACAATACTGCCCAACATGGCTTCCCCATCAAGCGCTTGCGCGTCAGACAATGCAATTTGCGCTTGCTCATCCTCGACAACCTCAACGACTTGCTTCTCCGCAAGAATGTGCGCCACACCTGTATTCGGATCGAGCGTCGCCACCAAATTGACGTGCGAGCCAAAGTCGCGTTTGTACGCCGACACCAATGCGGCGCGAATCGCATCAACAATCACTTCTTTTGGCAAGTTGCGATCCGTGGCAACTTGATTGATCGCCGCTTGAAATTCGCTCTTCATACTGCGTTCCACTCCCCAAAATAAACGGGCGCTACCGACTTGGGTGAAGATTAGCCCTTCGCTGAACTCAGCGCCAGCAAAGTCAGTAGAACCAATAAACCTCAAGACAAAAACAAAAGTGGGTCGAACTGCGCCCACTTTTGCAAAGAACCTCTAACGAAAACGGCCTGCGGATGAGCGTAGTATAACATCGGCACTGTGCGCCTGTCAAAAGGAGGTGTTATCGCGTCAAACTTACAAAATCCTCATCTCCCACCCGCAGCCGTTGCCCCGTGCGCGCATCGTATAAGCCAACGACAATGTGGGGCGCATCGTCGTTCACCATGAAATAGTGAATGTCACGCACGAGCTCGCCCTCGTTCCACGTCGTCGTCGCGCGAAAGCCGTTGGCGGGCGGACTGTCGTGTTGCCCGACGAGCTGCCCATTGGCATCAAGCGCGTGAACGAACACCGTGTAATCTCGCGTGAGCTTCGTCGTCGCACGCCACCACAACATGACACGCACGGCGCGACCGTTGGCGAATGGCGGCGTTGCCGATTGATAAATGTCTCGTTCGTCTGCTGCGGCGAGGTCATAACCCAGCAATTCAATTTGTTCAGAAAAATTTTTTTGCAAAGGTTGTGTGATGTTGGGCGTTTGCGTGTAACGTAAAATTTTGTAATCACAACCATCGCCCATCAACGCATACTCTGGTTGCGATAGAAACCGATTGACGACCAACGGCACGTCGCGTTGTCGCACAGTCGGCCAGTTGCTATAACCGCCTACCGCCTCATAGCGCGTATCTATCGCCACATATTCGGCGAGCGGTTCGCCCATGGCCGGAAACACATTGAGCGCGCGCCGATGCGACAGATGGGGCATGAGGTTGTCAAGCGCTACGATGGCCGCCGCTGGTGGAATGAGCGACAGTAAACGATGCCCGCAGCGTGTGCGCTCTGTCACAGCGAATCGCGCAGGCTCGTAATTGAAGGACACCGGTCCTACGCCCACACTCACATACGCCCACAGGCTCATCGCCACAAGCACGCCCACCCACAGTCGCGCCCATCGCTCAGCTGCGCGCGCGAGCGCCATGGCCGTCGCCATGAATAGCAACGGCAATAATGGCGTGACGTACCAGAATTGCAATTGCGAGACGCTCGCTTTGTTGCTTAACAACAAGTAAGCATAGACAGGCAACGTGAGCGCGAACAGGCCGGGCGCGAGCAATGGCAAGAAGGCAAGCGGCCAGAGCGTGCGCGCCACCGCCCACCATTTCTGCGGTTGATTGTAACGCTCCCACAAAAACACTGGGTTGGTCAACAAGCGTTGCGCGCCCTCCAACGGCGTCGGCGCGATGTCGCCATAACGAATCTGCCAATGCGAAACGGTATCAGCTAAGAGGCGCGGCACAACGCCCCAAACTAAAGCCAGCCATAGCAAGGCAAAAATAATTAAACCCATACCACGAAGACGCAAAGGCACCCAGTTGCTTCTTGGTGTATCGTTGCGCCTTTGTGTCTTTGTGTTTAGTTGCTCCATCAATATATAAATACCGATGGCGCCCACAATCACTGCCACTTCCTCCTTCGCCATCACCGCCACCAACAAACCAATCACCAAACCAATCCACGATCTTTTTTCCAACCACGCCCACAGTCCCCAGCTCACGCATGGCGCAGCGAGCGCAATCTCGTGGAACTCGCTGAGCGCGACGCCAAGCAGCGCGGGGTTAACATACCACGCAAACAGGACAAACGGCGCAAGCATCGGATGGCGTCGGCGTACAATGAGGTAGCATGGCAACGGCATCAAGCCAAGCGCGATAGCTTGCGCGACGAGCAAGACGCGCGCATCATTCCACAGCCAATAGAACGGCGCGACGAGGATGAGCGCGGGCGAGAAATGTTCGCCGAGAAAGATAGGCGATTTGTCGGGGAAGTCATTGATGAAGAAGCGCCCTTGCGAGGTGTTCCACAGCACATTATCGAAGTAGCCCATGTCGAAGGCGTGCGTGTGGAACGAGTCATGTTGGAGGATAGCGAGTGTGGCGGCCAAGAGGATGTAGGCGAGGCAGAGTAAAAGACTAAAGATTAAAGATTTCTCTCTGATCATCCGCGAGCCAAAGGTCTTCATCGCACCTCAATCCACTCGACTGCTCCCGCGACTTGCGGCGCGGTGATGCGCTCGCCGATAGAGACGATGGCGGGGCGAATGGGCGAGGCGTCCTCGCGGATGATGGTTTCGCGCGCCTCAACATTGTAGTAACGAATAAAGACATGACTCCAACGCCACTCACCTAGTTGGGTGACACCCAATGATTGTAATATTTGTTCCAATTCGACCGTACGATGTAGCGACGCCTCATCACGCACAGCCAAAACCACATCATGCCCTCTAGTCTTCATCTCGGACACCATACGATCTGACTCGTGAGTGGAAGCAAACACATCAAAATGACGCGCAAGCCTTACAGAGTCTCCCGCAGGATTAAAAACCACATTGTAACCTCGTTGATTTATCGCTCTATCCACTCCATTGATCCAAATATGCGCGAAATCCCCAACCTCTTGCCCTGCGCTCTTGGCAACCATGGACTTGAGATAGCGCGCATTAAGTAAACCGTGTACTGAATTGAGCGCGTACAGTTTTTCCCATCGCAAAACTACTTCATTGACTCCGTCACGCGCAAATGGTGACGTAATCATCCACCGATGCTCATGCGTTCCGCTCATCACTTGCAGCGTGCCAACTACTTGCCCATTGACCACTACCGTCACACGCTGCCCATCCTCAGGCGCCGTCAAGCGCATCACCAACTCGTTGTCCTCTTTCTGCAGCGGTAATAACAGACGCGCCTCATGGCGTTGCGCCCACACGCGCCGCTCGCCCAGCTCGCCCCACCCTTCCGCAAAATAGAGGCGCGCGATGGGTGATGCTGGATCAATCTTCACTGGTTGAGCGGATGCGACAGGCGCGAGATTCAAACGATAAACTCTGAGGCCGTTTTCTTCGCGCCACAACTGCCATTCAGGCAACAGGCTTTCAAGATATGGGCGCAACGTCTCGCCCGCTTCAGGGCGCAACACGATGTAACGCACGTTGAAGAAGCGCAACACGTCGCGCGCATATTGCTTGTCTTGTGTGAGTGCGATGTCATCTAATGAATGACCTGTTTCCAATGCGATAAGCGAATTGATGAACGGCGCTTCGGTGAAGTATTGAAACTTCAGTTCGGGATTGCGGCTCGTGTTGCCGCTCAACATGCGCTTGCCGTGAATCGTCTGAGCATACTGCGCTAACATGAACGCCTTGCCCGCCGATTCTTCGAGCGCCCCCGTCACACGAAACCCATTGCGCCACGCCAATGGCAACTCTAACACCGTGAAATCGCCAGGGTCGTCGCGTATCGCTTCGTAAAATGATGGCGTGCGAAAATCGGACAATGGCAATGGGACTGAAAGGTGTTCGCTGAGGATGAGCAGGGAGATGAGGGGAGATAAGAGGAAATAAGGGGAGATGAGCAGCCTCCCCTGATTTCCCCTCATTTCTCCTGACCTCCTCGGATTTCCCTTCGTCAATAAATAATGTATGCCAAAGCCAACGAGCATCGCAAGACCCAACACAATCATCACGGCATAGCGACTCGGATAGCGATTGCCCTTGAAGAACGGCAGCAGTTGAAACACATTGAAGGGCATGAACGGCATGGCAAACTCCTGTCCATTGATGCGGATGGCGGGACCGAGCGCGAGGAGGATGAAGGCGAGCGTGGCAAGAATCCAGAACCTGCCGAGCCAGCTGCGGCGTGTATGCCATCCCCCGATTAACGCAAGCGCGAGCGTGATGTAGCCAATGAACACGAAGTTGATGTACGCAAAATCAAACTGGTCAGCTAGCCAACCCATTAATGGATGCAAGCGACTCGGCGCAAAGAAGCCCAACACATCCGCCGAGAACGCTTCCGCAAAACCCGAACCTTGCACAAGGATGTCACCTTCAAGCAACAGCTCTTGCGTCATCGGCGCGAGGATGGGCAGGAAGCCGACCATGAACACGACACCCATGAACGTCAATGCAACCATGAGGCGCATACCTAGTTTGAATGGGCGCAAAGAAGAAAGCAGAAAGAAGAAAGAGAAGATGATCAGAAATGAAGCGAAGGTAAATTCAGCATAGGCTTGGAGCAGTAGGAAGGTAGCGGCGAGAAATGAATGGTGGATTGGAAATCGGAGCTTAGAGATTAGAGATTGGCAGGTGACGTTCTTATCTTTCGTCTTCGGTCCTCCGTCCTCCATCCTGAGCGCGTCACGCAGCTTGAACAGATACAACACATAGAACGGAATCCATTGCGACGAGGCGATGTTGAATTGCCCCAGCGAGGCGTAAAGGAATTTGCAAGAGGCGAAGGCATAGACGAGACCAGCTATCAAGGCAGGATATTGGATATTGGATATTGGATATTGGAAAGCGCCAAAATCCAATATCCAATATCCAATATCTGTTCTCAACAGATATTGCGCGAGCAGGACCATACCATACCCACTCAACACAAACGAGGAGAGAAGCAGAAGGTTGGCGGCAGGAATGAGACCGCAGAGCGCTTGCAGCGACAGTGAGAGCGCATCGTTCAACAACGTGAGTGTGTAGAAGGCAAGGTTGATGCCGATGGGATAGAACATGTAGTCGCTGGTGAGCGGCGATTGTTGTAGCGTGAGAACTGCGTGCTTGAACCACCACAAGTTCCACGTCAGCGCAGGGTCGTCGCTGCCGTCGCCGACGACATGCGTGCCAAAGTGCGCGCCGAGGGGCCACGTTAGCGTGAGCGCGAGCAGAGTGTAAAGCGAGAGGATGAAAAGGTGTTTCCGCACAAGCGGAGAATATACCACAACTAGAGTGAACGGTGAACCGTAGAAAGTGAACAGTACATAGTGAACAGTGATGACTCCCAACGATCCGCTGCTCACGGTTCACTATTCA
>CAZDYP010000131.1:0-16135 GCA_964509505.1 uncultured Anaerolineae bacterium | reverse complement strand
GAAACCCGCCGGCGCGGGTTCAGTTCCAGCCGACGGAGGTCGGCTGGGCGCGGCGTGGCGCGCGCCTTGCCTTCGCTGTGGCTTATCCCGAATTGACGTTAATTAGCAATCAGTTATCAGTAGTCAGTTATCAGTGAACAGTTGGTAGCGTGAGACAGACAGGGGTAACTGATGACTGGACACGGTTTACTGATGACGGATAACTGAGCGCTGTTCACTTTGGTCTTCTGATGAATACCTTCTCTCCCTTCATCCGTTGGCTCGCGCTTGTCGCCATCGTCGAGTGGTTCATCGCGCGCACTGTCACACGCTCGGCCATCTTCATGCCGAAGTCGCCGTCCGTGTTGGTAATCTATCAAGGTATGACGACTTTGGCGCAAGTGCTGGCAACGTTGGCGGCGTTGCTCGCGCTCGGGGGGCTGCTGTGGATCGCGTGGCAAGTCGGACAGGCGCAGCGGCGTGTCCCTATGTGGCGCACAACGCAGGGATGGCTCGCGCTGATGTTGCTGAGCTTGGTCAGCTTGAGCCTCGTCTTCATCGTCGTGCCTGCGAGTGGTTGGTGGACGGTGACGTATCAGCTGCTTGTGTTGGCGACTATTGCATTCATGGCTTGCTTGATGCGTGCGGCGCGCCTCCCGCAAAAACTGGCATGGTTCTGCGTCGCCAGCGCAGTGGCAATGGGTGTGCTCTATCAATTGCTTACTGCAATAAGCGCTGCGTGGCAGTGGTCGCAGACGCCGCTATGGAATGGGACCATGTTCAATCTTGGCGAGCTGGTCGTCGTCGTCAGTGGCATCGTGTTGTGGTGGGCGTATGGGCGTGAGGCGTCGTGGCGCGTGTGGCTGGTTGCGGCGTTGCCTGCGTTAGCGTTCACGTTGTTCTACGTCGTCAACGCCGAGTTGAGTGGGGTGATGGCGATTTGGTCAACGGGGCTCACCTTGTATTTGCCGTGGCCGTTATATGCGTTGAGCGTGTGGTTAATGGGAGTGACGTTCCTGGCGTCGTTACGTCGCGCAGAGAACATTAGCTGGGCAGTGTTGTTACTGATCGCGTGCGGTTATGCGCCGCAGCTCAGCGCGCAGTTGTTTCTGGGGTTGATGGCGTTGTGGCTATTGGCGACGACGCCAGTGGATGAGATGTATCGTATCGAATGGGATGCAAAGGCGATGAGGCGCTTATCGCGGTTCGTCGCCTAATGCGAGAGACTGAGCCCTCGCAGGTTGTCATCCTTCGACAAACTCAGGGTGCCAAGACTCACGCGGGCTGCGCGTGAGGAGAAAAAGGGAGCCGCACAAGGGCAGAACAATCCGCGCCAGCGATTGTTCTGCCCTTGTGGTTTAGCGCATGGAAAACCCGCAAAGCCTTTTGACGATGTTGCCAAATGCGCCGCGTAGGTTATACTTGGTGTATGCAGAATGTGAAAGAAGGCATTATGCTACTCAGTAACCATGAACATTTGCTCGCCGCCATCGTCGAAAGTTCCGCCGATGGCATTGTGGCGATGGACGAGCATGGGCGCATTCAAAGTTGGAATCGTGGCGCGGAAACGATTTTCGCCTATCGCGCCGATGAGATTATCGGACAACATAACAGTCGTCTTGCCTCGCCCCACGCGCGAGCGCGCGGCGATCTTGACCGTGTCAAAGAGCAGCTATTAAAGACGGGTGTCGTGCGGAATTTTGAGACGGAAGGCATACGGCGCGATGGGCAGACCGTGCCGTTGCAGCTCTCAAGCACCTTGCTCTACGATGAGCAACGTCAGCTCAGGGGCAGCGCGTGTATCTTTCGTGACATCACGCCGCAGAAACGCTGGCAAGCGCAGCTAGAGCAGCTGGTGGCGGAACGCACGCGCGCGTTGCGCGTGAAGGCGGAACAATTGCAACGCGCTAACGAAGAGCTGCAACAGCTCGACCGCCTGAAAGATGAGTTTGTCTCACTGGTGTCACACGAATTGCGCGCGCCGCTCACGAACCTCAACGGCTCGCTCGACTTGATGCGCGGCGGCTGTTCGCACCCAAACTTCACCTGCCAGCAAATGTTCCACATCATGGACGAACAAATCGGCCGGCTGACTCGTTTGGTGCAAGGGGTGTTGAACGTCTCGCGCCTCGAAGCGGGACAATTGACCTTGCGCCACGAAAGCGTTGACTTGCAACGTATCGCGCAAAAAACATTGGAGAGCGTGCGTGGGCGCAGCCGTATCCATCAATTTCATTTGAAGACGAGCGCCGGTGTGCCGTATGTCGTGGGCGACGCCGACCGACTCGCAGAGGTTGTGCTGAATCTGGTGGACAATGCCATCAAGTATTCGCCCGATGGCGGGCCCATCATGTTGGAGGTGTCGCACGTGGATGGCGCGGTGCAATTGTCCATCAGCGATGCAGGCGTCGGCATTCCAGAGGGCGAGCTGGGGCGTGTGTTCGAGAAGTTCCATCGCGTGGACGGTTCCGATGATCAAGCCGTCTATGGACATGGCTTGGGCTTATACATCTCGAAGAAATTAGTCGAGGCGCATGGCGGGGATATTCAGGTAGAAAGTCAGGCGGGCTTAGGCACGAAGTTCACCGTGCGGCTGCCTATTGAGTAAACGAGTGAACGACTTACGTTACGCAGGCTAATGAATCCAACACAATCCCCTTATGTGTTGAGCGGGCAGCTGGCAAAAAGCGCACGGGGCGCAACATAAGTTACTCCCTACTATCATTTATGACCAAAAAGATTCTCGTGATTGACGACGACACGACCTTGCTTGAGCTCGTCAAGCAATACCTGAGCAACGCGGGCTATCAGGTGACGACGGCGGCAGGCGGTCTCAAAGGCTTGCAGGTGTTGTATAACGACCATCCCGATTTGATCGTGTTGGATGTGATGATGCCGCGCATGGATGGCTGGCTGGTTTGTGGACGCGTGCGCGAAGTGACCGATGTGCCAATCATCATGCTGACGGCGAAAGACCAAGAAGTAGATAAGCTCAAAGGGTTTCAACTCGGCGTGGATGATTACATGAGCAAGCCATTCAGCTTCCCTGAATTGGCGGCGCGCATCAAAGCGATTCTCTCGCGCACAGGACGCATGGCGTCGCAAAGCCAGGCGCACACGATTGCCATCGGCGATTTGCTGATTGACTTGAAAGAGCGGCGCGTGAGCAAAGGCAGCCAACCCGTGCAGCTCACGCCGACCGAATACAAATTGCTGGCGTTGCTGGCGGCTCACGCGCGGCACGTCCTCTCGACCGATCAAATTCTGCGGCACGTGTGGGGTGACGAATACATCGGTGAGGTGGGCTACGTCAAACGCTACGTGTGGTATTTGCGACAGAAGATTGAGGATGACCCGACGAGTCCGAAGTATTTGTTGACTGAGCGAGGGTTCGGGTATTCGTTGGGGCGAGACTTCTGAAAGAAACAAGGAGACAGGGAGACAAGGCGACTTGTCTCCCTGTTTGTTTTTCATACAACCGGCACTCGGCTTTGACCTTGCTTAGACTTCGCTATGCTAAGGTAGAGCAAGTTTTCAACTTGTTCTACGCTGAGGAGAGAAATGAAACCCACCGAAATCCTGATGCAAGAGCATCGCAACATCGAGCGCCTGTTGAATGTGCTGGAAGTCGCAGTGAATCACTTGGAGCAAGGCATCACTGTGCCAGCCGATGTGTTCAGTCGCACCATCGAGTTCGCGCGCGTTTTTGCGGATCAGTGCCATCATGGCAAAGAAGAAGACACGCTCTTTCCCGCGATGGAGAAACATGATGTGCCGGCGGATGCGCCGCCCATCAGCATCATGCTTGGCGACCACACCGAAGGGCGCGCCTATGTGCGCGCGATGAGCGAGGCGGTTGCCGATTACGATAACCCCGCCTCGAAGAAAAAATTGGCGGCGAATGCGCGCGATTACATCGCGTTGTTGCGTGAACACATCGTCAAAGAAGACGACGTGCTGTTCCCGATGGCGGACATGCTCTTGAGCGATAGCGAACAGCGCGCGTTGCAACGTCAATTCGCTGAGTTAGACGCCGCGCGCGTTGGCGCACACGGTCCTGAGTATCAATTGCGTGTGTTAGAGGCATTGGAGCGTGAAGCGCTGGTCGCAGCATAACAAGCGAAGACCTCATAGGTTTCCACGCTTACGCGCCTGTCAAGTCTGCCTTGTTCAATGGTTCAGGCCATCCACCGCTCTCGCATAGTAAGTATTCGAGTTCGGCTCGCGTCGTGAAGCTAAAACATTGTCCTGCCACCGTTTCGAGTGAGCCGTGCCAGGCGGATGGATGGTCGCGTTGACGTTCAGACCAGAGCGAGATCACATACGAGACAATACGCTGAGATGGCGTGGTGTTGTGGGGTTGCTCATGAGCGCGCGCTCATTGGCGCACGGGCGATGTGAGAGACCGCCACTACCTCACCATGCTCCGCCGCGCGCGATTTCTGAACATGAGCGAACCTAACCAAGTTCGTAAGGCGATTATAGCGTGAGTGAGGGAAGGCAAGCACAATTTTGACCTACTTTTGACCTGGCCAGCACCGTTTTGAAATCCCTTAGTGATACAATTCACACATCTTTGAGGAGGCCGCCATGGCCGTCTTTAGTTCCAAACCCGCCGAGTCTTTCGACTTCCAGTATATCCTCTATGACAAAAAAGATTGGGTTGCACGCGTCACCATCAATCGCCCCGAAGTCTATAACTGCTATAACACGCCGGCGCTCTTAGAATTGACCGAGGCGTTCCGCGATGCGGCGTATGATGATGCGGTCGCGGTGTTGGTGTTGACAGGCGCGGGCGACAAGGCATTCTGCACGGGTGGCGACGTGCGCGAATATGCCGACGAATACACGCAAGCGCCGCGCCACTATTGGAAGTACATGGACATCTTTGCGGCGTGCCATGACATTTTGCGAAATTGTGGCAAGCCGACCATTGCGCGCATCAACGGCATCGTCGCGGGCGGCGGCAACGAGTTCAACCTGGCGTGCGACCTGGCGATTGCAGCAGACCACGCGACCATTCGCCAAGTCGGCACGCGCGTCGGCAGCGTGGCGGCGGGCGGCGCGACGCAATGGCTGCCGATCGTGATTGGCGACCGTCGCGCGCGCGAGTTGTTGTTGACGTGCGAACCCATCAGCGCAGCGCAAGCGTTGGATTGGGGCTTAGTCAATCAAGTGGTGCCCTATGGGAAATTGGATGAAGCGGTAGATGTGTTGTGCCAAAAGCTCATTAACAAATTTCCTGAATGCACACGCTACACGAAAACACAAGTCAATTATTGGAAAGATATGGCGTGGAGCGCGACGATTCATCACGCGCAAGATTGGTTGAGCTTGCACTTTGCGACCAATGAGCCTTACGAGGGCATGAAGGCGTTTGTCGAGAAACGTCCTGTGGATTACATCGGCTTACGGATGAAAGCGGCCGCAGGCAAGTCGCCTGAATTTGTATGGGGCGCGTACAACCAAACGTGCCAGCGCTGTGGCGCGAAGGGTATGCCAGCAGCATTTGATTATTGCGGCAAGTGTGGCAGCAAGCTTGAGTGAATGAGTGGATGAGTAAATAAGGAGACGGGTAAATGGGGGGATGAATGGGTAGGTGACCAAGCGTTGCCTCCTTCCTTGTTTCCCCGCTTCCTTGTTCCCTGTTCCCTCGTTTACCTTGATTCATAGAGGAGTGTGGATGCGTAACCATCTCATCGGCGCAAGCATTATTTGGATCGTGCTGACCATCATCGGCGAAGCATGGGTGATGAACACGCAGTTTTACCCGTTGGCTAGGGCGAAGGAAGCGAAGATCGTAGATGAGGCCTTCACCCAGCTAATGGTGATGGGCATGCCGGTCTTCACCTTTGTGTTGGCATTCTTGGGTTACAGTGTGGTTCGCTTTCGTCACAACGGCGAACCGTGCGAAGATGGCGCCGCCATTTACACCTCCAACCTGGTGACCCGCGGTTGGTTAGGCGTCACCTCCGCCTTGGCGCTCGCTGTCTTCATCACGCCGGGTCTGACAGGCTTGGATGAGCTGATGCACAGCAAACATGGCAAGCCTGATTTCGAAGTGAACGTGCAAGGTGGGCGTTGGTATTGGGTCGTGTCGTATCCGCAAGGAGCTGAGTCGCGCAAAGAACTCGTATTGCCGATCAACAAACGCATTCAGTTCAACATCACCGCCGTTGATGTGTTGCATTCGTTCTGGATACCCGCGTTCCGCGCGAAGATAGACGCCGTGCCCGGCATGACAACAACCATCACCTTTACGCCGAACCAGCTGGGCTCATTTGAAACGGACTTTAATTTGCGTTTGCAATGCGCCGAGCTCTGCGGCGGACCTCATTCGCTGATGGTGATACCTGTGCGCATCGTTGAGCAGAAAGATTTTGAAGCATGGCTGACACAGAACAGGAAGCAGTAACCAGCAGTCAGGAGTCAGTAAGAGAGTGTTTTGAAATTCAGACCCTAAAGGGTTTTCTGGCGAAGCGGGTTCACAATTTGCTTGCAAGCGAAACCTTTTCTGGACATGAACGAACAGGTGTTGGCGCTTACTGTTCACCGTTCATTGACCATTGACCATTGAATTTTGAATTCTAACGACGAGGAGGAGTGGATGTCTGGATTCGTGCCAATCACCCGAGGTCTGGTGATGGCGGCATTGGGTTTTTTCATTGGATTAACGCTGGTCGTCTTCATTCGCACGCTTACAGGACAAGAGGAAATTTTTGCCACCGACCCGCTTGTGGTCATCGGTTACGTTTGCGCGTTGCTGGGCTGGCTGCTTGGCGTTGGCGTGTGGGAGTATTGGGCGCGTGAATGGTTAGGGTTGCCTGTCAAAAAACCAGCCACGCAAGGCTGGCAGCGCTATTTCCATTTCACCTTTGATCACAAAGTCATCGGCATTCAATACCTCGTCACCTTTTTGGCGCTCTTCTTGTTGGCTGGCACATTCGCGCTCATCATCCGTTGGGAATTGATGACGCCCCAGCTCGATCTGCTGACCTATCCGCAATACGCGCATACGATGAGCTTGCACGGCATCAGCATGGTCGCCGTCGCCGTCGCCGCCGTCATCGGCAGCTTCGGCAACTACTTCGTGCCGTTGATGATTGGCGCAGAAGACATGGCATTCCCGCGTCTTAACGCGCTCAGCTTCTGGCTCATTCCCCCCGTGCCGGTGATGCTGATCTTGACCGCGTTCTTCGGCGGTTTCGACTCAGGTTGGACCGCCTATCCCCCGTTGAGTGGGGTAAACGCCACGGGTCAAATCTTTTTCAATCTCGCCGTCATCACCTTTGGCTTGTCCTCGATTCTCGGCGGACTTAATTTCCTGGTGACTGTCGCGACGCTGCGCGCGCCGGGCATGACGTGGGGACGCTTGCCAATTTTCGTTTGGTCTATCGTCGCAGCCTCACTCATCAGCGTTGGCTTCACCCAGTTCTTTGCCGCCGCGTTGCTGATGGTGTTGCTCGACCGTTTGTTGGGCATGTCGTTCTTCATGCCTGCGCGGGGCGGGCAGCCGCTCCTCTATCAGCACATTTTCTGGTTCTACTCGCATCCCGCGGTCTATGTGATGATTCTGCCGGGCTTTGGCATGGCGTTGGAAATTCTCGCGCACTTCTCGCGCAAACCGTTGTTCGCCTATCGTTGGGCGGTGGGCGCCCTGCTTGGCATTGTCGCGTTGAGCGGCGTCGTGTGGGCGCATCACATGTTCACCAGCGGCATGAGCGATTGGCTCCATGCGCCGTTCATGGGTTTGACGGAGGCGATCTCGATTCCGACAGGGTTGATCTTCTTGGCGGCGCTCGGCACGATTTGGATGGGCAAGCTGTGGATGCAAACGCCGATGTTGTTCGCGCTGGCGTTCATTTTCAACTTCTTGATTGGCGGCATCACGGGCATCTTCCACGCAGACGTAGCGACCGACGTGCAGATTCAAGACACCTACTTCGTCGTCGCGCATTTTCACTACACCATCATGGGCGGCGAGATCTTCGCGTGGTTCGGCGCGATTTATTATTGGTTCCCGAAGGTGACGGGACGCATGTATGACGAAAGACTGGGCAAGCTGCATTTCTGGTGTATGTTCATCGCTTATCAATTCACATATATTCCGATGTTTTGGGCGGGCTTGCAAGGCATGAACCGCCGCATCGCCGATTACCCTGCGCCGCTCGGCGCCATGAATTTTTACACCAGCATTGCCGCCTTTGTCTTGGGCGCGAGTTTCCTCGTGTTCGTCTATAACTTTGCGTGGTCGTGGATGCGCGGCGCCAAAGCCGTCGCGAATCCGTGGAAGGCGCGCACGCTCGAATGGCAAACGTCGTCGCCGCCGCCCGTCGAGAATTTTCCCGCTGCGCCGCGCGTGATTAGCGGACCCTACGATTATGGTGTGCCAAATGCGGCGACTCATGCCGTGTTTGCGTCGGACGCTGTGCCTGTGGCGGGTGGTGGTGGTGGAGAATAAAACACAACAACGAATCGGTAAACGAGGAATGGGGCAACGAGGTGATGAGGGAGCTCGTTTACTCGTTTACTCGTTTACCCCGTCGCTGTTATGAAGGAGACTTTCACTCATGCGTAAAGTATCTCAAGCGGATAAGCTACGACGCGGCTTGCTAACCATCGGCGGCTTGGCAGCGCTGACGGCGCTCGAATACATCATCAGCGTGATGCTGCCCACAGGCACGCTCATTCCCTTGACCATCATCGCTGTGGTCAAAGCGTGGCTCATCATTCAATACTTCATGCACGTCGCCAATCTTTGGCGCGCAGAGTCGGAGGAATAATCTATGTCTCAGGCAGCGCTCACCCACGCGCACGACGCGCATGGCACGCATAATCGCCTGCTCATCAATCGGTTGGGATTGTGGCTGTTCATCGTCTCGGAGAGTTTTTTGTTTGGGGCATTGCTGTGGGCGCGCTTCTATCTGCAAGGCTTACATCGTCCACACGAGCTCAACCAATTTCTGGGGCTCATCATCACCTGCATTCTCTTAGGCAGCAGCCTCACAGCCTATCGCGCCGAAGTCTTTGCCACCCATGGCGAACAGCAAAAATTTTTGCAGCACGTCATGTTTACCATCGTGCTGGGCATTGTGTTTCTCGTCGGCGTCGGCTACGAATGGTACGAGGCGGCCCAACACTTTCCGCCCGATACAGGGTTCGGCACCGTGTTCTTTAGTTTGACGGGGATGCACGCCTTTCACGTGTTGAGTGGCGTCGTGTTGCTCATGTTGCTGAATCGGCTAGCCCAAACCCGACACTTTCATCATGGCGATTACTGGCCCGCCGAAGCCATCATCAAGTATTGGCACTACGTAGATGTGGTGTGGGTGTTCGTGTATCCGACGTTGTATTTGGTCGGTTGATGATTCCTTTGCTTTCTTCCTCCCCCCTCCTTAGTTCTCCCGCAGGCATCATCACGATGCCTGCGGGATGAGCGTTTTTCATTTAACCTTCCTCCCCTCTCCTTGTGGAGTCCAAGACCCTAAAGGTCTGGCGACTTGATGAACGCGCGGCGGCGAATTATTGCAAAGTGGTTATGCGCCTACGAGCCATGCGCTCCGATGAGGTTGCAACGCCAGTTTCAATACTTCACTCGCTGCTTCCACTGCTGGCAAGCTGGCGAGATTGCCCCATTGTTTTCTCCGTATTGGTGTTACCACTTCCACAGAGACAGTTTCAGGTGAGACATTGTGCAAACATAGCACACGCTCGCTGCCATCGGGTGCGATGCGCTCCAGCGCGAAGACTCGCTTTTCCGTTGCCGCAGAGCGGAGCCTCAGCTGCTTGCCGAATTCCCCAACCACTCGGCGGCGCAGCAACTCATGACTCATTCCTAAACTATTTGCGGTTCTAATCGGGCGGGACTCCCGTGGGTCGCAAAGCTCGCGCACCAGCGGCGGATGTGACCATCCGCCGTGAGCGTCACAAGAAGTTTAGGGATGAGCGATAAGCCACAGCGAATACAATGCGCGTGCAACACAGCGCCAAGCCGACCTCCGTCGGCTGGAACTGAACCCGCGTAGGCGGGTTTCGCAGTGAGTAGGCGCGATTTTCAATCACCCGTAACCTTATCCTTGCGATTGCCGCCGCAGCGTTTTGACCTCGTTTAGACTTTCTTGGAACTTCGTTGGCACGTGCTGATGTTAGGATATTTTCAACATGAGCTCCGTTCTCCTCGAATCTCACGACGCCATCGCCCGCGTCACGCTCAACGCGCCGCCGCACAACATCCTCACTATTCCTATCATGCGCGAGTTGGGCGCGGCGCTCGCCACACTGAAACATGACACGAGCATCAAAGCGGTGGTGTTGAACGCGCATGGCAAATCGTTCTGCGCTGGGGTGGATGTCGCCGACCATACTGCCGACAAAGTGGACGAGATGTTGCGGGTCTTTCACCACATCTTCCACCAACTGTGGGCGATGCCTCAACCAACGCTTGCCGCGGCGCAAGGCGCGGCGTTGGGCGGCGGCATGGAGCTCGCGCTTGGGTGCGACATGATTGTGGCAGCGGAACGCGCGAAGTTTGGGCAACCCGAAATCAAGGTTGGTGTGTTTCCACCGATTGCCGCACTACTCTTGCCGTCCTTGGTCGGGCGCGGCAAGGCGTTGCAGTTGTTGTTGACGGGCGAAACCATCAGCGCGCACGAAGCACAATCCATAGGTCTCGTGCAAGAGGTCGCGCCCGAAGCTGAATTCGAAGCGAAGGTGAACGCGCTCATCGCACAGCTGCAAGCGCGCAGCGGGGCCGTGTTGCGACTCACGAAACGCGCCGCACTCATCGGCGAAAGTCATACGGCGCTTGCCGACATCGAACGCATTTATTTATCGGAGTTGATGCAGACAGCAGACGCGCAAGAAGGACTCGCAGCATTCATGGAGAAGCGCGCGCCGATTTGGAAGGATGCTTGAGGCAAAGGGAAATTAGCAGATATAAGGGGAAACAGGAGCGGTCTATCTTCTCCTCAGCTCCCCTTATGTCCCTTGGAGCGCGGAGGTATCACAATGACGCTTTGGCATGCTTGGCAAGGGCAACCCCTTGATGAAATTTTCTATTTGTGCCGTGAGTTGGTCGAGAATGTTGACTTTCCGACGGTGAATGCGTGGAAGAAAAATGGCGGCAAGGTGCTTGGTCATTTCCAAGTTTACTTTCCCGAAGAAATCGCGCACGCTGCAGGCATGTTGCCTGTGAAAGTGCGCGGCGCTCCGATTGAAGCGCGGCGCGGTGACTCGCACTTCGGCTCGTACCTCTGCTCCATCATGCGGACTTCGCTAGAGCTGGGACTGACGAATCGCTTGCCGCTCGATATGTTCGTGACGCATCCGATTTGCGACGCGGCGCGCAATCTCTGTGGCGTGTGGGGGCGCAACTTCACATATCCCACACAAATTCTCTATTTGCCGCAGAATGCGAACTCTGCATTCTCGGTGAAATACCTCCGCAACGAATACGCGCGTGTACAACAGGACATCGAGCGAATAGTTGAACATCCCATTGGGGCTGAGGCGCTCCGCCATTCCGTTGGCGTTTACAACGAGAATCGTCGTCTTTTGCGACAACTCTACACGGTCAAACGCGAGACGCCATGGCTGCTTGCGGTGGATGAAGCGTACGTGTTGGTCTCGGTGGGCGGCTTGATTCCCAAAGAGGAACATAATGCGCTCTTGAGCTATGTGTTGCCGTTGATTCAAGCGCGCCCCTTGCGCAAGCAAGACAAAATTCGCGTTGTCTTTGAAGGCGGCTTCTGCGAGCAACCGCCTTTGGATTTGCTCAAGGTCATCGCGCAATCGTGCTACGTCGTGGACGACGATTTGCTGATTGGCTTGCGTTGGATTCAATCGGATGTGTGCGCCGACGGCGACCCATTGCTGAATCTCGCCGATGCGTATTTGAACCAGTCATCATACAGCCCCGTGCAACACGATGCGCGGAAACCGAAAGAGAAGATGCTGCTGCACCGCATGAAAAACGCCAGCGCCGAAGCGGCCATCATCACCGCCGCCAAGATGTGCGAACCCGGCCTCGATGAGCAAGTTGCCTACTCGAAGGCATTGGACGAAGCAGGCATCCCCTATCTCGTCAGCGAGTTCGAGGAGAAGATGACGGGCTTCGACAACATGCAGATTCAGTTAGAGACGTTTGTGGAGAACATTTTGTTTGAATGAAAGAGAGAAGGGTCAAGTATCAAGTATCAAGTGTCAAGTATCAAGTGTCATGTGTAGGGCGATTCAAAAGTCCCTTGACAACTAAAGCGAAAGCACCCATGTCCCCTTAAGGGGATGAAGCTTGTCGAAGGGTGCGACCTGTCAGCGCATCCTTCGACAAGCTCAGGATGCTGACACCCTGTTTTCAGACACACACTATGACTTTTGAATCGCCCTAGAGTCATGTGGGACATACTTGACACTTGATACTTGACACATGACACTTCTCAAGGAGCGACTGATGACAACCAACCCACAGACCTTGATTGGCAGGGGCAACAAAGAGGGCGGGCGTTTGTTCCGCGAATGGTTCAATGAGTTGACACAAGCAGGCGCGCGCGGCGAGCCGACAGCGTATGTGTTTGTGATGGGCAGCATCTCCGAGATTTTGCGCGCCTTCGACATTCATACCTCGTTCCCCGAAATCAATTCATTGCAAACGGCGGTGCGCCGCGTCGCGCACGAATATTTGAGCATTGCGGAAGACTATGGCTACTCGCCTGACATCTGCGGTTACGTCAAGGCGGATGTGGGCATGCAGCTGCGCGATGGCGAGCATCCGATGGGTCGCATTCCCAAGCCCTCACTTGCGATACTGACGAACGCGTGCAACACCTACATCAAGTGGGGCGAGATTTGGGAACGGCTCTATCACATTCCGACCTTTACGCTCGACGTGCCGGGTTCGCGCACCGCCCGCTACAAGACATGGCCTGGCGATTCCGAATTTGAAACTGATCGTCAATACGTGGAGGCGCAACTGCGTGAGCTCATTGCATTGTGTGAGCAAATCACCGGCCAGCAATTCGACGTGGACCGGCTGCGCGAGACGATGCGTTACACCAACGAGATGAGCGCGGCGTACAGACGTGTGTTGGAGCTCAACCAATCGCGTCCGGCCGTGTTCAATGCGCTGAACGAAGGCACGATCTACATGGGCGTGGCGAATGCGTTGCGTGGCACGCCCGCCGGCAGCCAATACTTCCGCGAGCTGGTCGAGGAGCTGGAATACAAGTCAGCGCAGCATATCGGCACGTTGCCTGAAGAAAAATATCGTCTCATCTTCGTCGGCGTGCCGTGCTATCCCATCTTCCGCCGCTTCTATGAGTTGTTCTCGGAGTGGGGCGGCAACTTCGTCAACTCAACCTATCTGTGGTTTGCGTCGGGCGGCTTGAACATGGCGTACGAGTACGACCTCAAGCGTCCATTGGAAAGTTTGGCGGAGGGCGTGTTGATCAGCGTGCGCGATGCGATGGATTCGATGATGTTCCAAGATCAAACGCTCGTGGACATGGTGAAAAATTTCTATGTGGATGGCATCGTCTATCATCCCATCAAGAGTTGTCGCACGGTCTCGACAGGGCTCGCGGATAATCGGCGCGCGGTGATGGAGGCGGTGGACGTGGCGTCGCTCTATCTCGAATCCGACATGATGGACAAGCGCGTGGTCAGCGAGGCGCAGATGAAGAACCGCATTGATGCGTTCTTCGAGGGCTTGGCGACGCGGAAGTTGAGGGGCAGTCAGCAATAAAACTTGAGTGGCAAGTGTCACGTGTTATATGTCACGGGCTACGTCTGCTTGGCGCACGATACTTGACACATGACACTTTCACACTTCCGACGAGGAGGCGGCATGGCTTATGCAGGCGGCGTTGACGTGGGTTCGACGCAAACGAAAGCGGTGGTGATTGATGAGCAGCGACGGATTGTCGGGCAGTCCATTATTGACACGGGCGCGAATGTGGTGAAGGCGGCGGAGAGTGCGTTCATGGCAGCGCTACAGAATGGTGGCATTGACGAAGAGGAAGTGGCGTATATCGTCGGCACGGGCTACGGTCGCTACAAGGTCACATTTGGCGATACGCAAATCACCGAAATCAGCTGCCATGCGCGCGGCGCGGTGCACATGTTTCCGCAGACGCGCACCGTGTTGGACATGGGCGGGCAGGACACGAAAGCGATTCGCGTGCGCCCGAATGGCGAAGTGCTCGACTTTTGCATGAACGACAAATGCGCGGCAGGCACGGGGCGCTTCTTGCAAGCCGCGGCGTTTGCGTTGGAGATTCCGTTGGCGGAATTAGGCCCAACTGCCTTGCGCGCGGAGAAAGCCGTGCAAATCAGCACGACCTGCACCGTGTTCGCGGAATCGGAAGTGTTGTCGTGGCTTGGCAAGGGCAAGAAGATTGACGAAATTTTGCTCGGCGTGCATCGCTCGATTGCCACGCGCTCGCTCGCGCTGTTGCGACGGGTTGGCATCGAAGACCAAGTGACATTTACAGGCGGCGTGACGCGCAATCAAGGCATGGTGTCCGTGTTGAACGATGCGCTGGATATGACGATGAACGTCAGCGAAGACTCGCACATCATGGGCGCATTGGGCGCGGCGCTGTTTGCGCTGGACAGAGTGCTGAACAGCCGTGAGCCAGTGAAAGCATAAGCGTCAGGTAGCAAGTGTCGGCTGTCACGCGAGCATTCTACTCGATACCTAACGCTTGGCGCAGGACACTTCCATTTTGTGGAGGGGCTATGACTTACACTGCAGGTATTGATGTGGGTTCAACGTACACGAAGGCGATTATCCTAAACAGCCACCATCAAATTGTCGGCAAGGCGATGGTGCATACGGGTTTTCGGTTGACGGAAGCGGCGCAGCGGGCGTTGGTTGAAGCGCGTGCGCACGCACACTTGGGCGAAACCGCTGTTGCCTACATCGCTAGCACGGGCATTGGGCGCTATCAAGTGACGTTTGGCGATACGCAAGTGACCGACCTCTCGGCGCATGCGCGTGGCGCATGTTACTTTTTCCCACACACGAAGACGGTGCTCGATGTAGGTGGGCAGACGATGAAGGCGAGCAAAGTGGATGAGCGCGGCAAGGTGAAGTCGTTCCGCCTCAACGACAAGTGCGCGGCAGGCACGGGCGCGTTCCTCGAAAAGACGGCGCGTTACATGGGCTATCAGATTGAGGAAATCGGGCCCCTCATTGAAACGTCGAAAGACCCTGTGACGATTTCGAGCGTGTGCGCGGTGTTCGCGGAATCCGAAGTCATCAACCACGTTTCGAGCGGCTGCACGCCCGCCGACATCATGCACGGCGCCATTGTCTCGCTCGTAGATCGTTCGGCGCAATTGATGAAGCGCGTGCAGATGGAGCCTGAATACACGCTGGTCGGCGGCATCTTGCGCTTCCCGACGATGGCGCACGTGGTGAGCAATCGTCTCAAGTCAAAGGTGAATGTGCCGCCCGACGATATGGCGCAATACACGGGCGCAATCGGCGCAGCGCTCCTTGCGCGGCAACGCTGGCAGAAGTTGCAAACGGGCGAGACTGTGCATGATGAGGCTGAAGTGAAAGAAGTGTTAGTGGGATAAATTGAACTGTAGAGGCATAGAGAGCACAGAGAAAGAAGAAAGAGGAAAGAAAGCTCTGCGTTCTCCGCGCCTCTGTGGTTGATAGGTTGAGGTGTGAGCATATCCACAGTAGATTGGAAATCGTTGCCGCAGCGCACCAAGAGCGACGACGAATTGCTGCGCGAAGGATGGGAGCGGCGCTTCGTCGGGGGACCGCCACGGCTGCAAGAGTTCGTGGAGCTATATAAATCACTGGGCTACGAGGTGTGGTTGGAGCCGCAGCCGATAGAAGAGCTACGTGAGGAGTGCGGCGATTGTTTCCTCGCGCTCAAATTGTTTCGAGTTGTTTATACACGGATGAAGCGAGAGCCATTATGACTACGCCTGAACTGCATGTCGTTACGGGCGCGTTGGGTTATACAGGCAAATACATCACGCGGCGTTTATTGGCGCAGGGCAAGCCAGTCAAAACGCTAACGGGGCATCCCAATCGCCCCAATCCATTCGGCGCACAGGTTAGTGTCGCGCCGTTCAATTTCGATCACCCCGCCGAGCTGGTCAAAAGTTTAGTCGGAGCGACGACGCTCTACAACACCTA
>CAZDYP010000130.1:14305-16150 GCA_964509505.1 uncultured Anaerolineae bacterium | reverse complement strand
TGCGAATGACATTCGCGGCTACCCAGAGCAAAGTCCGCCTACGCGGACTACGAAACATCAGCGTAGGCTGATGGGGCTATGGGTTGCAGCGATTTCTAATCGCCCAGCCCTGCCGCTTTTAAAACACTCTCTAAGGCGCTGACGTGCCGCATGACAAACAGCCCTACCACCCTGCGATTTCAGCGTGTATCAAGAACAGTGGTATATTCAACTTGAAATTCGCCATGAGTAGTCTGATGTATGCAATGGCATGACCCACACGCTCCGCCCCCGCTGCCGCTGTCAGTCGAAGACAAGCAGTGGCTGTTACGCTTGGCGCGCGAAGCGCTGACCTATTACTTGAGTCAAGGTCGGGAGCTGACTTATCAAACACAGTCGCCTGCGTTGCTGCAACCGCGCGGTTGTTTCGTCACGTTGCGCCGCCGCTACAACGGCGAGCTGCGCGGCTGTCGGGGCGAAGTCCTCGCGCGCCAACCGCTGGCTGATTCGGTTTTGCGTATGACCATTGCCTCCGCCACCGACGACCCACGCTTCTCGCCTGTGACGTTAGGTGAAGCGCCACACCTGCACATCGAAATCAGCGCGCTTACCCCGCTGCATCCTCTCCGTCTCGCAGAGATCGTCATTGGCAAACACGGTTTGCTCATCGCCCAAGGCAATCGCTTGGGGTTGTTGCTGCCGCAAGTGGCAGTCGAACATGGTTGGGACGCGCGTGAATTTTTGCGTAACACCTGTCACAAGGCAGGTTTGCCCGACCACGCTTGGCAAGCGAAAGGCGCCGAGTTGTACGGGTTTGAGTGTGAGGTGTGGGAGGAAGAAAAATAAAGGAGCTCACCATGAACCGCCATTTTTTGATGGGCTTGGGCAGCGGTTGCGGCGTATCCGTTTTTGGTTGTTTGTTGCTAGGCGCCTTTGCGTTTCTGTGCGCGGGCGCATCGGCCACCACCGCCACAACCAGCAGTGGCATCACACATATCTCGGGTCCCCGCAGTGGGCCTGCTATCGCCATCATTGATGTTAGTGGTCCCATCGTCAGCGGGCAACCCGCCCCTTTCGATACCAGCGTGTTAGCGGCGTCGGGCGTCATCGTGCCGCTGGTTCGACAAGCCGCCAGCAATCCTGAGGTCAAAGTGCTTTTGCTGCGTGTGGATTCGCCAGGCGGCGGGGTTGTCGCCTCGGATGAGATTTACCACGCGCTCAAGAAAGTCAACAAACCCATCGTCGTATTGATGGGCGACACCGCGGCGTCGGGCGGCTACTACATCAGCATGGCTGCGCAACACATCATCGCCAACCCCAACACGCTGACGGGTTCGATTGGCGTCATCGCGGAATTCCCCGAAGCCAGTGAGCTCTTTGAAAAAATTGGCGTGCAGTTTCAAGTGATCAAATCGGGCGCTGTCAAAGACATCGGCGGACCGTGGCGCCCCTTGAGCAACGATGAAAAAGTATTGCTGCAAAAGATCATTGATGAAACTTACGGCAATTTCGTCGCCATCGTCGCACAAGGACGCAACCTCCCCGAAACGCAAGTGCGCGCGCTTGCCGATGGACGCATCTTCACGGGCAAACAAGCGCTGGAACTGAAATTGATTGACGCGGTAGGTTACGAAGAAGATGCATTAGTGCAAGCCGCAATGTTAGGCGGCATCAGCGGCGAACCGCGCGTCATTCGCTATCGCCGTGCGACGAGCTTGGCGTCACTCCTGAACGACGAAACGTGGATCCATTTTTTCGCTGCGCGCGCTTGGTCGCCGCGCGATTGGCGGGAGCTGCTCGCGCCGACGTTGGAGTATCGCTGGAAGCCCTGATGTGAATCCCATAACCCTTGCGAAGGTTTAAAAC
>CAZDYP010000130.1:6956-14205 GCA_964509505.1 uncultured Anaerolineae bacterium | reverse complement strand
TTCGCAAGGTTCGTTATACGCAAGCGTTAGTTACTCGGCAGTTGGGACTTGGATGATTGAGAGTGGGGCATTGGGATTTTTCTGAGGTTGGACTTTGCAAGACGAAACGAGTAAAATCGCTCCAAGCCACGCGGCTTGTGACACACTCGTTAAGTCCTTGATGTCGAGCGCCGCTTAATCATCCACAGCGAACCGTATGCTTTGAACCTCATTCATGCTCAAAAACCAGCGACTAGGCGCTAGCAATTAGAGACGCGAGACTAGCAACTACCATGCCATTGCTCAGGAAAAATTTTTTCAGACCTGCTATCGCTCTGATGAATCGGCTGAAGTACCCGCAGAAGTTCGTGCTGATCAGCCTCCTGTTCATCGCGCCGCTCGCGCTCGCCATGTGGCAATTCTTCAGCGTGCTGGATACGCAGATCGTCTTCACGCAAGCCGAGTTAGCAGGCACGCAATACTTACGCCCTCTCCGCCAATTATTGGAACACACGCTGCAACAGAAGACGTTGGCTTACGAGTATTTGCACGGGCGCGACGAAGCGGCATCCGACTTAGCGCGCGTACGCTTACAAGTCGCCGAGGATCTGCGCCTGCTCTCTACGCTCGACGACCAGCTCGGCGCCAGCCTGCAGACAACCGCGCGCTTCAGCGCCCTAGTCAAAACGTGGCAAGATCTGAACGATAGCCTCGACAAGCGCGAGACGGAACGCAACCATTTGCAACACATCCAACTGCTCAAGGACACGCTCGAATTGATGCGCGTGATCGGCGATAACTCCAACCTCATCCTCGATCCCGAACTGGACAGCTATTATTTGATGAATGCAGTGGTGCTTGAGTTGCCCAAGCACCAAAGCCTATTAGCCGACATCGTTTTCCTCACCGAGCAAATCATCCGCAACGGCAAGCTCACCGAAGCCGATAAAGCAGAGCTCACCATCCTTCAGAGCGAAACGCAGGCGACGCTGGCCAATGTCAAACGCAACTTGGAAATCTCATTTCGCACCACCACCAACGCCAAGTTGAGCGGGCAGCTCACCCAAGCCTTAGTACAAACGATTGACATCAACGACGCGACGTTAAACACTCTTGCGCGCGACCTAATCACACCGGGCGCGGTCAATCTGCAGCCAACGGCTTTTCGCGCGCTCAGTCAAGGTGCGCTCCATACGAGCTTCGAGTTATGGGACCGCACCTTGTTCGAACTCGACGGGTTGCTGCAAACTCGCATTGACAATTTCAATCGGCAAAAGTGGCTGATCTCAGGCGCGACGACCATTATCTTAATTGCGGTGGCTTACTTGTGGGTCGCATTCTATTTGGGTGTGATGGGCACCGTTTCCAGCTTGACGAAAACGGCGCAACGCTTGGTCAGTGGCGACATCAGCAGCACGCTCGCCATCGAAGCGCACGATGAGTTAGGGCAAGTCGTCACGTCGTTCAACAACGTTGCTAGACGCTTGCACGATGAATGGCTGCAAGCGCGCACCGAAAGCGAGCGCGCCCATGCCGCCGAACTCAAACAACGCGAAAGCGCGCAAGTGCTAGAGGCGTTGGTGCGCGCCTCACCCTTGGCGACTTTCGTGATTGACCCCGCTGGTTACGTGCAGATGTGGAATCCCGCCGCCGAGCGCATTTTTGGCTGGAGCGAAGACGAAGTACTGGGGCGCTATTTGCCCATCGTGCCGCCAGGACAAGAAGAAGAGTTCGCCATCCTGCGTGATGTGACGCTCAAAGGCAGCGCCCTATCCGGCGCGGAGCTGCGCCGTCAGCGCAAAGACGGCACCCTCGTGGACGTGAGCGCGTTCACAGCGCCCTTGCGCGACACACAAGGCAACGTCACTAGCATTATGGTTGTGCTGGAAGACATCACGCAACGCAGACGAAACGAGCTCGCCGTGCGCGAAAGCGAGATTCGGCTGCGCACCCTCATCGAGAATGCGCCCGAAGCCATTGTCGTGGTAGACTTCGACACCAACTTGTTCACCGAACCCAACGAAAACGCGGCTTGGCTTTTTGGCATGGACCGCTCGTCGTTGACAAAAGTCGGGCCCGTCGAGATGAGCCCTCCCACACAACCCGATAATCGCCCGTCCGAAACGGCGTGGCAGAGCTATTTGCGCGACGCGCTTAAGGGGGGCTTGCCTGTATTCGAGTGGACCTTCCGCAACGTCAAAGGCAAGAGCGTGCCCTGTGAAGTGCGGTTGGTGTGGCTGCCCGTCAGCAGCCGCAACTTGGTGCGCGCCAGCATCACTGACATCACAACGCGCAAACACGCCGAGCAAGCCATTCGCGAGAGCGAAGAGCGTTTTCGCACCATCGCCGAGGCCCTGCCCATTCCATTGATTATTAGCGCTCTGCGTACGGGCATAGTTTTATACGCCAACGAACCTGCGGAGCCATTTTTTGGTTTGCCCTTAGAAGGACTGATTGGCAGTGATATTACGGAGTTCTATCAAGACGATGCGGACCGCGTCCGTATCTTTCGCGAGCTGCAAGCGAATGGCTACGTACGCGACTACGAATTAAGCGGCAAGCGCGCCAATGGCACGCCCATCTGGACGATCCTTTCGGCGCGCACGATGCGCTATGCGGGGCAAGAAGCCGTCGTCGGCGGCTTCTATGACATCACCGAACGCAAACACATCGAACAAGCCTTGCGCGTGAGCGAAGAACGCAACCGCCGCTTGCTCGACTCATCGCCTGACGCCATTGTAGTCTATGATACGGGAGGAGCAGTAACGTACGTCAACCCCGCCTTTACACAGACCTTTGGTTGGACGCTCGATGAGCTCATAGGCAAACGGCTCGACTTCGTGCCGCCCGACGAGCTCCCTGCCGCGCAGGAGGCGATTCGGCGTCTGTATAGCGGCGAGGTTCAAACCATTTCCGCCGAGACGAAGCGTTATACTAAAAATAAGCAAACGGTAGAGGCACTGGGCAGCGCTGCGCTGTTGCGCGACAAAGATGGCAAGCCGACGGGTATCATCGTCACCAGCCGCGACATCAGCGACCGCAAGCGCGCCGAAGTGGAATTGCAAAAAGCGAAGGAAGCCGCCGAAGCCGCCAACCGCGCCAAGAGCCAGTTCCTCGCCAACATGAGCCACGAACTCCGCACGCCACTCAATGCCGTCATCGGTTACAGCGAGATGTTGCAAGAAGAAGCGCTCGACATTGGCGAAACAGGCTTCGCCGCCGACCTCGCCAAAATTCACGCCGCAGGCCGTCACCTCTTAGGTCTTATCAACGACATCCTCGATTTGTCGAAGATCGAAGCGGGACGTATGGAGCTTTACCTCGAAACCTTCGACTTGTCGAAACTGGTGAACGATGTGATGGGCACCGTCAAGCCGCTCATCGCGCAGAAAGCCAATACCCTCACCGTGTACACGGACCCACAACTCGGCGCCATGCACGCCGACCAGGTGAAGGTCAGACAAATCTTGTTCAACTTGTTGAGCAACGCCGCCAAATTCACCGAACATGGCAATATCACACTAACGCTCGAGCGTCGCAGCGCCTTCGATTGGGGGTTCGTCCCCAGCTTGCCCGCCGATTATGATCGCCCCAACGCAGACCTGCCCGAGCTGGACGAGTGGATTACACTGAAGGTGCAGGACACAGGCATCGGCATGACGCCTGAACAACAAGCGAAATTGTTTCAAGCCTTCACGCAAGCCGATGCTTCGACCACGCGCAAATACGGCGGCACAGGGTTAGGACTGGCCATCACGAAACATTTTTGCCAGATGATGGGCGGCGACATCGCCGTTAAGAGTGAGCCCAATAAAGGCTCGCTGTTCACGGCGTGGTTGCCCGCGCACGTCCCAGACCCAAGCCAAAAGGTCCTGGGCGACGAGCAACGCGCTAGCGCCACAAGCGACGCGCCAGCGCACCACGCAACCAGCGACATGAACACGGTGCTGGTCATTGACGATGATCCCAACGTGACGAATTTGTTGCGGCGCTTCCTAACACGCGAAGGGTTTCACGTGGTCACGGCGGCGAATGGCGCCGAAGGGTTGCGGCTTGCGCGCGAAATCAAACCGAACGCCATTACCTTGGACGTGATGATGCCCGGCATGGATGGCTGGAGCGTGCTGTCGGTGTTAAAGGCGGAGCGCGAGTTAGCCGAGATTCCCGTCATCATGCTCACGATTGTTGACCAGAAAAACATGGGCTACACGCTTGGCGCATCCGACTATCTGAGCAAGCCTGTGGATCGTGAACGCCTAATTACCGTGCTCAACAAATATCGGCGCGCCCCGCTGAATGGTCAGGTCGAGCCCGTGTTGATTGTCGAAGATGATGCGCCAACGCGTGAGATGATACGGCGCATGCTTGAAAAAGAAGGCTGCGCGGTCGTCGAAGCCGAGAATGGGCGTGTGGGGCTTCAGCATTTCGACGCGCAAAAGCCCAGTTTAATTTTGCTCGATTTGATGATGCCCGAAATGGACGGCTTCGAGTTCGTGCATGAATTACGACGACGCGACGCGCAACGCACCATCCCCGTCATCATCGTCACCGCCAAAGATTTGACGATGGAAGATCGGTTGAAGCTCAATGGCTATGTCGAGAAGTTGATCCAGAAGGGCGCTTATACCAGTGAAGAGCTCCTTCAAGAATTGCGGACGCTGGTGAAAAGTTCGTTGAAGCTAGTCGCTAGTCGCTAGTCGCCTGCGAAGACTTCACTTGCTGTCATTTGCTCATTGACTCGTTTACCTAATGTCCTCCTCACCCAAACTCACCTACACCGACTTTGAGCGCTCACGCGAATTGCGCGCAGCGTTCGATCAGCTCGTATTCGAGAGTTTGCGTCCCTTGACGTTGGGCTTGGGTGGTTTGTTTCTGCTCTTCACGGGCCTTGACGCGTTTACGATGGGATTGGGGGCGGTGATGACGTTGGCGGCATTTTTTTCAGCCGCCATCACCTTCACGTTCTATTATTGGCTCACGCAGAACAAAATCGCCTCGCAGTTTAGCCATCCCTTACTCGCGCTCTTATGCGCGCTCATCACCCTGAATGTCGTACTCGATTACGCGTTGCGCGGCAATCCCGCGCAAATCATCTACCTACTCATGCTCGTCATCGGCGCAGGCTTCATCTTCTTGTCCATGCGCTGGCTACTGTTCGTCCTCGTCATCAGCGTGGGCAGCTGGACAGGGGTCAGCTGGCTGACGGGGTATGCGCTAGGGCTCACGCCGTCTGCCGTCGAAATCATTGCTGCCATCGTGCTGGCGCTCTTGATGCACAACGCTCGGTTGCGCGTGGTGGGACGGCTCGAAGAGCTGCGCCTGAAAGACATCCAACAAAACAACGCGCTCCAACACGCCTTGCAAAAAGCGCAGCAGAGCGAAGAGCTCGCGCGTCAACAAAACGAGTATCTGACCGCGCTCCATCGCACGACCTTGACCGTCATCAATCAACTTGATTTGAACGAACTATTGGAAACATTGCTCAAACGCGCAGGGCAGTTGCTTGGCACTGAACACGGCTACATCTATCTGGTCACGCCCGATGGCGCAGCATTGGAGCGTCAGGTGGCGGTTGGGCTATTCGCCCAGCTGGCGGGCGCGCAGATCAGCATGGGACAAGGGATTACGGGCAAAGTATGGGAGAGCGGGCAATCGCTCAACGTGGATCACTATGATCAATGGGAAAACCGTGCACCAACCTTTCAAGCGAACACGATTCGCGCCGCGGTGGGCGTGCCGCTGAAAATTGGCGAGCGTGTGAGCGGCGTCTTGGGGCTGGCGCACGGGGCAACGATTAAGCGCACCTTCAATCACACCGAGGTAGTCTTGCTCGAGCAATTTGCCCAGCTTGCCGCCATCGCCATCGAAAATGCGCGACTCTACACCGCGGCGCAGCAAGAACTGGTCGAACGCAAACGCACCGAAGCTGCGTTGCAGCTAGCGAAGGATTCCGCCGAAGCCGCGAGCCGCGCGAAGAGCACGTTTCTTGCGACGATGAGCCACGAGCTGCGTACCCCGCTCAGTCAGATCATCGGCTATACCGAAATTTTGCGCGAGGAAGCCGCCGAGCGCAACCTGCCCGACCTGGAAGCCGACCTTCAAAAAATTCACAAGGCAGGTCAAACCCTCTTAGACATCATCGCCGATGTCTTAGAGCTAGCGCGACTCGAAGCGGGCAAGATGGACTTGGAGCTGGAGACGTTCGACGTGGCGCGGGTAGTGCAAGCGGTGGTGATGACGGCGCAACCGCTCATCGAGAAAAATCGGAACCAGCTCACGGTGCATTGCGCCACAGGACTTGGCGCGATGCGCTCGGATCGCGGCAAAGTGCAGCACGCGCTATATCATTTGTTGAGCAACGCAGCCAAGTTCACGCAGAACGGCTCTGTGACTCTGACCGTAACGCGCCAACGGGAGCGAGTTGTGAACCGCAACGGCTCAGAAGCTGAAGACCTGCCGTTGGTCGCGCCCTATCCACCGTTGCACAGCGATTGGCTGGTGTTTCGCGTCAGCGATACAGGCATCGGCATGACGCCCGAACAAATCGAAAAAATATTCAACGCCTTCGCGCAAGCCGATAGTTCAAGCAAACGGTTGTTCGGCGGCGTGGGTGTGGGGCTCGCCATCACCAAGCACTTTTGTCGCTTGATGGGCGGAGACATCATCGCCATGAGCATCTATAACAGAAGTTCGACGTTCACCATGCAATTGCCTGCGATCGCGCCGGTCGCGCCAGACCCAACGCCAACCGAAACGCCAGCATCTTCGCACGGCTGAATTGCAGTGGTATAATATCGCTTGACTCGCCTGAGGAGACTAATCGGATGTCGAAGATTCTGCTAATCGAAGATAATGAGATGAACCGCGACATGCTCTCGCGTCGTTTGCAGCGCAAGGGCTACGAGGTAATTATTGCCGTGGACGGCAACGAAGGCGTCGCCAAAGCGCGCGCAGAAGCGCCCGCACTAATTCTGATGGACATGAGCCTGCCGGTGTTGGATGGTTGGGAAGCGACGCGGCAGCTCAAAGCGGACGAGACGACCAAAACCATTCCGATTATTGCGTTGACCGCTCATGCCATGTCTGGGGACCGCGAGAAGGCGCTCGAAGCAGGTTGTGATGATTACGACACGAAGCCCATTGAGCTGCCGAGGCTCTTGTCTAAGATGGAGACACTGTTAGGGAAGCTGCTGCCGCCGCCGGCATAGCGAGTCGTCATGACGAACAGCACACACCAACGCCAAGAACGCGATTCTTGGCGTTTTGTGTT
>CAZDYP010000130.1:0-6856 GCA_964509505.1 uncultured Anaerolineae bacterium | reverse complement strand
ATGTCCCGTCCTGTTCGTCATTTTGGTCAGTCCGTTGTCTCTCTCCTAACGATCATCTCGTTGTTGCTCAATCAAGCCGCGCCGCTGATTGCATTTTCACCCCCCCCCCGAAATTCGCACTATAAATAACGCCGTTGCGCCCACACCACCTGTGTCGCAAGGCAACGCGCCCTTGCAAACAACGCTCACAGCGACGGTCACATTGACGGCGCAACCCACCCTAACCACCACACCCGCCGTGTCTGTGACGGCAACCTTCTCCCCCACCCCACAGTCCACGCACACACCCACACCAGTTTTCATCCCGACCGCCACGACGATAGTATCCCCCACCCGCCCAGCTACGACTACGCCAACGCCCACCGTTACCCCAACCGCCACGCGCACGCCTACCCCAATCGCGACCCTGACGCTGACGCCCACTGTGACGCCAACCTCATCAAGCCTGCTTATGTCCACGGTGCTAGTGAGCGAAACAACGATTCTCGCTGCGCCCGACACCGACAACGTCTTGCAAACCCGTGATGGGCGCGTGACGTTGCGTGTGCCGCCAGGCGCGTTGCATGTCGCCGCCACGATCTCGCATCAGCCTATCTTCACCACCGCGCGCTCGTCGGTGCTTTATCCGTTCGAGTTGAACGCGCGCCGCCAGGATGGCGTCTCCCTTACCACATTTGCGCGCCCCTTGCCCCTCACCCTCCACTACAGCGGGCTACTCACGCGCAGCCTTGATCCGAGTGAGCGATTGTTTATCGTCACCTTCAACGAACAGACACGCCAGTGGGAAGAAATTCGCACCACGCATGATCGCGCCAACCAAACACTTAGCGTTGAGCTCAAACACTTCAGCACTTATGGCATCGGGCAAAGCAATGCCAGCATGACACAAGAAACCTTGCCGAGCGTGCGCGGCATGGGGCAAGTGGATTTGTTTTCGGGTGCTGCCTCGTTTAACTTCCCTATTCAACTACCTGCGGGGCCTGGCGGCTTTCAACCCTCGCTCGCGCTCCACTACAGCACCAGCGCGGTGAATGACCGCACACTCAATAGCAACAACACGCTAGGCTTGTATCTCGGCGATGGCTGGAAGTTGAGCGATTTGCCCATGGTGATTCGCAACTCGAATGGCACGCCGACCAACGATGCAGATGATAGTTTCTTTTTATCGTCGGCAGTGGGCAATGGCGAGTTGGTGTATTGGCCCACCGCAGCAGGCGGCGACAATTATTATCACACGCTCGACGAGAGTTTTGTGCGCGTCGCGTTCAGCAACAATGTTTGGTATCTCACAGCGAAAGATGGCACGCGCTATGTCTTGTCACCCATGACCTATTACTTCACCATGGATGCAGGCACGAATTGCTGGTCTGAGCGCAATGTCACGAACAAATGGCACGTAACGCAAATCACCGATACGCATAACAACCTGATCACGTTTCAATATAGCGTGCCGAGCGGCTATTTCCGCCACAAGTGTTGGGAGTCGGCGGTGGGATGGCATTACGAGCAAGCCTCTTACTATGGTCGCGCCGTGCATCCGACGCTCATCCAATATGGCGGCACGCAACCAGGGCAAGGCGTCGAGGTCAAGTTCAGCTACGAGAACAAGCCCGACATCGGCGCGGCGTGCGAGGATGAGGGGCCTAGCAACAATTGGTACAACCAAACCATGCGCGACCAAGTCGCGTGTGACAAACAACGCTTAGCCGAAATCCAGGTGTGGGCGAACAATCAGCTGGCGCGCTCGTATGCTCTCGGCTATACGGGCAGCTCCCAATTGACCAGCTTCACACCCAAAGGCACGAATGGCGCGGCCCTGCCCGCTTACACCTTTATCTATGGCACGACAGGCGACGACCAGGGCTATCTGATCAAAGCGAACAACGGCTATGGCGGCGAAGTCGAGTTGCATTATCTGAAAGAGCATTTCAATTCGTATTGCGACGATTATAATTGTCCGAACAATCAATGGTTTGACCGCTGGGTCTTGGCGAACAAGACGACGCGCGCGTACCTCAACGGCAGCATCGCCAGCGAATATCGCAGCGAGTATGAATACGTAGGGCCGACGATGCAAAGCGGCGGGCAGTTCGTCGGGCATAGTTTGGTGCGTGAGAAGACCTTCGCGGGCGGTGTGGGCAGTGCGCTGCTCGCGCAAACCGAAACCTCATTTGTGCAACGAATGTCTAGCCCTGCCTGGTACGTGGATCCGCGCCAAGGCAAGGCGTGGCAAATTGATCAAAAAGACAATGCAGGGTCGCTATTGGCGCGCACGAACCATGCTTATGCCTACGCCGAACGGTATCATCGCTCAGACGTGACGGCGCAAAACCTCAACTTCAATTGGCTGTACGAAACCAATCACTATCAATACGAAGGCTCGGCCAATTACGTCCGCACTCGCACCGAATATTGGTATGACAACGTGTACAACGCCACTACCTACTATGGCAACTTAGTGGCTGAATTTCGACACGGCGATGTCAACACGACGGCCGATGATGTCAGCGTGCATCGCGGTATGGCGCCCAACCTCAATGCCTATGTCGTGAACAAGCCCGCCTTCGAGAATGTCTATCAAGGCATCGTCGCCAATGTGGGTTCGGGTTGTGGCTGCTGGAAAACCCAAACACTCTATTACTACGACGCCAACACCGCTTACAATCAAGCGCCCAGCAAAGGCGATCTGGTCAAAACCGAAGTGTATGACATGGTGTACAACCCAAGCACCCCCATCACGACGCGCCAAACGGTGGACAGCTACGGCAACGTGACCAGCGTCACCGACCCACGCGGCAACACCACTTACACGGCTTACGATTCCGTCTATCACGTCCTGCCCATCGCCGCCACCAACGCGCTCGGGCACACCTCGCACACCGCGTATGACCTGACCTTACAAAAGCCCCTCTATGTCATTGAGCCCAGTGGGGCCATGACCCAATTCGCCTATGATGTCTTTGGACGCCGCACCAAAGTCATTCGTCCAGGCGACAACGCGACCTATCCAACCGCGCAATACGATTACGCGGACACGATTCCCTTCCGTATCACCACCAGCCAACGTGAAACCAGCAATTATGGCGGCACTATCCCGACCATTCAGTATTACAACGGCTTGGGACAGTTGATCGAGACGAAAGTCGAAACGGTGGATGGTTATCAGCAAAGCGTCGCCCACATCAGCTACAACGCCTTCGGCTTGAAAGACAAAGAGTATGTGCCCTACTTGGTGAACTATGGCTCGTTTGCGCCGCCTGCGTTCTGGGATTACACGCCCTTGCCCAATCCCGCGCCGCTCAGCACGCAATATCAATATGATGCGCTGGGACGCGCGGTGCGTGTGGTCGCGCCCGATGGCACCAGCAGCACGAGCGTCTATGCGGTGAGTCCTAATGCCCTACATTATCTGACTCAAGTGGATGCCAACGGGCATTATCGCTTCAACGTCAGCGATGCGTTAGGGCGCGTGACCAAAGTAGCCGAAACGCTCACCACGCTCGAAGAGGGGTTCAGCAGTTTGGACAGTGGACGCTGGAGCGCTTCGAGCAATGTGGTCGTGAACAATGATATGTTGCAGCTGCTAGGGCAAGGCGGGTGGGCGACCCATGTCCATCGCTCGAGTTACAACCTGACGGGCAGCGGGCAAGGGCAAGGCATCAAAGTGGAGTTCAAACTCAACAGCGCCAGCGATACCATCGTCGCGGCGTTGGAATCATCCAACGAGGCTTACACACGTTTTGGTCTTTATGCGCACGACGGTCAGCTGTTCGCGCAGTATCGCATGAACGGCGGCGCATGGACGGAGGTGGCGGTGCTTAACCCCGTCGAAGCAAACACGTGGTACGTGTTGACGCTGAAGAACCATAACACGGGCGGCGTGGGTTGGTCGTACATTGAAGTCTGGAAGAAAGACGACCCCAGCAAACATGGTAGCCTATTATTGCAGATGCCTGCGAACCAGAGTTATCGCTTCCATCATTGGATTGATAGCGGCATCGCGTGGTTGGACAACTATCACGAACTCCAATACTACAACACGACCTACACCTACGATGTGATGAGTCGCTTGACCAACGTGGTGGACACGCTCAGCAACACGACGGTCATCACCTATGACAACTTGGGACGCAAGACGGGCATGAGCGACCCCGACATGGGCGTGTGGAGTTATGGCTACGATGCGAATAGCAACTTGACCAGTCAGACCGATGCGAAGGCGCAGACGCTCAACTTCAGTTATGATGCGTTGAATCGGCTGACGACGAAGACGGGCGCGGGCTTGAACGTGACATACGGCTATGATGGGAACTCCACCACGCTTTGGTCGGATGGCTTCGACAGCACCAATAGCGGTTGGACGTACAGCGGCGCAAGCGTGAGCGGCAGCCAAGCGCACATTACGGGTCCCAACTATTGGTGCAACTACCTGCAACGCACCGCCGCCGTCGCTGATGGGGTAGGCATGGAGGTCAGTTTCAGGTTCACCGCCGCAGGCTGGGATGGCATCTACGCCGACTCGGGCACCTGGCAACAAGCCGACTATCGGCGCATTGGCTTGATCATAGATGGCGCGTGGATCAAGGCAGAAACCTACACCGGCGCGAGCGCCAGCCAAACGTCGCTCTTGCCGTTGGAAGTCAACACGTGGTATCGGCTGCAAATCGTGCCACATGGACAGCGTTTGTCCACCGTGTTGCTTTGGAAGGTGAGCGACCCACAGACGCGCGCGGCGGCGAGCATCGCGTGGAACGAAAGCGCCGCACGCACGTGGCGTTTCAGCGATTGTGCCTACAACGGTAGTCACGATTTGGATACGTATAGCGAATACATCACTGCGCCTATTGGGACGGTGGGACAACGCACAACAATGACGGATGGGAGCGGCAACACCAGTTGGAAGTATGATGCGCGCGGGCGCATGGTCACCGAGACGAAGACAATCGTCGGCGTGGGCATGTTTACCACGAGCATGACTTATGATGCGGCGGATCGTATCGTGAGTATGCGGTATCCCGACGGTGAAGTGGTGACGACGACCTATAATGCGCGCGGGTTGCCGACGACCTTGAGCTCGAATCAGGCGGGCCCGCTGATCAGCAGCAGCAGTTACAACGCACTCGGACAACTCACCGCGCAGACGACGGGCAGCAACGTCACGACGAACTACACATATTTTGCGAACAACTATCGCTTGCAACGCATTCAAGTCGGCGCGAGTTTGCTCGACATGCAATATGTCTATGATGCCGTTGGCAATGTCACACGCATCACCGACACGAGCAACAGTGGGCAAGTGTTGGCGTTCCAATACGATGCGTTGAATCGCCTGTTGACGGCGACGACCACGCTGGTCGGCAATGGACAATACAGTCAATACTACGCCTACAATGCGATTGGGAACATCACGAGCAAGAGCGATGTCGGCAGTTACACCTATGTCGTGACGAAACCGCACGCCGTGGCGAGCGCGGGCAGCAACCTCTACCAATACGACGCCAATGGCAACATGACCACGCGCAGCGAGAATGGTGTGACCTACAACCAGACGTGGAATGTCGAGAACCGCCTGAGCGGCGTGACGGTGAATGGACAGACGACGCAATTCGTCTATGACGGCGATGGCAAGCGCGTCTTGCGCCTCAACCCCGACGGCAGCAAGACCGCCTACGTTGGCGCTCACTTCGAAGCAGAGATTGGTCCGCCGCCGCCCACGCCCACGCCGACCAACACGCCTACGAACACCCCTACCAATACACCCACCCCCACGCCTACGAACACGCCCACTAAAACACCCACGCCCACTAACACCCCGACACCGCTACCTACGCTGACGCCGACGAATACGCTACTGCCGACCCCGACCAACACGCCCACACCTACGAACACGCCCACCAACACGCCTACGAACACGCCCACCCCCACGCCTACGAACACGCCCACCCCCACGCCTACGAACACGCCCACCAACACCCCCACCCCCGGCGACGACTTCAATCGCGCCGACTCCACCAATCTCGGCCCCAAGTGGACGGAGCGCAGCGGCGACCTCCACATCACCAGCAATACCCTCCATAATGCAGGCACCGCTACCGACAACCTCGCCTCCTATAACGGCGGCCCATACAACAACGTCACCGTCAGCGCCCTGCTGCAAATCCTCAGCGACAGCGGCAGCGCTACGCTCGGCGTGCGCTGGAGTGGTTACAGCGGCGGCATTCCTACCGCCGGCTACAACGTAGATTTGTCGTATGACGGTACGCTCTATCTGTTCCGCCTTGACGATTGGACGCTGCTGGGCAGTTACAGCATTCCGAGTTTCACGGCGGGGCAATGGGTGACGGTCACGTTGCGCGCACAAGGCGCGACGATTAGCGTGGACGTGAACGGCGTGACGCGCCTCAGCGTGAGCGACAGCACGTTCACGAGCGGCGAGGTGGGCGTGTGGTCCTATCTACCCAGCGCCGCAGGGCAACAGCGCTTCGACAACTTTGTGATTGAGGTGTTGGGCAGTGGAGCGTTGTCGCGCGATTCGTTCCGCAGCGTCGTGTACTATCCGCCTGCGAATGCAGACGCGCTCGCACCGGCGGTGGTGGTGACGCCGCCGGCGGGGCAGACGTGGCGCAAGTATTACGCGCTCTCAGGCAAACGGGTGGCGTTGCGAGTTGCGACGAACAGTAGTGATACGCTATACTATCTGCACGGCGACCACTTGGGCAGTACGAGTCTGACGACGAGCGGAGCTGCGCCAGCGACGATTGTCGCGCAACTGCGCTATTTGCCGTTCGGCGGAACGCGTTGGGAGAGTGGTAGCACCCCAACTGATTTCCAATTCACCGGGCAACGCAAGGAAGCG
>CAZDYP010000129.1:0-16150 GCA_964509505.1 uncultured Anaerolineae bacterium | reverse complement strand
ATGAGTGTGCGCTTGAGACCGTCACTGAGATGGTCAGCAACAAAAAGAGTGCTCCCAACAACCTGCTGATGGACCACAGATTTTGGAATTTCATCCTAGTCTCCCACCCTCCTTAATAGAATACAAGAAGCTAGCGAAGGGTCAGTTTACGTTTCAAGAAACCTATTGTTTCACAGGTCAAGGTCTTCATACCACCGCGTCGATAATGCAAGATGGCTTCATCTACTAACTGACCAAAGGTTTTATGGTTTGCCGATGCAGCCGCCTGAGTTGCTAATGCGGGAGCTGCTATATTGTGCGAGCGACGCAGCAATTTTGTGGGAGCGCGCACAAATTGATCAAGTGGAGCAATGGTGCGATCCCAGGTCAATTGCTCATACACCAACTGTTGTGCATTGCGGCCGCGCTCACTCGTCTTTTCAGGGCGATCTACAATCGAATGAATAGTGTGTTGGATTGTGTTTGCATCCATAGGGTCGAGTATCCAACCGGCATTATATTCACGAATCCAGGTGGACAATTCGGCGTAGTTGTTATAAATGACGGGTAAGCCACACCAAAGGTATTCGACCGTGCGCGTGGTGAAAGCCAGCTCGCGCTCTGGATTGCGCGCCATTAAATCCATCGCGACATGTGCGTGGGTGTAGATTTTGATCAACTCATCACGCGCCAACATTGTTCGATAGGATACACGGGAGCTAATTTGTAAGCGACTTTTAAGCGATTCAAAAATACCTGTATCCACTGGATACAAGGGATGTTTGCCCCCAAAAAGTAACAATTGTCCTTGTTCGCGCTGCTCTAATACCTTAACCAGTACACTCAAAGCGAGCGAGGGATCTTGCCAGGGTAGAAATACCCCACCATACACGAAAGATAAATCGCCAGTGGATTCATGGGAGGGTAATTGAGGTGAAAGTGAAACAGGGATAGAGGCATAGCGATCACAGGCTACGTCAAAACCTGCCTGCATCAGCCATGGCAGGAAATATAAACGTTGCTTCTGTCCCGCGCAAGTAAAAAAATCTGCTTTGCGAAAAGCATTCAATTTGTCACGCACATTTAGGTTGAATTGCCCATAGTTTTGGTAGTAGCGTTCCAACAGATGGGGCCCATGCTGATCCAGAGCTACTGGTATATCCAGCTCATCGGGAATCATCGCCAAGACGGGCCAATTGCACACAATAAGTACATCGGGTTGTGCGTAGTCCAGAAGATGACGAATGGAACCAACATTCCAGGTGAGCTTTTGTATTTCTTCAGAAGCCAGTGCGTGGCGTCCCTCACTCAAGGCTTGAGCGGGCATTGAATAAAAGACACGATGTCCCCGACCTTCCAATCCTTTGCCAAGACCCCAGGCGCGCAATCCCGAACCTGTTGTAGGGAAACCCGGCAATGGCAGAATATCCGAACTCATCAGTAATACACGTTTATTGTCTGCCATGACCTAGATGCCTCGAGCGACCAGCCGTCGTTTGATGAACCCTATGGTCTCGGTGAATAGACGGCTTAGTCCCCCCCGCCGATAATGGGCAATCGCCTCGTCAATCAACATACCCAATGTTTTGGTTGGTAAGGTCTGTGCCGTAGCAGACGCTTGGGGATGTAGGATGCCGGTTGGGCGAATGCGGAAGAAGGGTTGCCGACAAAACATATCAAGACATTCAACGCGTTCTTCAGCGGAAGCGATTAGCCAAAGTGCTTTATCCAATGGCACTAGATTTCCTCCTGCATGATTATCGTGCGCCAGCCAGTCGCGTATGTATGCTAATTGTTCGGTTGAGCGACACAAGAACGCATCTACCTGACTTATCATGTCACTGAATTTTTCAATCTGCGATAGAGAACTGTTTGTGTCAGTTAGATCTAGCACCAGTGGTGTGGGGACAGTGACCCGCAGGTGCTCTAATAGGTTCGGATGAGTCACTAGAGTCACATCAGGCACAATTTGTTGAATGAGTTCTCCAACGCGTTGTGGTTCCCAAGCCAATAGATCGCTATGAGTAGGTGAGGTGTTGGCACCTATGTGCGAGACTGGAGCAGCATATAAGACATGATGACCCCGCGCAGTCAAAGCTAAACCCAGTTGCGCTACGGGCGTTTCAGGTAGGACTTTACTATTAGTTACAAACAATACTTTACGACTAACGTGTCGCAACACATCATTCAAACCAAACGCTCGCGTCAACGTCAGCTGGTGCCAGACGTATTCTCTATCATCAGGAGCTAGAATGTGTGGTCGCGTGGGCTGGCCAAATATCGAAAGAATCTCGACATCGCTACGGCGACGATGCGCCTGTATCCAAATACGTTTTTGGAGTACCTTATCAATGTTCAAAGCCAGCTCATTCATCGCAAATAATCCACTCAAACTAGTGCGCGTGACGCCTTCAATGTCATTGGGGGGGGCAGCATGGAGGGTATGAAAACTTTGTGGGTCCAAGCCAAATCGCTCCATGTGCTCCACGGTGCGGCGCGTAATGAGCAATAGAGCCACTGGCAATAAATGATGGAGAGTAGTTTGTTCATAATTCTTGACGAGAGTATAAAGCGCGTTACGTTCGAACAAAAAATTTTTGCGATAGTTATAAACAGCATCGGTTGTTGCATGTTGACGATGATATGCAAGCGCCTTCGGCGCTAATACGACTTCATATCCTAATACCCACATACGCCAACCAACGTCCACATCTTCAAAGAAAAGGAAGTAATCTTCATCGAAGCCCCCACTCTCCAAAAAAATTTGGCGCTCAATCATCATCGCGCCGCCACAAGCAAATGGCAAGGGCACAGGTTTATCGAATTGACCATGATCGGGCCAGCCCATCGCATCTTGATAGCCAAAGCCATAGAAATTGATCAAAGGTTTCACGAAATCTATGAGCTTACCATCCCAGCTGACCATTTTCGAGCCAACGCAGATAATAGAGGACCGTTGTGTGGCAGCCAGCACCATCTCGCTCAACCAAGTAGAATCCACATAGACATCATTATTCAAAAAGGCGACGTATTTGCCGGCCGCGGCGCGTGCGCCATTATTATTGCCATGCGCGAAACCTAGATTGGTTTCATTTTGGATGATGCGAACCTCTGAAAAATTTTCGCGGATAAAATCCACCGAGTTATCTGTAGAGGCGTTATCTACTAAAATCAATTCACAACGCTCGCGGGGATAATTTAATGCCCTGAGTGAGACAAAACAATCTTTGAGATGTTGTTTGCCGTTGTAATTCAAAACGACAACACTAACCGTGGGCCACTCCATAAAGTCTTACTTTTCCTCGCTCCTAGTAGGTTTATATCCAACGACGTAACACTCAAATGCGCCATTGAGTGTTTGCAGCGAGTTTAGCAAAGAATGAACGTCGCCGCGCAGACGTTGTATTTCTTGCGCTAATATCTGGGTTAAATGAAATAATGTTTCTGCCTGTGCTTTGTTTTGTGCAACGAAACTGCTATTGAGATTCGTAACAATTTCGTCAAGGAAAGGTTGCACCAGCCAACGCGTTAAGTGGCGTTTTGCTTGGTAACTAAATCGTTGCAGTAATGAGTGACCTTGCAAAGGAATTTCACGATGATAGGTTAGGGGTTGTCGCAAGAACCATTCAGAGGCATGGTTGAGTAGTGGTTGCAGAGGAGATGCGGATATGGGAGAATTCACGATTTTCTCCAATTCGGAGCTGCGATTGAGCGCCTGGAATGCGTCTTGCAAAAAGGGGGAAGCTGTCTCAGGGTTTTCGCCTTCTTTCAACTGGATAAATCCCTCATGCTCAAGGAAGAAACATAGCAAGCGTGGATGATAGAAGCTAATGTGTCCAAAATGTAGATAGTACATTTCGAGATGCGAAAACAAAGAGCGCACATTAGGTGTAGCCCATATAACCACCCCACCAGAACGCAGAACACGAAATGATTGTCGTGCCAGTTCAATGACTAATGGATAGGGCAAATGCTCTACTAGATGCGCACTAAAAATGCCATCTACACTTTCTGAAGGCAACTCACGCAGATAGGTGAAGACGTCGCTTTGGACGATAGGCAATTGACGCGTGATGGCTGCTTGATAAGCTTTCTCATCAGAATCTATACCAACCACGTCCACCCCTCGCGCTTTGAGCATCTCTACGAAATCGGCGTTGCCACACCCTAAATCAAGCACTTTTAGGCGATCAGCAAAATAAGGTAGGTAGATACTCTGAATGCGTCGCTGATTTTCAGGGCGCACACCCATGTAGCGTAAAAAGTCAAAATCTAAACCAGGAAAAGGATTATGCATGATGATGCTCCCAGTGACTAGCAATATGCACAAGTCCGTAGCGTTCTTTCACGCCGCCAGCTAAGACAGAAAATGGGTATTGCATGTGCTGGTGATCAAACGCGTGAGCGCGCATTTTATCATAGACAACTGCTGAAAAAAAGTAATTCCCGGCTAACAAAGGCAGCCGAGTCACAACGTAATCAATGATACCTTCACCCGTGTTCACCCAGGGGATAGCGTAATTTGAAAAATCTGTGTTGGGCCCGTTGATGTGTACGCCATCAGCACGATAAATGGCGCAGCCAAACACGGGGCTCTCAATACACTGATAAGCTCGATAGTGCAAACGTGCGATGAAAGTTTGCCCAGTTTGAAACTCGGTGGTTGATTCTCTATGTTCGTTGCAAAATTCGACGTGTGTAATTTCGATTTCACCTGAGCCCCAACGTTTGGTTTGTGCTTGTTGTACCCGTGTAAAATCTTGTCGCTCCTTGCGGATAATTTCGCTCAAGTACACATTAGTGACATAGTTGATCGAGCTATCTTCCCGTACATACCCTTTATCTATCCATATACCACGCTCACATAATTCACCGATAGTTTGAAGATTGTGTGATACAAGTACAATCGTGACGCCTTGTCGTCGGAAGTCTCGGATTTTCAACAGACATTTGTCCTGAAACGCCTGGTCGCCCACTGCCAGTACTTCGTCAATCAACAACACATCGGGCTGAACATGCACAGCGATGGCAAACCCCAAACGCGCATACATGCCCGACGAATAGTATTTAACGGGAGTATCTATGAAACGCTCTAATTCAGCAAATGCAACCATCTCATCAAATAGTTTTTTGATGTCAGTGTGGCTTAAACCAAAAATGGACCCATTGAGATAAATGTTGTCACGGCCTGATAGGTCAGGGTGGAACCCTGCGCCCACTTCCAACAACGCGGCAATGCGCCCTTGTGTCTGCACACGCCCGCTCGTCGGCTGTAAAATTTTCGTGATGAGTTTGAGGATGGTACTTTTACCGCTGCCGTTCGCTCCAATTAAGCCGACGCTTTCGCCGCGCTTGATTTGGAACGAAACATCTTGCAGCGCCCAAAAATTCTCGCGCCATTCGCGGCGTCGCCAGAACCGTGACCACGGTGAAAGTTGGTTACTGTTATCCCGCTCATGTGGCAAGACAAACTTTTTCGAAACCCGCTCAAAAGTAATCACCATACGTCAATACGACCCATTCCCGCGAATCACCACGGGAATCGTTTTCGCCATAATGACTAAATCTTTGGCTAACGAATAATGTTCGATGTAGTTCAATTCTAACCGTACGCGCTCGTCAAGACTCAGGTCGCCTCGCCCGTTGATTTGCATCGGCCCCGTAATGCCAGGTTTGATGGCCAAGCGTTTGCGGTGCCAGTCGTTGTAGCATGCCACAATAGCTACTTCCTCGGGGCGTGGGCCCACGAGGCTCATTTCACCTCGTAGCACATTGATGAATTGAGGCGTTTCATCTAAACTAGTGCGTCGCAAAATGCGACCAATGCGCGTCACGCGTGGATCATTAGGTAGCTTCAAGCGTGCTGCGCCAATGGCGCCAGTTCCTATGCGATCTACAGGGAGGGTGGCTGCGCCATCGATCATCGTGCGTAGTTTATAGCAATTGAATACACGCCCATTTTCCCCCACACGTTTTTGCACAAAAAAGGCGGGACCGTGCGAATCCAGCTTGATTGCCAGCGCACTGATGGCCCATACAGGGGCCGACAAAATTAGCAAGACACTGCCCAGTATGACATCGAGGGCGCGTTTGAGACTGCGTTGCCACACAGTCAATACAGGTTTACGTGTTTCAGCGCGGTGCTTATGCGCTATCAAACCAATCAGTAAGCCGAATCCTAAAGCCAATGCGCGCACCCATAGAAAAAACGGCGCGAACAAGCTAATAAGTCGATCGTGGTGTGCCGTTTTGAGTGTGAAGGGGAGAGTAGTCAACACAAACATGAGCAAGAACATCCCGCAGCCCCAAAGCGCATTGTGCCATAGCAAACTTGCAGGTAAGCCCATGAGCATTAAGGCCACCAGCCCAATCTGAACTTTCATCACTTGCGGTGTATGAGAATCTTTCACGAGCTTGTCGGGATGCCAGCGCGCAAGACACATTTTCCAATAACCAATTTCGAACTTGCGCTTAAAATAACTTTTAAGAGTGCGATTGTGCCAATGATAGACAGCTGCTTGTGGCGCAAAAACGAGGCGGTAGCCTTTTTGCGCGAGACGAAATGATAACTCTTGATCTTCCAATTCTCGCATAATGGGATCAAAACCATGGTTTAGTATAAAAATATCTCGCCGATAGCCAGCCGAATAGGTATCAATAAAATCTATGGTGTCTTGTTCCCGCATGCGATCATATTTGTCTTCATATTCGAACTGCACGAAGCGCGCCATCCACTCACATTGACGGGTGCGATACACGCCTTTCACGCCAGCAACTTCTAAGTCTTTGAAGGGGGCGATCATCTGCTCGATCCAATCCGGCAACGGCTCACAATCTGCATCGGTGAACAACACAATGTCGCCGCGCGCTATCTCGACGCCCGCATTGCGCGCGGCCGCAGGTCCCTGATTCGGTTGACTAATTACCCTGACGTTCAGCTGGCGCGCTAGCTCTGCAGTGTTATCGGTCGAGCCATCATCCACGACGATAATCTCATATTCGGCTGATGCAATCGTTTGGTGTTTGAGGGCCTGCAGACATGCGGGCAAGGTTGCTGCGGCATTATAGGCTGGCACAATGACAGAAATCACGGATCCCTCAGCCTGTGCGCAAGGTTACGTTGCGCCTTTGACGGATGAAATTCTCATGCTGCGCTGATCGAGCCACACGAAGGGCAATGCTACCAGCAGCTGTGGCACGAGTACTACGAGATACAACAACACACCATACCCTAACGCCAATTCACGCGGCACACCAAAAAGGGTCAACGTCAAGACGGCTAGGTATTGGAACACGCCAATTTTGCCGGGCGTGCTGGGCACGGACACGCCAATTTGTAACACTAGCAGCAAAACCGTCGCGGTCAGCCACGATGGTTCGATGGTGAAGGCGAAGAACAGGGCATAGTTGGTGGCAATCATCAACCCCCAAATCACCAGCGACCAAAACGCCAGGGGACCTAAGGTATGCAGTTGGCGCAATGGCGCAAAGCCCAACAACGTCAAATCAAATTGTTGCGCCATGTGCTCGGCATGAGTGCGCGTCAACTGTCGCGCACACCATGACCAAACGGCGCGCAGACGACTTTGTTGCACAAAGCTTATGGCGAGCAATAGGATAGCGCCCAAGACGAAAGTGGTGACGCGCAAGGATGGTTCTTGTAACCACGTCGGCCATGGCGCAAAGGGCGCGACCAGTAAGCTCAGACTGCATAACGCTGTGAGCTCAAGCAATTTTTCTGCACCAATGGTGCCCAACGCTAATGCGGCACGCTCGCCCTCACGCCGCCGCAACACGTAGATGCGCGCAATTTCACCCAATCGCGCAGGCAATAGAAAATTGACAACCTGCCCAATCGTGAGCGCGGCTAGACATGAGATAAACTTCACGCGACGCGGTTGAAAAAATAATCGCCAGCGCCACGTCTTCGCCAAGGTGGTCAACATAAACAATCCGACTGCGACAGCCACGGCTTGCCAGTTGGCTTGTTGTATGTGACGCCAAACCTCTTCCAGCGATGCGCCCCAGAACGCCAGTGGCACGAACACCCCAGTGGCCACTAGCGACCATAAGCCATGTTTCCATGAGAACGTGAAAGGGAGCGTTGAGCTGTTCATGTGGATCGAATCAATCGGTAGAGACGTTGCGGCGCAATGTCTCTATACGAAACGTGATGCTTGAGAACCTTCGATTGCCCCACCTTCCTGCTCTGTGCTGCGCCTTACCGCGTTGCGCTTGGGCGCGGTGTGGCAGGCACGGTCGTTGGGCGTGGAATGATGAGTCGCGTGCCTGCGCGAATCACGCGCGCATCGGTAATGTTGTTGGCTTGCATAATCGCTTGCGTCGTCACGCCGTATTGGGCTGCGATGCCCGATAGCGTGTCGCCTGCTTGCACGACATAGACGATGGGTGTTGACGTGGGCGGCGGTGGGGTTGGCGTCGGCGGCGCTGGCGTCGGCGTAGCGGTTAGTGTTGGCGGCACGGGTGTCGGGCTTGGTGTGATGGGCGTCGGTGTGGCTGTGGGCGCGCGAGTCGGCGTGCGAGTCGGCGTTGCCGTTGGGATGACGGCGTCGGCGACAGTTTGTGGCACGCCCGATACCACACATAAGGCTGCGCACGCTATCATAAATAACACGCCGATGATGCTCAGGATACGCCGACTAGGACGATACGGTTCGGGCGGCGTCGAAACGCGCGCTAACGCCTCTTCGGCTTTTTGTGTGGCGATGTGGCGTGATTGGTGCGCGAGATAGAAGCGACACGTCTGGTAATGCGCGCTCAGGCACAACGTCTGCTGTTCTGCAAGGCTCAACGGCGAGACGCGGTTATGCGCGTAACACTGATTTTCCGGCGTCGCGTAATTGAAGTGAGTACTTCGGTCTAAACGCGCGCCCAACAGTGGACAAACTGGTTCAGTCTGAATCTTCAACCCAGCAAACCCCGTTGCTGCAGTGCCTGCAAAATTTTTGTGGCGCTTTCGTTCACGGTTTCGCGATCACTACGCACAACGACCTCAGGTGACATAGGCGCTTCGTAAGGATCGGAGACGCCCGTGAAATTTTTTAGCTCGCCTGTCAGGGCTTTTTTGTACAAACCCTTCACGTCGCGCGCAATCAACACGTCGAGTGGACAATCCGCATACACTTCGAGGAAGTTGCCGTTGTGCATTGCGCGCACTTCGTTGCGCACCGCTCGATACGGTGAAACGGCTGCCGCAATTGCCACGACGCCATTGCGCGATAAGACGTGGCACACCCACCCGATGCGGCGAATGTTCGTGTCACGGTCTTCTTTGCTAAAACCCAGCCCTTTGCTCAGATGGGTGCGCACCACATCACCATCCAGCACTTCAACCTTGTAACCACGCTCACGCAAATCCTTTGCCAAATGCTCTGATAGAGTTGTCTTGCCTGCGCCCGATAAGCCCGTAAACCAAATAGTGAAACCTTTGTGTTCCAAACTGATGTATCCTCTACCTAATTTGCCCTAATCTCTTCTATGTTCCTTGTCAGCTCCCAAGAGGAAACTAGGGGAGTCAGCGCTCGCGCAAATCCTGTCCAATCATATCACTTGGCACAGGCACGCCGAGCAGCTTGAGAATCGTCGGCGCAACATCGTAAATGCGAGCGCCGTGCAATTGACGTGACGCACTCGCGCCGTTGTCTTTCACGATGCAGAGACCGTGCTGCGCGTGATTGGCGTCGTCGGGCCCCGTGTCGTTGTCGGCGCTGTAAATGCTGCCATAGCCGACGCTGGCGATAGGACGCCAATGCAAGTCACCAAAATAAACGATGAGATCAGGCGGGACGTTACGCGCTTCACGATAAATCTGCTGTGGCTTGAACGCGACCGTGCCGATGTTCTGTCCCTGCTCGTCCACGATGCCTGCCAACCGCTGCGTCAGTTCAGCGCGCATCGGTTCATAGTGTGATGTGGGCACGATGCCTTGCGGTTCGCGTCCTTGCACGTTGATAAACAAACGTCCATAATAACCGCCGTCGCCCCACGCTTTCGTCTTGCTCCAATCAATCGCCACTTTGTCCCACGCAGTCACGCCGTTCAGGGGCGTCTTCAACGCCAGATACCCTTCGCGCATCAGCCACTCGTTGAAAACGATGCAACCCTCCAACCGTTTTGCGCCGTGATCGGACACGACCAACACCGCCGTTTGATCGTCAATGTCTTGCGTCAGTTGACCGATGAGCGTGTCCACTGTGCGATAGTAGTCACGAATCGCGTGGAGATACTTATTGCCGGGGACATGCTTCGGATGCAGTGGATCCATATACTTCCAAAACGCATGATGGATCCGATCTACGCCAATCTCCATCAGCATAAAGAAGTCCCACGGCTTCGTGCGCAGCCAATGATGAGCGAGCTTGAAGCGCTTCTCGGTCATCTCGTAAATCTGCGCCAGCAGCCAATCTTTGTCGTCGGTGCGGAAGCCTTTCACGTCCACCATATATTCGCCTACCAGCGCTTCGACTTCCGCGCGAATCTCATAGGGATAGGTGTATTGCGATTGCGTGGACGGCGTCAAGAAGCATGAGACGGCAATGCCGTTGATGGGTTTGAGCGGGTACGTCGGCGGCACGCCAATCACGATGCTCTGCTTGCCTGTGCGCGAGAGGATGTCCCACACCGTCGCGTGCTTGATAGAGCGTGAGGTAGCCATCGCGAGCTGGTCGTACGAATGGTCGGCGCGATTGCGGAAGCCGTAGATGCCAAGTTGGCCTGGATCCTTCGAGGTCATCATCGTCATCCACGCGGGCACGGTAATCGCGGGTGTGCACGATTCGAGTTTGCCCCATTGCCCGCCGCTCATCAGCGCGGATAGGTTGGGCAATTCGTGACGCCATTGTTCGAACACCAACGACGGCTCGGCGCAATCCAAGCCAATCACCAAAACTTTGGGCTTGCTCATGCGCCAGTCTCCCCCGCGCCGTGCAAGCCATTGCGCTTTTTGCGCATACCCGCGATTAACACTTGCGACACTTCAGGGCGCGTGAACTCGACAGGCAACGGCTCGCCGCGCTCCAACATCGCGCGCACTTGCGTGCCGCTCAAGTTGATGCGGTCATCGTCGCTATGGGGGCAGGTCTTGGCTGAGACAATTGCGCCACACAGTTTGCAATAAAATGTGTTCTCGAAGAACAACGGCGTGATACCCAGTTCATCCGGCATGAATTGGTCGAAGATTTTTTGCGCGTCGTACGTGCCATAATAATCGCCAACACCCGCATGGTCGCGCCCGACGATGAAGTGCGTGCACCCATAGTTCTTGCGACACAGCGCATGAAAGACGGCTTCGCGCGGGCCCGCATAGCGCATCGCAGCAGGAAACACACCAAGGATGACACGGTTCTGAGGATAATAGTGGTTCACCAACACTTGATACGATTCCATACGCACATCGGCAGGGATGTCGCTAGCGTGCGTCTCACCGACCAGCGGATGCAACAAGAGACCATCCACGATTTCGAGCGCAGTCTTCTGGATGTATTCGTGTGAGCGATGAATCGGATTGCGCGTTTGGAACCCGACGACGCGCTGCCAGCCACGTTCTTTGAACAGCGCGCGCGTCTGGGCGGGTCCGTAGCGAAACTGTGCAAAGTCGCGCTCTGGAGGTTGTTCCAACAGCCACACATCGCCGCCGAGCAACACGTCGCCTTGCGCCATCAGACGCGCGACCCCCGGATGCTTTGTGTCGGTTGTGCGATAGACTTCTTGCGCTTCGCGTGCCTTGTCATAAACAAATTTTTCGGCAATCGTCATAAGTCCCACGAGGTTGCCTTTGGCGGAGCTGAGCGCGACCTCTTGACCGCTGCGCAATGACCTTGCTAACTCCGAATTTATAGGCAACGTAATCGGTATGGACCAGATCAACCCATTCGCTAACCGACAGTAACGCACGACCTGCTCATAATCTGCTTGCCCCATGAAACCCGTCAAGGGACTCAAGGCGCCGATGGCGATCAGTTCCAAATCGGATTCTGCCATCGCGCTCAAAGGAATTTTTGTCAGATGCGCTGCGCGTTGTCGCGCATCACGTTGTGCATCGCCGTGTAGTGTGCGGTCAATCAACATGCCGCCATGCGGCGGAAGGGACCCATTGGAAACAGACATCGAACCAGCTAATTCCTCGTGCAAAATGATGTGTTGCGCCGCTTTGCGCCAGCGTAACGGCGCATCATTATACCAACAAGCCGCACTCGCGCGAAATGTTGCGAAACCTGCTGATTACTTGTATTATCCATGCGCCTATGTCATCTTCTCAAGCGACCTCCCCTGCCTCCAGTCCCTCAGGACAATCCATGCCGACCGCTGTTCCCAATTCAACCGTGGACCTTACTGTTGCAGCTTCGTTGCAACAAGCGGAGCGCGCGCTCTGGCGACGCTTGCAAGAAAGCGAAGCGTTAGCTGCGATTGGGCGCGCGCTGAACGAGACCCTCGAATGGGAACGTATCTTGCAATTGATTGTGGAGTCGGCGCAGCATATCATTCCGCAAGTCGAACGCGCCGTCATTCATTTGCTGGCAGCCGATGAGGAAATTTTGCGCGCGGTGGCCGTCGCAGGCCTCACGCCGCTCAGCGCTTCAAGTTTGACCATGCGCTCCGGTGAAGGCATCGCTGGGCGCGTGTTGGCGGATGGGATAGCAATCAACGTTGGCGACATCCTCGCCGATTCACGCTATTTGCCCGGCAACTTCGCGCCGGACTTTCGTTCTTTGCTCGTCGTGCCGGTGCAAAATCGGATGCAACGCTTTGGCGCGCTCAGCGTGATGAGCGCTGCGCCTCACAATTTTTCGGCGGATGATGAACGCTTGTTGGCACAGCTGGGCGTGCAAGCGGCGCTGGCAATTACCAACGCGCGCTTGTACGAAACAGAACGCCAGCAGCGCGCTCTCACCGAACGGCGCGCGAATGAGTTTGCTGCGCTATATGAAACCATTCGTGACCTCGCCACGCAAACCGATTTGACCGTGCTGTTGCAAACCATCGTGGACCGCGCCAAGACGCTGTTGCAAGCCTCCGCAGGCGGCATCTATTTGTATGATGCCACACGCGATGATTTGGAATTCGTCACCGCACGCGATGCGCTAACGCCGTTAGGTACACGCATCACTATTGGACGTGGGTTAGCGGGGCGTGTGGCGCAAACACGTCAACCGCTGCGCGTGGACGATTATCAAAGCTGGCCCCACCGTCTGCCAGATTTTGCTGACATATCCTATGGCGCTCTTCTCGAAGTGCCTATGCTCTATTCAGGCGAATTGGTTGGCGTGATTGCCGTGAGTGAAGGGCAAGGTTCATCACGGCGCTTTAGCGACGATGACGAGCGCTTGTTGTGTATGTTGGCGGGACATGCGGCAAGCGCCGTTCACAACGCGCGCTTGCTTATGCGCGAGCGTCAACGTCTGCAAGCGGCGCTGGCGATGCAACACGTCACCGAAGCGATTAGCGCGCAGCTCAAGTTGAGCGACCTGTTGCCTGCTGTGGTCGAGGCGATTGCCGAAATTACTCACTATCAGCAGGTCACGGTGTATTTGTCAGAAGCGCAGGGGTTGCGTTTGCAAGCGCAACGTGGCTACGCGCCCGAACATGTGCTGGCGCTAATTCCGCATGGTCAGGGTGTGTCGGGACGCGCCCTGCGGACACAGCGCCCGCTGTTGGCGCCTGATGTGACGCGCGACCCCGACTACGTCATTGCCGATCCAGCCGTGCGCTCGCTGATGGCTGTGCCGATTGGCGTAGCGCCGCATTTGCATGGTGTGTTGATGGTCGAGTCGCGCGCAGCCAAGCCGCTGGACCAAGACGATTTGCAATGGTTGATAGGCGTTGGTCAACAGTTGACCGTCGCGATGGAAAATGCGCGGCTGTACATGGAATTAGAACGCACCTTGCAAAAGGAACAGCAGATGCGCGCGCAGCTGGTGCAAGCGGACAAACTTTCGATCATGGGACGTATGGTGGCGACCGTTGCCCATGAGCTCAACAATCCGCTGCAAATCGTCAAAACGTCGTTGGCGCTGTTGCAAACCGATAAATCGCCTGACTCATCTGATTACGCTCTGCTGGAAATGTCTGCCGCCGCCACGCAACAGTTGGTCAATCTGGTGACGCAATTGCGCTCGTTTTATCGGCGTAGCGGCGTAGAGCTGTCGGAACACGTATATCTGGCTGATGTGTTGTCGGAGGTGCAAACCTTGACGAAGGCGCACTTGTCCAAGCATCGCGTCGCCTGGGTTTACACGCCGCCCGCGCAACCGTTGCTCGTAGCGGGCAATGCCGAACAGCTCCGACAAGTGTTTATCAATTTATGCTTTAACGCCATGGAAGCCATGCAGCCCAACGGCGGCAACATAACGGTTAGTTTGAAAAGGTCGTTGGAGGATGGCATGGTGGGCGTCGAATTTTGCGACGTGGGGTGCGGCATCGCGTCTGAAAATTTGTCGCGTCTGTTCGAGCCGTTTTTCACAACCAAAGAAACGGGAGTGGGTTTAGGACTCGCTATTTGTTACGACATCGTCCAGAAACATGGAGGTCACATCGCCGTCGCAAGCGAACTAGGCAAAGGCGCGACGTTTACAGTGTGGCTGCCGCTCGCTCAAGCTGAATAACTCAAGGCCGTGAAGAAGCCAATGGGCAGACCGTTTCAGTCTGCCCATTCACTTGTAGTTTATCGGACCTCTGGATGTCAGACTGCTCGCAGCAGTCCGACATCTTTTTGTTTTAACGCACGACCAACGGCAAATAAATGCGATTAGCCCCCATCACGATGAGCCGCACCGCATTCGACGGACCGTGATCGTGTGACGCGCCGTTGAGCGTGATTTCCTCTAACCAGTAGGTGTAAGTCACGTTGGGTTGCGCGCTGGTGTCGAGCCATTGGTACGTCGCGCCGCCGTTGCGCCCTTGCCCGATGATCAACTGTTGCGTCACGCGCACTGCGTTCGCGCGCGTGCCATCGGCGCTGCGCCACACGTGGAAGCCCCATGTATCGCGCTCCGACGACGTTGCCCAGCGCACCATGATGCCGTTGGTTTGTGGTGTCGCGGTGAAGCTCAATAAGGTGATGGCGGTTGGAACGATGAACAATCCAAAGTCAACCGTCGGATTGTGCGTCGCGCCTGTGGCGGTGACGACTGTGGTATTGTTCTGGGCGCCTGTGTTGCCCGGCGTCACGTTGACGGGATTAGACTGAATCACGCTGCCGACATAGACCACGCCGTTGTCGTTGTTGTTGCCGTTGCTGTTCGGATTCGATTCTTGTCCCGCGCCCGTGCTGCTGGTGTAGAACGCGGGCGGGATGATGCCGACGACGTAAGTGCCACTGACCAAGCCTGTGAACGAGTAGAAGCCACTCGCATTCGTCGTCGTCGTCAGCAGCGGTGTCGTTCCCGTTGCATCATACAACACTACCGTCACACCACCCAAGCGTATCTCACCTACATCGAGGAGTCCGTTGTTGTTGCTATCGAGCCATACCTGATCGCCTACGCTGAGCTGGTAGAACCCGAAGTCAATGGTCAGGTTGCCATTGGCGCCATCGCCATCATTGCTTGGCTCGCCGCCCACAGTGAGGCTGACCGCAGTGCTGGCGACGAAACCGCCGCTGCCGAGTGCGCCGCTCACGGTGCCGTGATCTTGATTGTTCAAGTCGCTGTTGCCGCCGACGGTGGGCGTGCTGTTTTGATACTGGAACAACGCGCCGCCCGTGACGAAGTTGCTGCTCGTAATCACCACCAGGTAGGCATTGGTGAGCGCTGTCGTCGGCGTGAGGTTAGTGAAGTTGTAAATGCCGCCGCCTGCGGTCGTCGTGGCGCTGATAAGTTGATCTATGCCCGGCGTGAAGACGCCGTCGCCGTTGGTGTCTTGATACAACTCAACCACGACGCCGTTGACGCCTTGCTCGCCCGCATCCACGCTGCCGTTGTTGTTCACATCGAACCACACCAAGTCGCCCAGATTGACTTGGGGACCGATTAACCCGAAGTCAACGGTTGGATTGTGTGTCGTGCCTGTCGCTGTAATAACCGTAGTGTTGTTCTGTGCGCCTGTGTTGCCCGGCGTCACGTTGACGGGATTAGACTGAATCACGCTACCGACATAAACCACGCCGTTGTCGTTGTTGTTACCATTCGTGTTCGGATTGGGCTCTTCGCCTGCG
>CAZDYP010000128.1:15935-16181 GCA_964509505.1 uncultured Anaerolineae bacterium | reverse complement strand
TGCGGGGAGATTGCTTCGCTCCGCTCGCAATGACGGTCAGAAGCGTAAGTCCTGTTCTCATTAAGTCTTTGACGCGTATAGGCTTTGGCGCTTATAATCCAAACAGTGATTCGCGAGCCAGACCTTGGCGTAGGGCAAGTTGCAAACTTGCCTACGTGGACAAGTTAAAAACTTATCTTACAGTAACTTTCCTACCTGGACAAGTTAAAAACTTGTCCTACTGCAACTTGCCTACGTGGACAAGTT
>CAZDYP010000128.1:0-15835 GCA_964509505.1 uncultured Anaerolineae bacterium | reverse complement strand
AAAAACTTGTCCTACTGCAACTTGCCTGCGTGGACAAGTTAAAAACTTGTCTTACAGCAACTTGCCTACGTGGACAAGTTAAAAACTTGTCCTACTGCAACTTGCCTACGTGGACAAGTTAAAAACTTGTCCTACTGCAACTTGCCTGCGTGGACAAGTTAAAAACTTGTCTTACGGCAACTTGCCTACGTGGACAAGTTAAAAACTTGTCTTACAAAGATCTGCGCCATAGGGTCGCACCGAAGAGCATATATGTGTTCTACCTTTCACACGCAAGGATCAAACAATCACACTAACACCTCCAACGCATTGGCAGCGAGCGCTCTCACCTTTGGGGAAAGCCTCGAGCTCATGCCCGATGCAACGCTGAGCGTCAACCTCGCGGGACAGATCATGCTGCTGAACGAGCAAGCCGAGCGGCTCTTCGGCTACACGCGCGCTGAATTGATTGGGCAGTCTCTCGAAATCTTGATACCAGTGAGGTTTCATGACAGACATCCGCAGCTGCGCGCCAATTTTTTCGCGCGCCCAGGCAAGCGCCCCATGGGCAGCGGTTTGGAGCTGTATGCCTTGTGCAAGGATGGCGCAGAGTTTCCAGTGGATATCAGTCTGAGTCATTACACGCTACATGGGCAGCTGTTCGCGCTGTGCGCCGTGCGCGACCTCACCGAGCGCAAACGATTGGAGCAAGCCCTCCGCGCCAGCGAAGAGAAATACCGTCTCATCCTCGAAAACATTGATCAGGTCGTTTATTCGGTGAAAACAAGCGCCGACACCCCCCTGACAGGCTTGCCCGATTTTGTGAGCGGACACACAGCAAACATCATTGGTTACTCAGCGCAAGAGTTCATCCAAGATCCAACGCTCTGGGCGCGACTCGTTCACCCCGACGATGTCGCGCCGTTGCTCGCCCGCACGGCAGAACTTTATCGCCAGCGGCAAAGCGGCGTGCGCGAATATCGTTTGCGTCACAAAACCACGGGGGAGTATCATTGGGTTGCCGATCATATCACCTCACAGGTTGATGCCAAGGGCCAGCTGGTGGGCATCTTTGGCGTGGCGCGCGACATCACTGAACAAAAGCAGGCGGAGCTGGCTCTCCGACGCCGCGCCGACGAATTTGCCGCGTTATACGATATAGCGCATGAGCTTGCCCTACAGCGCGACTTACCGACCTTGTTGCAGACTATCGTCGCACGCGCTACCGCTCTTGCCCAAACAGCCGTCGGCGCCATATTTCTGTACGACGCTGCCCAGCAACACTTGGAGCTGGTTGTGGCAAACGATGCCCAGCTGCCGCTCGGTTCGCGTTTACGTCTGGACGAAGGCTTAGTCGGTCAAACCGCACAAACACGCGAAGCGCTGATTGTGAATAACTATCAGCGGTGGGCTCATGCTTTACCCCAGTTAGTCGCACGCGGCATTAAAGCTGTGGCTAGTGTGCCAATGGTGTATGGCGGCGAGTTGATTGGTGTATTGCTCGTGAGCATCACGGGCGAGAGTGAACGCCAGTTCACCAACGCCGATGTGCGCTTGTTGACCTTGTTCGCCAGCCAAGCAGCGAGCGCGGTGCATAACGCGCGCTTGCTTGAGGAGACTCGCCAACGGCTTGCCGAACTCGAAGCGGTCAGCAAAGTTTCGACGGCGCTGCGCGTGGCGCAAACACTCGACGAGATGTTGCCATTGCTGTTGGACGAAACGCTCGCCGTCATAGGTTATAACGCGGGCGCGGTGTGGCTGCACGACGAGCCGCGTGATGAATTAACGCCGATGGTTGCGCGCGGGTGGTTCCAAGACACGCTCGCCAAGACGAAGCCGCACGAAGGCATCGCGGGACGAGTCTTTGCTACCAACGAGGCGCATGTCACGCGCGAATTCGCCACGGATCCACACTTGCGCGAATCGGTGCGTCCACAGGTGCCGCGTGGTTGGGGCGGCGCGTGTGTGCCCATTCGCAGCGTGAGCGCCATCGTCGGCGTGTTGTTTGTGTCGGCGCCGCTGCCGCGCGAGCTCGCGGCGGGCGAATTGCGCTTGCTGCACACCTTGAGCGAAATGGCAGGCAACGCCATTCAGCGCACACGGCTGCACGAGCAAACCGAACGGCGTTTGGAGCAACTCGCCGCGCTCAGAAACATTGACGTTGCCATCAGCAGCAGCGTCGAGCTCCGCGTCACCCTTGGCGTGTTCATCTCGCAGGCGCTCGCCCCCTTACGCGCCGATGCGATTGCAGTGTGGCTGTTGAAATCTCAGACCCACACGTTGGAATACGTGGCTGGGCATGGCTTTCGCCAAAGAAGTATGGAACGCGCCCAGCTCCGCCTCGGCGAAGGGATGGCGAGTCGCGCGGCGCTCGAACGCTCTATCGTCACAATCCCCAACCTGTCTAAAGTCGCTGCGCCGACCGCCGCGCGCGCCGAGCTGCTTGCCCAAGAAGGATTCTTCACCTATCATGCTGTGCCATTGCTTGCCAAAGGTCAAGTCAACGGCGTGTTGGAAGTCTTTCATCGCGCGGCATTTGAAGCTGACGCCGACTGGTTGGACTTCTTGGAGACGCTGGCAAGACAAGCCGCTATTGCCATAGATAACGCCAGGCTATTCCAGAGCTTGCAGCATTCTAACGCCGATTTGATGCTCGCTTACGACACAACGCTTGAAGGGTGGTCGCGCGCGCTTGATTTGCGCGATAAAGAAACCGAGGGACACACGCAGCGCGTGACAGAAATGACCCTGCGCCTCGCGCGCGCGATGGGGTTGGGCGAGGCTGAACTCGTCCACATCCGGCGCGGCGCGCTCTTGCACGATATTGGGAAGATGGGCGTGCCCGACGCCATTTTGCTCAAGCCCGACAAATTGACGGATGAGGAATGGGTGATCATGCGTAAGCATCCCGTGTACGCTTACGAATTGCTGCAGCCCATTGCCTATCTGCATCCCGCGCTGGACATTCCCTATTGTCATCACGAAAAATGGGATGGCACGGGCTATCCGCGCAGCTTACAGGGTGAGGAGATTCCCTTAGGGGCGCGGCTGTTTGCGGTGGTGGATGTGTGGGACGCGCTGCGGTCAGATCGTCCCTATCGCGCGAGCTGGCCCCTCAACAGGGTGCTTGAGCATATCCGTTCCTTATCGGGTAGCCATTTCGATCCACGCGTCGTGGAAGTCTTCTTATCTTTGATGAGTTCTAGCGACTTAGCATAACACCCGAGGTAAAAGAACCATGATCACGCACACAGCTGATCCATCCGAACTAACCCTTCGCTGTCCCAATTGTCATACGCCTGTGAACGCGCAAGATACATTCTGCGCCACCTGCCAGATGAATTTGGCGTTTGCGGCTGCGTTGCGCGAACGGCAAATGTTGGCAGCGCTGCCCACGCTAACGCCTACGCCTTACGCCGCGGATGTCATCCTACCGCGCTTTGGCGAATTTCTGCTCAAGAGCGGCTACATCTCCGAATCACAACTGCACGCCGCCTTGCAGCGTCAAAAGCAGCTCGTGGCTGAGGGCAACATGCAAACGGTGGGACAAGTGTTGCTCAACATGGGCTTCGTCACGCGCGAACAGCTCGATCAAGCAAGCATCCAACAAGTCAAGCAATTGCAGGAGGCGCTGCTTGCCAGCAATCGCCAATTGGAAGAGCGTGTGGCGCAACGCACCCAAGAGCTGCAACAAGCTCTGCGCCAGCTCAACGAGTTCAATCGGCTCAAGACACAATTTGTGTCCAACATCTCGCACGAACTCCGCACACCGCTCTCGCACGTCAAAGGTTATTGCGAATTGCTCCGCGCCGGCAGCGAACCGCTTACCGCGAGTCAGCGTGAAGCGGTGGATTTTATCATGCAAGCAGCGGAGCGACTCCAACGCTTGATCGAAGACTTGCTGGGTTTTGCGTCTGCCGCTCAGGGGAAGATGCTGATTAATGCCACGGCGTTTTCGCTCACCGAGGTGGTCGAAGGGGTTTTGCTAAGTCCTCACATCATGGAACTCAAGCGGCACGTGCATCTCTACGCGGAAGTGCCGCCCGCTTTGCCGCCGATTTTAGCCGACGCCGAAAAAATCAAGTGGGCGGTCACGCATTTGTTGGACAACGCTATCAAGTTCACGCCTGTTGGCGGCAAGGTCAGCGTGAGCGTCGCGCAACACAACCATTTCCTCAAACTCTCGGTGAGCGACACAGGCATCGGCATTCCCGCGGAGCGCCTCACCGAAGTATTCGAGCCCTTTCAACAGTTAGACGGCAGTGTGACGCGCTACTATGGCGGCATTGGCTTGGGCTTGGCGTTGGTCAAGCAGATCGTCGAGGCGCATGGCTCAACGGTCGCCGTGGAAAGTGAGCCTGGCGTCGGCAGCACGTTTTCATTCGAGCTGCCGATTGCAATGTCGTGAGGTCAAGCCTCACAACCTAGATAGGCGCAAACGGGGCAATGAGCTTGAAGCTCGTTGCCCCGTCGTCTTTCTCTCTGCAGGGGGTATGCGCCTTAGCGCGCGACGCCCGTTGCGCGGCAGAAGATTTAGCGCATCACCGCCCGCGGCGCCCTCAGCCACAAATCCCCCGAGTCTCCAAGCCGCACCTCAGCGCGCTTGCCCCAGATTCCTGCAATCGTTTCGCCGCATTGGGGGCAATGCCCATCGTCGGTCAGCTGATATTCGAGGATGACGTAGCCGAGGCGAGCAATCAAGCGTGTGTGACAATGGGGACAGAAGGTATGTTCGCAAGCGCCAACGCGCCCGGGCAAATTGCCCGCATACACGAAATTCAACCCTGCGGCTTTGCCAATCTCTGCGGCGCGTAGCAACGTCTTCGCATCGGTATTGTCGGGCTCAGTCATCTTGTAGTCCTGATGGAACGCGGTGACGTGCCATGGGATGTCTTTGGAGATGGACGCGAGATAGTTCGCCGCGTCGCGCAATTCTTCAGTGGAATCGTTGAAACCGGGGATGACGAGCGTCACAATCTCCAGCCACAACCCCGCCTCATGCACCATGCGGATGCCGTCGAGCACCGCCTTCAACGTTCCTCCTAAATGCCGCCGATAGTGTTGGTCGTTCATCGTCTTCAAATCAATCTTGTAGCCGATGAGGTGCGGGCGAATGTATTGCAACACTTCGGGCGTGAGGTTGCCATTCGAGATATAGACGCACTGCAAGCCTGCGCGTCGCGCGACCTTGAACACTTCGGCGGCCCACTCCGACGTGATGAGTGGTTCGTTGTACGATGAGCCGACGAGCGTCGCGCCCTGTCGCTTGGCGAATGCGACGAGCGTCTCCGCGGTGACGAGGGTGGGGCCGCCGGGCGCGTGCGGGTCACGGAGGACTTGCGAGGTTTCCCAATTTTGACAGAAAACGCATCTATAATCGCAACCCAACATCCCAAACGTCAACGTCTCAGAGCCCGGATAGATGTGGAAGAACGGCTTCTTTTCCGTCGGGTCGCATTGCAACGCGCCGACGTAGCCGTGTGGCACACGCAACACGCCGTCGGCGTTATAACGCACCTTGCAGATGCCGCGTCGCCCAACCTTGATGACGCAGCGATGCCCACACGCATAACATTCGAGCGTGCCTTTGTCGTCGCGTGCGCGATACAATTCGCCGACGCGCGTTAGCTCATCCAATTTGCTTTTGCCAAGTTCGATTTCAGAAACAGTACCCATCATTCACCTCCGACCACTACAAAACAAACCCCCGTATCACTCGCGCTTGCGCGCTAACGGGGGTTCAGCAGTTATGGGGTGGCATCCACTTCCTCCTTCAGGCTTTTCACTACATACGCTTGCAGCAATGGCTCGGTATCGGGATGTTTGGTTTGAATCGTCTTGGGCGTCACCTCGACCAGACGATAGATGTGCTGATACACTTCAGGGCTAATGACAACCTCGCGCTTATCTGCGCCGTCACAATACCGATCGGCAAGGTTCACCGTCGAGCCAATCACCGTATATTCCATTTGGTCAGGCGAGCCAATAAACCCATGCACCACTTCGCCCGTGTGAATGCCGATGCCGATTTCCATGATCGGCAAGCCACGCCCACGCCAGCGTTCCTCCAGCTTTCGCATCTCGTGTTGCATATCGAGCGCGGCGCGCACCGCGCGTTCCCATTGCTGCTCGTCGGGTTCAGGACAACCGAACACCGCCAACAGCGAATCGCCGATGTAGCGATCCACCATGCCATCATACTTGAAGATGAGCGGCGTCAACACGTAGAACATGTCGTTTAGCATCGGCACGATGTCGTCCGCTTCGACCTGCGCGCTCAACGCCGTGAAGCCGCGCACGTCCGAAACTAGAATAGTAACGGGGTCCATGCGCTCGCCGCCCAAACGCAACTTCGCGCCCCCATTCAACAAGCGATTAGCGACGGCTGGCGAAAAGTGTCGTCGCAAATTTGCGCGGATTTCTTCTTCACGACGCAATTCTTGGCGCAATGTATGGTTCTTGATGAACATAGCAGTTTGGTTGGAGATGGCGCGCAACAGCTCCAAATCCGAGCGCGTGAAAGCAGCGCGTGAGGTGTGATTGTCCACGCACACGACGCCCAACACCTGCCCCTCCCAGCGCAGCGGCGCATAGATCGCCGCTTGGACATTTTGCAACACTGCAGTATTAACCGCCTTTTTGCTCTTCTCGGAAATCGTCCAAATAAAGGCTTGGTGTTCGTCGCACGCGCGTTGCGCCAACGTGCGACTCACCGAAGGCTCGCCCGGGGGCCAATGCGCTTTGAGCAGCAGCTTTCCCACTTCGTTGCGCAGCAACACCGCGCCATGCTCTGCGCCGCGAATCGCCAGTTGCAGTTGTTTCGTTAATGTCTGTAAGAGTTGCTCAGGCGTCTCCGCCATACCCAAGGCTTGGCTGATTTCATAAAATGCCTTCAATTGCAATTGCGTTTGCTCCAGCGTCTCATGCAGCGAGGTGGTGCCTGGGGTTGCAAACAACGGTTGGGCGGCGCTGACGGCGTGTATGATGGTGCCTTGCGTCAGCGCATCCGTGTCTGTCTTTGCGCCTTCAGGCATGCCATCTATTTGCAGCTCAAGATGCGTTTGACCAACTTGTATCTTCGCGCCTGCTGTCAGCGCCGTCTTCGTCGTGATGCGTCGTCCATTGACCCACGTCCCATTGGTGCTGCCCAAATCCTCGACCCAATACTGACCTTGCTCGACGAAAATGCGAGCATGGAGGCGCGACACCAACGGATCCCCCGTGAGGTCAAGGTCAATCTGCATGTTGGCAGGGGGGCGGCCAATGACCACGGCGTTGGCGGTTGCTGTGAGCTGGCGTTTGGGAGCTAACGGCATCAAGTAGGTGATGATCATAGGCACCTCCTATCTAGGTGATAGTCTAGCACAAAAAAGCCGCTCTGTGGTAGAGCGGCGCTTCCCTGGCAATCGCTAGTCGCTAGCGACTATTCACGGAAGAACTTCAACACTTTCGCGCGTTCGTCTTCGCTTGGCAAAACTTCGATGAACGTGAGACGGTGCCATGGCAAAATGAACGTCTCTGCATCTGGGTCAATATAGCTCAATTGGTTGCCATCGCGCGTGCGCATGTTCCGAACGACCACAAAACTGTCGTTCGGTTTCGGTAGTTCTTCCATCTCTGCCAAAACAGGATCCGCGCTGGGGATGTGTAAAATGACAGTGTAAGCCACCTCGCCCTCCCTTAAACAGTATTCAGTCCAGTCTTCAGTGAATGGTATGCGCTCAGTGTGCGTGAGGAACTCTGGTTACTGAATCCTGAACACTGGACATTGACTAACTCGACCACGTAATTTTGAGCACGACTTTGCCGAACTGCAATTCATCGCCTGGCTGCAACACGTGTGGATGATGCGCGTGCAAGCGCACGTTCTGCACGAACGTGCCATTCAAACTGTTGAGGTCTTCAATCAACACTTGCTGATCGGAGCGCAAGAGCCGCGCATGACGGCGCGAAACGCCGCTCTCAAAGCCTTGCAAGCTGCCCAGGTCCACATCGGGATAAGAGCCCGAAGCGGTGTCGGTGCGACCAATCAACAGCGAGGTCGTCAACACACAGGAAAATTGTTTGCTGCTATCTGGCGTGGTCAACGTCAGTTTCAGCGCAGTCGAGCTGCCTGCGCCTGCCGTAGGCGCATCGGGCATAGACAACGCGTCGGTGTCGGTGGCCATCGTTTGTGAGAGGAGATGGCCACACTGATCACAGAACAGCGTGTTCGGCAAGTGAACTGCGCCGCATGAGTTACAGACAATAGGTTGTGCAGGTGCAGATGACATATCCTTCGTCACAATCTGAAAGATGCGTTCAGGCGTGGGCACGTCTTTCAAACGGCGCTCGCCTAAATCGCGTAATTCAACTTCCACGGGGAGACTAGCGTTGACCAGCTCTTGCGTGGGCAACGTCAGCAAGGTTTGGCCGCCGCTGCCTGCAGTCAACAAGCGCACCACGCGACTAAGCGCCCCGCCTCCATAATGGCCATCTCGCAAGTCTGCTTCGCCCGTATGCAAGGCCATGCGAACCGGTAGCGGGCCCGTCTCGCTCCACGCTTCGGCACGCAAGGCTTGGTGGGCGCTTACCGCGCCGCGCACCGCGTCAGTGGCTTTGACGAACACGCAAAAGAAACTGTCGCCCATCGTCTTAAAAACCTGTCCATGAGCTGATTCAATCGCCTGGCGCATCAGGGACTCATAGCGCGCCAAGGCCAGTTTCATGGCTTCAGGATGTTGTTCCCACAGCTTCGTGCTGTCTTCGACATCACTCAACAAAAATGTCACAATACCCGTTGGGAGATCACCCATACACACCCCCAATTACTCAGAAAGTAGCGCCGTCTGTGATAGGCTGCGCGTGCCATAATGAATACGTTTGCGTCCTTCATCGGTGAGTTGCCCTGTGCGCGCCAACGCATCGGCTTCGAGCAAGGTCACACGCGCTAATTCCACTTCACCAAAATTCAACAAGTGGGTAGCCAGCGCTTTCAACCGATTGGTAGCGCGTTCGTAATGGCCTTGCTCGACCTCACTCATCGCCCGTTCTTGCACTTTGAACGCCGCCACGCGCCCGAGAATGTTTGCCAATTCACCGGGCACGCGCCAGTTTGGATGGCTCTGCTCAGTAACGTCAATCACGATATCTGCTTCCACGTGCGCGTGCGTGTGTCCGATACTAACCAATTCGCCGCTCACGCTTAAACGCGCTGCACGCAATGGGCCCACGCTGGGGGTTTGGATGGCCAGTTCGAGCACCACATAGATTGGATGATCCTGTTCCAGCGTCCCTAGGGCAAGCGTATTGCCTTGCCAGGGGATGCGCCCGATGTCAGGCATCAAACGGAAAGCTTCTTTCACTTCAGCCGCTACGTTGAGATGACACACCAACTGCACGCCTCGCGCGATCACCGTAGAAATCTCTTGCAGTCGCTCCTTGAAAATACTGACCAGCTTGGCAGGCGAGTCAACGAAACCAGCATAACCACTACTGCGCAGCGCCATCTCATCGAGCAGTTTGTCGTTCCAATCATTGCCCAGTCCAAGCAACGTCATGCCAATCTTTTCTTCGGCGGCGGTTTGCGCGGCGCTCAGACACCCTTCTTCATCGCCGTACGTCTGCCCATCGGTTAGCAAGATCAAATGCTCTACGCTCGACGCCGAGCGACACCGGCGTAATACGTCCAGACCTGCTTTCAAGCCTTGCAAGAGCTCGGTGCCGCCTTCGGGTTGAAGGGCGCGAATCTCCGATTTGGCGCTGGACCGCTCGACGCCGAGGGGACCTTCGAGAATGGCGCGCGCGCGATCGTTAAACGCAATCACCGAAAAATGATCGGCATCGTTTAGGTGATCAATGAGGTAGCTCGCCGCTTCTTTGGCTTGCTGCATGCGAGGGCCATCCATTGAGCGACTCCGGTCTAAGACCAAACACAGGTTGAGTATTGGGCGTTGCAGCATATAACCATCGGTCGCCCTCACTTCAACCAATTGGTACGACATCTGGGGGTCATTCAATTGCTTCAACTGCGGATGGCTGCTTCTAATGGTCAGCGTGAAGGGTTGAGCGGTTTCTTGCGCCCGCAGTGTCTGTTGCACGTCATACAACGAGCGGCGTGTCTCGTCGCCAAGCACCTCGTACGCTTCTTGCACCCGTCGAAACAATTCGAGGGTATCCGGTTCACTCGCCGCGTCTGGGTGATATTGTTTCGCCAAACGCCGATAGGCCTGCCGAATGTCGTCGGCGGTGGCCGTAGGCGCGAGCGACAAAACATCGTAGTAACTTTGTGAAACAGACATGGATAGCCCGCTAGAGAAGCTGCGCTTAGAATGAGATTTTTAGGATGACCTTGCCAAATTGCAATTGATCGCCTGATTGGATGATTTGAGGACTGTTGGCTGGCAAGCGTAGTCCGCGCACGTACGTGCCATTCAAACTGTTCAAATCTTCCAACAACACCTTCTCGCCCACGCGCAACAATCGCGCATGTTTACGCGAAATACCCTGCTGCATTCCCTTCAATTCATCCAGATCAATGTCGGGGTGCGATTTGATCGAAGGGTCCGCGCGTCCGATGAGCAATTCGGTGGTCAATTCACACTCAAATTGCTTCTGGTTATCGAGCGTATTCAACACCAGCTTCAACGGGGCTACGGCGGGCTGTGGCGACGGCGATTCCAATGCCTGCTTGCCAATAGAGCGAGTTGCCTGTAACAATGTAGCCCCACACTCATCGCAAAACATGGTGTTGGGTGGATGTACGGTGTTACAAACATGACAACGAATCACTGTGTCCCCCGTGAACCGGTCAGCATGGCTGACTGTGAAAGGCTACGCGTTCCATAATGAATGCGTTTACGACCTTCTTCTGAGAGGCGCCCTGTGCGCGCAATTTCGCCGGCTTCCAGCAATAAGGCGCGTGACAATTCGACCTCACCATAATTCAGCAATTGCGTCGCTAGATTCTTCAAACGCGAGGTGGCGCGCGTGTATTCGCCTTTAGAGACCTCCGCCATCGCCTTTTCCTGCACTTTGAATGCGGCGATCCGTCCCATCAGGTCAATCAGTTCTTCGGGCGGTTTCACCTGTTCCGCCCGCTCAGTGAACTCAACCAATACTTCGGCTTCGGTCGCGTCGTGCTGCAGATTGCCGTTAAGGCGCTCACCCGTTGCTTGCATACGCAAGACGCGCGTTGCGCCCACTGCCGTTGGCTTGACCGACACTTCCAACAGCACACTGACGGGATGTTTGGTCTCAAGCATCCCAAGCGTCACGACGTTGTTTTGCGCCTTCAGACGTGTAATGTCCGGTGTGACGCGATAGATCTCTTTAATCTCCGACGCAACATTCAACTTGAATGACAATTGCAAATCGCGCATCACAGCTTGGGAGAGTTGGGTAAAGTGTTTCTGGAAAATCGCCACCAATTTGGAGGGCGAGTCCACGTACGTGGCATAACCCCCGCTGCGCGCCGCCATCTCGTCTAGTAATTGTTCGTTCCAATCATGCCCCAATCCCAACAACGTCATCGTGATGCGCTCTTGCCCAGCCGAATCTGCAGCTTGCAGACACCCTTCTTCGTCGCCGTATGTATGCCCATCGGTGAGCAAAATCAAATGATCCAGTGAGTCTCGCGTGCGCAAGCGTCGCAATTCCTCCAAACCGCTTTGAATTCCTTGCAAGAGTTCGGTGCCGCCACTCGGACGGATATTGCGAATGGCTTCTTTGGTGACGAGCGGGTCCATCGCGCGCAGGTCTTCCGAAGGTGCTACACCACTCACGACAACCTGCGCGCGGTCGCTGAATGCGACGACCGACAGCGTGTCTGCTTGCTCCAAATGATCCACCAGATAGCTCGCCGCCTCGCGCGCTTGCTGCAGCCGCACTCCTTCCATAGACAGGCTGCGATCCAATACTAGACACAGATTGAGACGCGGGCGAAAAGCATTGGTAGGCGGGGTCGCCTTGATCTCCACCCACACGTACAACGCTTGGGGTTCGCTCAACACCTGCATGCGTGGATGGCTAGCCATCACTCGCAAACTCAGGAGTGTTCTGGCGCTACGAGTTGCGCTCAAGCGCTCACGCTCCAGCTGCGCGTCATAGAGCGCGCGCGTTTGCGGATCGTTCAGCGTCTCGTAAGCCGCCTGTAATTCCTGAAACAACTTTGTCGGTTGCTCTTCATCACTGGTATCCGGATGCAATTTTTTCGCCAGCCGCCGATAACTCTGCTTGATCTCATCTGGAGTGGCTGTGGGCGAAACTTCAAGGATATCGTAATAAGTACGCTGGAGCATAAGCACTGTTAGTCGCTCGTCGCGAGCGACTAATGATTAGTAGCTTGCCAAATGCTATTTGATGAGTTAATAGCAACGACTGCCGTCGTCCCCAACGGCTGCAGGCATCACTACGCCTTGTCAAATTAGGTTTGGGACCCACTACCGATTAATCACAAAAATGACGGTGATATTATCAGGACCGCCGGCTTCATTAGCCAATTGCACCAAGGTTTGACAAGCGAGCTGAGGGTTGGTAGCGTCGCGCAGGGTGCGCTCAATGTCGGTTATGTTCAGCTGTCCCCACAAGCCATCCGAACAAATCAGTAAACGGTCCCCGGGCTCAAACGTGCGAAACTGAAAATCCACTTCTAACGTATCCGCTTGTCCGAGGGCGCGGTGCAACACATTGCGACGCGGGTCGTGGGCGGCCTCTTCGAGGGTGAGATGCCCGATGTCCACCAGACGTTGCACGAGCGAATGGTCGGACGTGATTTGTTTCAGTTGGCCTGCGGTGTAGAGATAAGCGCGTGTATCACCCACATGCGCGATCGCCAAGCTATTATCTACAATCACGGCGAGGGTCAAGGTTGTGCCAGCGCCCGGTAGTTTTTCTTGCACCTGCGCATGCGCGGAGAGAATGGCTTCGTTCATCGTTTCATACATCGGCGCGCTGTTGTCATCCCCATTAATCGTGGGAATGACAAAGCTCTGCAAGAGTTTATTGGCGGCAATGCGCGCGGCCATGGCGCTCGCCTTTTCACCCTGCGCGTGCCCGCCCATGCCATCTGCCACCGCAAAGACGCCCACGCAAGCATGCTCATCACCTTGTTGGAAATCCATTGTGAGCGTGATGAGCGCATCTTCATTGAGTTCTCGCACACACCCGACGTGACTCAGCCAGCCCACAGACAACGAACCTTGTTTCGTGGGAGAGAGTGACTCAACCGCCAACGGTTGCTCCATCACGCCGCCGGCGCTATCTTCGACGGGAGGCGAGTTCTTTTTGCGAAAAAAGGAAAAACTATTAGAGAGCATCGCTCCAACCATGTCAGACGCTAAAATTTTGACATTGCCTAATGAACTCATGTTATGCAGTGGCGCCTTGCGAGCAACGCGACTCACGGTCACATCAGCTTGCTGCTGACTGTCACTGCGAAATCTGCGACTTCGCTTTATCCCCTTTAGGGACATGGATAAACTGGCAACGCAGTCGCATTCACGGCAGGGAGCTTGGCTTCGCACAGCCTAGTTTGTGGCGCGCTCGCCCTGACGGTGGGCAAAGCGATGTCACGGTGTCGCCCCGCCTGGGCGCAACAATAGGGGACTCTCGCAATAACTATGTAGCATGAGTAATGAAGCCAAACCGCTGCTTGACTGCCGCCATCACGTCTGACCCTTTAAACTGCGGGCAACGCATACACACTATGGTCCCATGAACCGACGTACACGCGGCCTTCATGCACAATGGGCGACGAGGTCACGGGGCCAGCGGTTTTGTATTTCCAGCGCAAACGACCGCGGTTTGTTTCAATCGCCTGCACCGTGCCATCTTCGCTGCCAAAATAGATCAACCCATTGGCAACAGCAGGCGACGACACAATTTGTCCACCGGCCTGCGCCTTCCACAAGGTTCGTCCATTGCGACTATCCAAAGCGTAGATTTGACCATCGGCAGAACCAACGTAAACGGAGCCGCCGGACATGGTAGGTGATGAAATGACAAAGCCATCGGTGCGGGTGCGCCAAATAGAACGTCCCGTGCGCGCATCTACCGCATGCACCGCCATATCGCCTGCGCCGATGACGATTAACCCCTCATGGTAAGCTGGCGTCGAAATGACAAAGCGTCCCGCATTATACTTCCATTGTAAGCGCCCCGTGCGCACACTCACTGCATAGACGTTGCCATCATCCGAACCGATGACGGCCAGCTCTCCCACGGCGATGGCGCTGGAGCGGACGGGTTGCATTGTCGCAAAGCGCCAAAGTTGGACGCCGCGTTGCAAGTCAAACCCATAGATGCCGCCATCATCTGAGCCGACGACGACGGCATTGCCCACAATACGCGGTGAAGAGCGAATCGCATCTTTCGTGCGCGCCGACCACAACACTTGTCCTTTGTCCGGCGAAAGCGCATATAAGGAATAATCCTCTGAACCAATGTAAATCGCCGTTGGCGTCACGCATGGAGAAGACGAGATACCGGCTTCGGTGGGGTACTTCCACACGAATTTGCCTGTGTGCGCGTTAATGGCATACAGGTTGTGATCATAACAACCAATATACAGCAGATTCTCCATGATACGCGGTGACGAGCGCACTTCGTCTTCACATTTGAATTGCCAAACCGGTTGGATGGATTGCAGTGGACCCAAAGTTTCTGTGCCCATGCCTGACGGTGTGGGCGCCACCAGTGGCTGAACGGGCAGCGAAGGCTCGGCGATTTTCGCTGTGCTGAGGGGGGAAATAGCTTCGGTCGCTTTAGCAGTCGGAGAATCATAGAACGCACTGCGCAAGGCATTCGCAAATTCACGCATGTCAGCGTAGCGTTTGTCCATCTCGTATTCGAGCGCTTTCATGATAGCGGCTTCGAGCTCGGGCGAGACGGCGGAGTTGGTAGCGCGGATAGGGCGTTCGCCAAAGGTGAACGGCGCTTCAAGACGCGGGTCGCGCCCCGACAACAAGTGATGCAAGGTCGCGCCTAGCGCATAAATGTCACCGCGCGGTTCTGCCATACCCCGATATTGCTCTGGCGGCGCGTAACCTTCGGTGCCAATCATCGTGCCTTTAGGTCCCGCTTGAAAATGCTTCGCAATGCCAAAATCAATTAACACAATGCGCGCATCTTTATTGGTCAGCATGATGTTGGAAGGCTTCGCGTCACGAAAAACCACAGGGGGCGTTTGGCTGTGCAAATAATACATCACGTCGCACAGCGCCAACCCCCAAGGCACCACCTCCTTCGGCGGCAAGGGGCCACGCTCACGCGACCAGATTTCCTCCAGATCCATTCCCTCAATATATTCCATCACCAAAAAAGTTTTGTTGTTTTGCGTGAAAAAATCATAGACCTTCGGAATGGAAGGATGATTCAAGCCCGCAAGCACGTTGGCTTCGCGCGTGAAGTTTTCGAGATTGAGCGTGCGCGTCTGAATGTCGGGCGCGGCGTTGAGCATCTCTTTGACGGCGCACCAACGCTCAACCGTGCTGAAGTGCAAGTCGCGCGCCAGAAAAACCGTGCTCATGCCGCCTGCGCCCAGCTTACGCACGATTTCGTACCGGCCCTGCAACACCAACTTCGTGGTGATGGTAGAAGTTTTGGGCGTGAGCGGCAGACGGTTAGTACCTAAGGGAGTAGTCATGATTAACTCAAGGCTGAACCATTTCAAAAACTAGGTGGATTATAAAGCATTGCGCGAGGGTAAGCAAGCGCAATTTATCCTGTGAAAGCAGTTGTCGCTTTGCTTATCCTACGCTAATATCTTAGCATCAATTTACCGTTAGGGGGGAAACATGCCATGGGCTTCTTTAGATTGTTTAGCAAAAAAGACCAAGCGCTAACTTTGCCGTCAATAGCGACGACGCCAACCGTGTCG
>CAZDYP010000127.1:0-16261 GCA_964509505.1 uncultured Anaerolineae bacterium | reverse complement strand
CGCTTGCCTTGGCGAATCGCGGCGACGCGCAAGAGGGTGCGCATGGCGTTGGCGACGCGCCCACTCTTGCCGATGACGCGCCCAATGTCTTCAGGCGCGACGCGCAAATGAATGACCGTCTCGCGCCCCTGTGATTCCTTCACGCGCACTTGCTCGGGATGGTCAACCAGCGATTTCGCCATGTATTCGACGAGTTCACGCATAGGTTTTTGGATAATTTGGATATTGGATATTAGCTATTGATTCATTCAATAGCTAATAACGTCAATGCGGGATAAGGTTGCGGGCGATTGAAAATCGCGCCTACTCACTGCGAAACCCGCCGGCGCGGGTTCAGTTCCAGCCGACGGAGGTCGGCTGGGCGCTGCGGTGCGCGCGCATTGCCTTCGCTGCGGCTTATCCCGCATTCACGTTAATATCTAAAGTATCCCAACTCCAATCTCAAAAGTTACGCCGCCGTAGGCGTGTTTTGCAGCACCTGCTCGACGCTCTCGCCTTTTTTGACGCGCTCGAATTTTTCCAGTGTCTTGGTGCGAGCGAACAAGCGCGCGACCGATTCGGTGGGTTGCGCGCCGTTCTTTAGCCAATGCAGCGCGCGGGCTTCGTCCACGACGAGCGTTTGCGGCTCGGTGCGCGGATTGTAGTGACCGATGTTCTCGATAAACTTGCCATCGCGTGAGCGCGCGGCATGGGCGACGACGAGACGATAGGTAGGTTGTTTCTTTGCGCCTATGCGGCGCAGACGAATTTTAACAGCCATGTTCTCCTCTGGGGTAATCGCTGAGTAACTACAACCTTGCGCAGGCTGCTGGGCGCTATGGAATGTCTTGGGCATCTAACCGTCGCAAGGTTCGCTAGGCGAAAGTGTTAGTGACTCAGCGAGGTAATTGGTAATTCGTAATGGGGTTCCACTAGTTTGAGCGCAAATTAGCAAAGTGACAGCGCCAAAGTCAGCAGAACCCTTACGCTACTTTTTAGCTTTCCGTTTCACGGTAGATTTTTTGCTAACCACAGTTTTCTTGGTTATGGGTTTCCGCTTGGGCGCAGGCGCGGCGACGATATGATAAGACGATGGTTGCGTGCCGCGATAATCTTCGCGCGGCGGCGAAAAGATGTCAATGACGATGGTGGGCACAGGGAAACGCGCGCTGTGCGGTTCGTTGCCGGTGACGAGATAGCCCATGCCCGGCGTGAGCGAATGTTCCTTGCCTGCCGCCGTGAAGATCATCTCGCCGCTCACAACGTAACCGCATTGTTCGTGTGGATGTTGATGCAATGGGACGCCGGCGCCCGCCTCCATTGTCCATTCAATGATCATCATGCGCTCACCATCCACAAGGGTGCGCCGATGCGCGCCTTGCACTTGCTCGACGGCTAACACCTTGTTAGAAGCGTTTTGTTGGTAGGGCATAAGAGTTCCTGTTCCAGTTGGAATGATGAGTTTGCGTTAGACAGTGTTTTGAACATATAAGACCGAGACCCTAACGGTTTCGCTGGCAAGCCACAAAGCATTTCACGCAGGCTTGCGGCGCAACTTGTGAATCTGCTTCGCCAGAAAAACCTTTAGGGTCTCTCTCTTAGGAATTTGAGTTGCGTGTGACGAGTTACCCAACTCTAAACTCTAATCACAAACTCCAACTCGCAACTCGTTCAGCGCAGCATCCGCATAATGCTATCCAACCCACGCCCACTCTTCAGCTGTCCCATCATCTTTTGCATCTCGCGGAATTGGATGAGCAATTGGTTCACCGCTTGCACGTTTGTGCCGCTGCCTTTAGCAATGCGACGCTTGCGGCTCGCGTTCATGATCTTCGGGTTGCGTCGCTCCTCTAGCGTCATCGAAGAGATGATCGCTTCGACCGATTTCATTTGCAGGTTGAGCTCATTCTCGTCAATCTGATCTTTAAGTTGGCTGAAGCCCGGCACCATCCCTAACAGCGAGGTCAGCGGGCCCATCTTCTTGACCATCCGCATTTGCTTGAGGAAATCGTCAAAATCAAATTTGCCCTCAAGCATCTTCTGTCCCATCTCTTGCGCCGCTTGCTGGTCAACTTGCTCCTGCGCCTTCTCAATGAGCGTCAGCACGTCGCCCATGCCGAGGATACGCGAGGCGAGACGGTCAGGATAGAATGGCTCTAGTGCGTCAGGTTTTTCGCCTACACCCATGAACTTGATTGGCACGTGGGTAATCGCGCGAATCGAAAGAGCGGCGCCGCCACGCGAATCGCCATCTACTTTCGTGAGGACGAGCCCTGTCAATGGCGTGCGTTTGTTGAACTCGTCAGCCGAGCGCACCGCGTCTTGTCCAACCATCGCATCCACCGTCAGCAAGACTTCTTTCGGATTGGTTCGCGCTTTGACTTGCTCCAATTCGCGCATTAACTCGTCGTCAATGTGCAAGCGACCCGCTGTGTCGAGAATGACGACGGTATAGGCTTTGTCTTTGGCTTGTTGTATCGCATGAGCGCAGATGTCGGGCGGCGACACTTTGTCGCCTTCTGCGAAGACGGGAATGTTCAGCTGTTTGCCGAGCGTTTCAAGTTGCGTGATCGCAGCAGGACGGCGCGTATCGGCGGCAACCAGCAGCGGTCTCTGCCCATGCTTGCGGAGGTGCAGCCCCAGCTTCGCGCACATCGTCGTCTTGCCCGTGCCTTGCAAGCCCACCATCATAATAATATGCGGCGTCGGTCCATTGAAGTCGAGCGGCGCAGGTTCGCCTAATAGGTTGATGAGCTCGTCATGCACGATCTTGATGACTTGCTGATCGGGTGTGAGGCTTTGCATCACTTCTGCGCCAATCGCGCGCTCGCGGATGCGGGCGATGAATGTCTTGACGACTTGGAAGTTCACATCGGCTTCGAGCAACGCCGTCCGCACTTCTTTCAGCGCCGCGTCAACATCGGGTTCGCGGATGATGCCCCGCGATTGAATTTTCTGGAAGACCTTTTGCAGCTTGGTCGAAAGGGAATCGAACATCGTAATCACACAAAAAAATCGGGGTCGCCCCCGAATACAAGACAGCTTGCCCTGAATTCGTGGCACATTCTAACGAAAGAGCGGGGATTCGTCAAAAGGGATAGGCGAGGAAATGGATAAACAGGGAAACGGGAGAAGGTGGGGGACAAATTTCTCATCCTCGTTTCCCTGTTCCCTCGTCTCCTTGTTTATGCGTCTCCCTTCGTCGTGTTATAATCTGCCCCGTGATTCGTCTCATCGTCCTCGGCACCGCGCAAGATGCAGGTGTGCCACAGCTCGGTTGTGAACGCGCATGTTGTCAACGCGCGCGACGCGATGCGCGCTTCGCGCGTTGGGTGGCGTGCCTCGGCGTGATTGATGTTGACGCGCAACAATCGTTCTTGATTGACGCGACGCCCGACGTGCGTCCCCAGCTCGATTACTTCGCGCATCATTCCGACGCGCCGCAACCGAAAGGACGCAACCCTGTGGATGGTGTGATCCTGACGCACGCACACATCGGTCACTATACGGGCTTGGTACAATTTGGCAAAGAAGTCATGGCGACGCGCCAACTGCTAACTTACTGCACACCGCGCATGGCTGATTTCCTGCAGCGCAATGGGCCATGGGCACAGCTCGTGCGTGATGAACATTTATCCCTCCATCACCTCACCAACCAACAACCCATCCAACTCACCAACCAACTTACCATCAAACCATTTGCCGTGCCGCATCGTCAAGAGTGGTCAGACACCATTGGGTTTGAAATCGTCGGAGCCCATAAGCGTGTGGTGTATATCCCAGACATTGACCGTTGGAGCGATTGGGAGCGGGATGTGCGCGCGCTTGTGTCGCAATGTGATCTGGCGTTGCTTGATGGGTCCTTTTATTCAGGCGATGAGTTGCCCGGACGCGATATGAGCAAGATAGCGCATCCGCTCGTCACCGATTCGATGGAACGCTTGGCAGGATTGAATGGCGTCTATTTCACGCACTTCAATCACACCAACCCCGCGCTTAATCCCGACTCGCCGCAACGCAAGGAAATTGAAGCGCGCGGGTTTCATGTCGCGGAAGACAAAATGGAATTTGAATTGTAGGGCGAGCGTCAAACCTGCCTTACATGGGGTGGACAATGAATCGCCGCTATCCTACCTTCAAAGATGCCTCCGAATGCGCCCCGTGCGCTAACGAACCATCTGACGAGTTTATTCACGGCTTGGAGCAGTTCAATCGCGGCGAGTTCTTCGCGCAACACGAAACGCTTGAGGAATTGTGGATTGCCGAGAAGGACGAGGTGCGTTCGCTCTACAAGGGCATTCTGCAAATTGGCGTTGGCTACTTTCATTTGTTTGAGCGCAAAAATTATCACGGCGCGACAGTGAAACTGGAATCGGGTTGTCGCTGGTTGCAAGCATTTCAACCGCGTTGCCTGGGCGTCGAGGTTACACGGTTGATCGAAGACGCGCAACGCTCGCTTGGTGTGTTGCGGGGGTTAGGCCCAGCACGCCTCACGGAGTTTGATCGGCGGTTGGTGGCTAAAGTGAAGTACACGAGGAGGCTCTCATGAGAAACCAGGTTCTGATACTTGGCTGGTGGGTGTGGCTGCTGCTGGCGTGCGCGCCGACTGCGCCGCAAAATACCATACCGAGCGGCGCACTCACCGGCACAGCGCGTTTTCGTGACCGTCTTGCCGTCGCCGACCAAGTGGTGGTGCAATTGACGGGTGCGCCCGCATTGTCTGGCGACCAAGCATATCAAGGGTGGTTGCTGGCTGATGATGGGGTGACGGCTCTCAGTCTTGGAATGTTGTCACGCAGCGCCGACGGCGCCATCGCGCTCGAATGGAATTCGCCGACGAGTGAAAATTTGTTGAGTCGTTATGCGCGCTTTCAAGCGACGATTGAGCTCAGCAAAGGCAGCGCGAAGCCAACCGGCAAAGTGGCTTTTGCCGGCGGCTTGAGCGGCGACGCGCTCACGGTCGCGCGCCAACTGTTCGCGCCTGCCGTCGCTCAATCCGCCGCCTCAGCGGATCCCTATGGTAGTGAATACGGCGGCTCGGCAGCGCAAACGACGGTGCGTGGAGCGCCGGCCGCGCTTGGCTTGAAAACGCAAACAGAGATCGCGGCGCAGCATTTGCAAAATGCCGTGAACGCGGCAGCGATTGGGTCGTTGAAAGAGACGCACGTTCACCTGGAGCATGTCATCAACATTCTCGAAGGCAAGAAGGGCGCGCGGTTTGGCGATCATGATGGCGATGGCGTCGCGCAAAACCCGGGTGATGGCTATGGCGCGCAAGCGTATGCGGCAGAAGTCGTCAAGGCATTAGGCGCCGCCAACGACGTTGGCGATACCGAACGCGCATTGCAAGCGCAAATCAAAACGATTGAGGAGCGGTGTCTGGCGTTGATGAAGATGAATGATGCGGCAAGCGCGTCTCCCAGCTTGCGCGAGCTCAAAGGCTTGATGGATCAACTGAAAGCGGAGCCTGTCGCTAAGTTGTATCAAGCGGCGCAAGCGAAACTCGTATTCTCGGTCGTAGCCGTCAAATAATAGCAAATGGCGAATAGCGAATGGCTTATGGCGAATAGCAAATGACGAGTGACAAGCAGCGATTGGCTATTTGCCATCTACTATCGGCTATCTGCCATAAGCCATAAGCCATAAGCGATATGGGGCGCTTTCGTTCCAGTCTGCGTTATAAAATCGGGGCATTGATGCTCTTGCTCAGTTTGGGCCCGTTCATCGTTGTGGGTGTCATTGGTTTCGTGACGATCGCCGCGCAGCTGAACCGTTTTGCCTCGCGTCTGCAAGCGGCGGAAAATGCGCTGCGTTCCGACGTGGTGGGAGACAACCTCAAAGGCGCGGCTGTAGATACGGCAGTGGAGATTGACAGCTATTTGTTGGAACGCATCGCTGAAGTGCGGCGTTGGAGCGAAGAAACGGTGATCCTTGAAGCCGCGCGCGCAGGTGATGCGGCAGCGCGGCAAGACAATTTGATCGGTTTGTCACCCGAGGCGTTGCGCGCACGCTTGGGCGGCAAACTGTTTGTCCCCATCAGTCCCTCAGTATCGTCCCCTGCCTCCTCATATCTCTTTCGTCAAACCGAACGCAGTGAATCAGCCGTCGTCGAAATCATCGTAACGGGTTTGAGCGGCGTCAATGTGTTGGTGACGCGCCCGGTCTCGCGCGTGTCGCAGAGTGATGAACCTTGGTGGCGTATGGCGTTGGCGCGTGGCGCGCTGGGCATTGGCGTCGAAGAAGCTCACCTCGACCTCGACAGTCATGCGCCGGTCGTCGGCATTGCGCTGCCGCTCGTTGATCCTGAAAGCAAGGAGTTACGCGGCGTGATTCGCGGCTTGTTTCGCTTGACCGACTTGCACCGTCGCCTCTCACAAAAAGCGACGAGCCTCAACGCTGACATTCGTGTGCTGACGCGCAGCGGCCAACTGATTGCCGACACCAGCACAAACCACAACCCTAAAATCATTTTGAGCGCCGACCAAAATCTGGTGCGACAAAATGACGCGCCGGCCATTCGCGCAATCACGACACAGCCTGGCGTGGAAGGCGCCGATTTCATGGCGTCAGGCGGCAACATCGTCGGTTATGCCCACACATACGGCGATGCGTTCTATGCGCCCGCGGGTTGGCTTGGTTTCAAAGGGTTTGATTTCGGCGTGTTGGTTTCGCAACCCGAAAAGCGAGCCTTGCAAGTGTTAAGTGAAATGATTCAAACGGGAGAAGAATTCGCGCAATTGCCATGGCTGCTGGGTGGATTATTGAGTGTGGTGGTCGCGTTCGTCGCCGTCATCACCATCATCGGCGCAGTGGTGGTGTCGGGCGGTATCAGTCACCCGTTGATTGCGTTGAGTCAGCAGGCGCAGCGGGTGCAAGATGGTGACTTGAGTGCGCAGGTGGAGGTGCGTTCGCAGGATGAAGTGGGTGTGTTATCACGCGCGTTCAATACGATGACCGCGGGGTTGCGTGAGCGTGAACGCGAGCGCGACATCTTTGGGCGTGTGGTGTCGCCAGAGGTGCGCGAGAAATTGTTGGCGGGGCAACTGCGGCTGGGCGGCGAGACGCGCCACGTCAGTGTGTTGTTTTCGGATATTCGCGGCTTTTCGACGATGGTCGAGCGCATGACGCCGCATGAGGCGGTGACGTTTCTCAATGAGTACCTCTCCGAAATGAGCGAAGCTATTCAGCCGTGGGGCGGGTATATCAACAATTTCATTGGCGATGCGATTGTCGTGATTTTTGGCGCGCCGCTCGAACAGACAGATAAGGAGTGGCGCGTGGTGATGGCGGCGTTGACGATGCGCGAGCGATTGGCGCTGTTGAATCAGCGGCGCATAGTGCGTGGTGAAGCACCCATCAGCAATGGCATTGGTATCAGCACGGGCGAAGCGGTGGCAGGGCAAATCGGTTCGCTGGATCGCTTGCTCTATACCGTGATTGGCGATGCGGTGAATATCGCTGCGCGCCTAGAAGCTTTGACGAAAAATTACACCGATTATCCGGTTCTCATCAACGGTCCGACGGCGGAAGCGCTGCGGTCGCGGGATGAGCTCACGCTCGAAGCGCTCGGGCCGATTATGGTCAAGGGGCGCAATGATCCTGTGGAAGTGTATGCCGTGGTGACGTGGCGCAAGGCGGATGGGACGATGATACGGATTGCGAAGTAGGTTGACGAGGAACGAGGACTGGGTAAACGAGGAGCGAGGAAGGAGGAAACGAAGAATGAGGGGAACGCATCCCATTTCCCCGTTTCCCAGTGGACGCGTTGACTCCATTCATTACCAAGGAATTATCATGCTATTAGGCGCGCATGTTCCAAACAAAGGCGGCGCCTACCAGTCGTATCAGCTCGCGGACGATTGGCGATGCGCCGCCATGCAAATTTTCACGAAGAGCCCGAGCCAATGGGCGGCGAAGGAACTAAGCGACGACGAATGCGCGGCGTTCATTGCGGCAGGCAAGTCGTCGGGTGTGAAGGTGGTCATGGCGCACGACTCGTATCTCATCAACCTTGCGTCGCCCGATGCGATCATCCTCGCCAAATCGCAACAGGCGTTTCGCGTCGAGCTCGAACGCTGTGAACGCTTGGGCATCTCGTTTCTCGTAACACACATGGGCAGCCATAAGGGCGCGGGCGAGGAGGTGGGGCTCAAGCAGCTCGTCGCTTCGCTCAACACGGTGCATAAAGAATTGCGCGGCTACCAGGTGAAAATTTTGTTGGAGGCGACGGCAGGGCAAGGCAATCATCTCGGTTACAAGTTCGAGCATCTTGCGCGCGTGTTGGATGGCGTGAAGCAGAACGAACGGCTTGGCGTGTGTCTCGATTCGTGTCACATTTTCGTCGCGGGTTATGACATCCGCGACGAAGCCTCATACAAAAAGACGATGAAAGAGTTCGGGCGCGTCATCGGCTTCGATCGGCTGATGTGCTTTCACTTGAACGATGCGAAGTTCGAACTTGGTTCGCGCAAAGACCGTCACGCGCGCATTGGGCAAGGACACATCGGGCTTGAGGGCTTTCGCCTGATCATGCGCGACCGACGCCTAACCAAAGTGCCGAAGATTATCGAGACGCCGGAGCTGGAGGAGAAGGGGGAGGAGGATTTGGAGGTGTTGCGAAAGCTGGCAATCTAATCACAAACGTCGAGCCTCTGCCTACCTCGCTTTCCACACTCACCTCCCCACCCATCATCTCGCAAAAGCGCTTGGTCAGCGCCAAGCCCAAGCCTGTGCCGCCATATTGCTTGTGCGTCGTCGTCTCCGCTTGCGTGAAAGGCTGAAACAGTTTGCTTAACTGCTCGCCTGTCATGCCAATCCCCGAATCGCTCACTTTGAACAGGATGTAATCTGCTCCGTCTGCTTTCTTCTTTTCTCTTTCGACGCTCAACGTAATCGTCCCGTTCTCCGTAAACTTGGCCGCGTTGCTCAACAAATTGAAGAGTGATTGACGCACCTTCGTCATGTCACTGTGCATCGCGCCAAGCTTATCGGCGTAATGCACCCGCAAGGTGTTCAGGCGTCGCTCGACCAACGGTTGAATCGTCGTCGTCACCTCGCGCAGCAGCGGCGCAAGCTCAAACAGCTCGTAGTGCAACTCCATCTTGCCCGCTTCGATTTTCGAGAGATCGAGGATATCGTTGATGAGCGTCAGCAGATACTTGCCGGAGGTGTTGATTTTCTGGATGTCAGGCAGCAGCTCATGTTGATTTGTGTCCAGCGCTTCTTCTTGCAGTAACTCGCTGTAACCGATGATGGCGTTCATCGGCGTCCGCAATTCGTGGCTCATGGCAGCAAGGAACGCGCTCTTTGCCTGGTTCGCTTCTTCGGCGGCTTCCTTCGCCTGCGCGAGTTCGGCGTCCGCGCGTTTGCGTTGTGTGATGTTGCGCGCGAAAATCGAAACGCCTGAGACGATGCCGTTGTCTTGGCGGATGGGGTTGAACGATGCTTCGATGGCGAGCGTTGCGCCGTCAAGTGTCTGCTCAAATTCTTGCGTGAAGTGTTCGCCTTGCAACGCGCGCCGAATCCAAGTCGTCCATAGATCGCGCATGGTTGGCGGCAACGGCGCGGCAATGTTCATACCTGTCGTGACGGCCACGCCGTATGCGCGTTGATAGAAACGCGCAAACGTCGAGTTGAAAATCGAAACGCACAAATCTGCATCCACTGACCACACCGCGTCTTCGGTATTCTCGATGAGCGCGAGCAGTCTGGCTTCGTTGTGTCGCAGCTCACGATTCAGCTTGAGCAACGGGTTGAACAACTGCGCGTGAAGAATGGCGCGCGTCAGAAAAACGCTGGCGAGTGAGGCTGCCGCGCTGGCGAGCGCGTACGGGCGTAGGAAAGGAATGAGTGTGCTGATGACACCAGGCACGAGAATGACCGCACTCCACAGCAGCAAGCCCGCGCGCTCGCGGCGATGGCGCCACACGATGATGGAGGAGGCGATGTAATAAATGTAGCCGATGACAAAGAAGAACAAGCCCAAGGGGAGCAAGCGATAATCCCACAAGCCTTCGGCGTTGATGCTGATTTGATCAACGATGCGTCCCTGAAACAACAAACCGGCATAAGCAATGACCAACACGATGCCCGCGGCTAACGCCCAGCGCACCCAGCGCAACGACCACAGGCGCACGTAGTGCGTGATGAAGGCGAAGAACGCTGTGCTGTTGAGCCCTGCGCCGAAGAAGTTGAGATAACCAAAGAACAGCGCGTCAGCGCCGATGAGCGTGGTCACGCGCGTCATCAAATTGCCGATTGCCCAAAGCGCAATCGTGAGCAAGCAGAGCGCTGCAAGTTGGTTGTCGCGTTGGCGCGGCGCTTGCCAGAGGACGAGCAACAGCATCGCCAACGAAACTGTGATGCTCGTAATGGGAATCAAATACAACACCAGTGCGGAAAACATGGGATTCATCAATGCACTCTACTAACGCCTCGGCGATGGGGCAAAAGAGGATAAGGTATTATAACACTTATCTAAGCTAACCAAACTTTGACACACCTTGTGAATCCTATTACAATTCTCGCTTGCACACCTATAAAATACACCCTGACCGCGCACCACATTTTCTGCTGCGCGAGGTCGCAGGGGTTGGGAGACAGGATGTTACCGATTTTTCCGTTCACGGCCATCATTGGTCAGGAGAAGATGAAACTGGCGCTCGTGTTGAACGCCATCAATACGCAAATCAGCGGCGTGCTGGTGCGGGGCGAACGTGGCACAGCCAAGTCAACGGCGGCGCGCGCGCTGGCAGAGCTCTTGCCAGAAATTGATGTCGTCGAAGGCTGCCATTATGGCTGTGATCCGAACAAGCCGAACACTTATTGTGATGATTGCAAGACGCGCGTGGAGCGCGGTGACAAACTGGCGGCGACAAAACGCAAAGTTTCAATGGTAGATTTGCCTGTGAGTGCGACCGAAGATCGCGTGGTGGGCACACTCGATATCGAGAAAGCCATCAAAAAAGGCGAACGCCATTTCGATCCGGGCGTGATGGCGAGCGCGAATCGGGGCATCCTCTATGTGGACGAAGTGAACTTGCTTGATGATCATGTGGTTGACTTGCTACTCGATGCCGCGGCGATGGGCGTGAACTTCGTCGAGCGCGAAGGCATTTCGTTTTCGCATCCTGCGCAGTTCGTGCTGGTCGGCACGATGAATCCCGAAGAAGGCGAATTGCGCCCACAGCTGCTTGACCGCTTCGGACTCTGTGTCGAGATTCATGGCATCAGCGACCCTGCGCTGCGCACGAAAATTCTCCGCAGCCGCATCGAGTTCGAGCGCGACCCGGCGACGTTCCGCGATAGAGCGCGGAGTGAAGAAGAGTCGTTGTCTAGTAAGATCGCCCAAGCGCGTGAGCTGATGCCGCACATTGAATACACCGATAACGATCTGTTCACCATCGCCGAGTTGACTTCCCAGATGGAGGTGGATGGACACCGCGCCGACATCGTGATTCTCAAAGCTGCCATCGCGCACGCGGCATTACATGGTCGCCAGAAAATTCGCTCAGTGGACATCCTCACCGCTGCCGAGCTCGCGTTGCCTCATCGCTTGAAGCGTCGTCCCTTCCAAGACACCGAATTGCAGTTCCAACAATTGGAGCGCAAGCTCGAACAAGCGCGCGCCGAAGCCGAAGCCGAAGAACAACAAACGAAGTCCGACGAAAAAGGCGAGAGCGCTGCGTCGCAGGAAAAAAAAACGAGTCTGAGAGCAGCGACTCGCCGCTAGAACCATCCGAAGAACCCGGGCAGCCGACGTTCCAAGACACGCCCGAAACCTCGCAACCTCCGACGCCGGGCCAACAGAAAGACAAGAAGGTGGCGGTTGGCTCGGCGTTCAAGCCCAAGAAACTTCAAACCTCACTGGATCGTTTGACGCGTCCACAATCAGGCAAACGCTCCTACACCAAAACAAGCCGCAAACGGGGACGCTACATCTCTGCGCGTCCCGCCGATGGATCCACCGACATCGCCTTCGACGCGACCATGCGCGCGGCAGCGCCATATCAGATTCGCCGCGAGAGCGACATGGCATTGGCGATTGAGATGAGCGATTTACAAAAGAAGGTGCGCGTGCGTCGCGCCTCGAATCTCATCTTGTTCGTTGTGGATGCCTCGTGGTCTATGGCGGCCGCCGAGCGAATGATTGCCACCAAGGGCGCGGTGTTGTCGTTGCTCAACGATGCCTATCAGAAGCGCGACCAAGTCGGCATGATTACCTTCCAAAAGGAGACGGCGCATCTGATGTTGACGCCGACCAACTCCGTCGAGTTGGCGCAAGAGGCGTTGAGGACGATTCCTGTCGGCGGCAAAACGCCGTTGTCAGCAGGCTTGCTGATGGCGCACGAAGTCATCACCCGCGAAATGCGCCGCTCGCCTGAAGTGATGCCGTTGATGATCATTCTCACCGATGGCGCGGGCAACGTCTCGATGACCGACTTGCCGCCGCAAGAAGAAGCGCACCGCATCGCCAAGCTCATCAAGGAGAGCGACATTCGCTCGGTGGTCATCAACACCGAACACGAAGCATTCGATCGAGGGCTGGCGGCAGGACTAGCGCGCTCACTCGGCGGCGAAGTTTATACACTGCGCCAGTTGAAGGCAGAAGAAATTTTGGAGACGGTACGCGGCGAGTTGAATTTAATGAGCGTAGATAAGAAATAGTCGCTGGGTCAATGGGGCGTTGGTCAATTGGTCGCTGAGTCAATCGGACGAGAAAAAGAGAACTCCCCGAGGAACAATCCTCTGGGAGTTTTTGTTTACGTTCTGCAAAGCTGTATTCTCTCTCACGTCACGCTGACCATCACCCGATTACGCCCTGCTTGTTTGGCTTGATAGAGCGCGGCATCGGCTTGGTTCAACAAATTTGCCACATCGAGTGTGTCTGACTCTGCAGCGCTGACGCCCAAGCTAATCGTGACAGCAATTGTCAGACGGTCAGTGATGATAGGCTTCTCGGTGAGGCGTTGGCGCAAGCGTTCTGCGATGTGATGCGCTGTCGTCAAATCCGTTTCGGGCAGAATGATGGCAAACTCTTCGCCGCCATAGCGTCCCAAAATATCAACGACGCGTAAATTCTCACGACAGCGCTGCGCAACCATGCGTAACACTTCGTCACCGGCTGCGTGTCCATAGGTGTCGTTGACTTTTTTGAAATGGTCAATGTCGAGCATAATGGCGGACATGGCGCGTTGGGTGCGTTGCGCGCGTTGGGCTTCGCGTTCCGCCAGGTCGAAAAAGTGTCGCCGATTGAACACGCCTGTCAGACCATCGGTGGTCGCCAAACGATGCACTTCGCCGAAGAGACGCGCGTTCTCAATAGCAATCATCGCTTGACTGGCGAAGGTGAATGCGACTTCGGCGTGATATTCGGTGTATGCGCCTGGGGTTTGATTAATCAGCATCAAGATCCCCACCACACTACCGTCGCGCGCAATCAAGGGCACGCCCAGCCAAGCGCGTAACGCGCTTGCGGCTTTCGATAGAGCCACGACCACTTCTGCGTCGAGCGTGTGTATATCGGCGATGAGTTGCGCGTGGCGCGAGGCGGCCAATTCTTTGAAGAAACCGCTCTGCTCAAGCGCCGCGCGCAGGCGCAAAATGCTGTCCATGTCAGCAAAGCCGCGTGCGCGCACGACGTTTAGCGCGTTGTCTTGTTTCATCAACACCGCCACACCGTCATAAGGCACAAGCTCTTTTAAGCTGTCTAACAGACGCTCTAACACCTCACCCAGATCAAGCGTCGAGTTCAAGGCGCGCACCATGTTACCTAAAGTCTCTGCGAGTTTGCGTCGCTCAAGCTCAACCATTTGGCGTTCGGCTTGCTGATGCAAGGTGGTGCGATGGATGATGTTGGTTGCCATATCGCCGATGGTCGTCAGCGCATACACTTCTGAGGCGTCGAAGCTATGGCGTCGTCCGACGGCGAGAGCCCCGATTAGGTTCCCTTGTATGCTCAACGGCACGACAGTGACGGCGATGTTCTTGCCAATCACGTCAGAGCGGATCAAGTTGGGGTCAATGCGTATGTTATCGGTCACGTACGCTTGACCCGTGGCAATCACGCGCGCCGCTAGTCCTTTGCCTGCGGGTAGCCATTGACCTATGAGGGGGGCCCAGCTGCCGCGCGCGGACTCGACAAAAGTGCTTTGATCGGCTTCGTAGGTGATAAACGCCGCGGCGCCGACGTTGAATTGGCGCATGACTTGGTCGAGCAAAATCGTCACGAGCTCGCCGCGCGTGTTGGCGGGGCGCAAGGCATCGCTGACTTTGGCGATGGCTTGCATCGCGCGTTCGCGCAAGATGCGTTGCGTCACGTTGCGCCCGATGCCGACTAAGCCGATGACCTGTCCTTGCGCGTCATAAATGGGCGCTTTGGAGTCGGCAAACCAACGGGGGTGTCCATCGGATGCCGGATTATAGACTAACCGATCATGCAAGGCATAGCCTGTTTGAATCAAGCGACGATCTTCTTCGAGAAACGCTTGCGCCAACGCAGGGGCTTGATAATCCGCATCGGTTTTGCCAATGGCTTCGATGGGATTGGATAAACCGAACAGACGCGCTAAGGAACGGCTGATGCGGACAAACCGACATTCCTTGTCTTTGAAATAGATATAGTCAGGAGAATTATCGAGTAGTTCGCGAAAGAGCGTGTGTTCCAATTGCGGATCCTCCCCTGTGTGTGGCGACTCCGCGCGTCGAACCGTCGGCAGATGGGGTTGCGTGAGCGATGGCTCGAATGAGATCATGAGACAAACTCCTTGCTTTCAGTGTGCAGGACACGTGAGGTGTGCGATAGCCTCATTGCTTGCCGCCTCAACCCTTGCTGGTTGAAATGATTTCGCCTTTGCTTCACGACCAATTCAACCATGGACCTTTTCTGTTATGCTCTCAGGCGCGTTGAGACTACGTGCGCGCGTGTGTAGCCAATTGGCTTCGTCGGGTGCGCCACGCGCTTGTGCGTAGCTCGCGGCGCGCATGTAGTAGAAGGCCGCCTTTGACGTTTCCCCCGCTTGCTCCAAATGCTCGCCAATCACTGCGTCGAAATCAGGCCCCGCGCGACTGATGAGCCAATAGCCCACGGAGAGATGATACAAGCGCCGATGCTTGAGCGGCAGTAAATTATATGCGACATCGCGCAAGAGCGCATGTTTGAAGATGTATTCTTGCTCGCCGGCGAAGGCGCTGCCCTTGCGTGGAAACGCAAGCTCCGAGCGCACCAACTGTGAGAGCGCATTACTCACCGTCGTCTTCAAGTCGGCGGTCGGTAATTTCAACAGCGCTGTGGTTTGCGTTGGTTGACGCGCGGCCGCCAGCACCGCGCCTTCCCAAAACACGCGCCCGACCACCGAGGCGAGCAGTGCGATATGGCGCGTTTCGGGCGAGAGCGCATCCAAGCGCGCTTGTAACATGCTGTGCAGCGAATCAGGCAAGCGTTCGCGCACGAGCTTGAGGCTTTGCTCGTGATCCATCCACAAATCGGACTGCACAAGGCTTTTGACCATCTCTTCGAGAAAATAAGGATTGCCATCGGAGCGTTGCGCCAATTCATGTAACACGGTTTGGGGCAACGCCTTCAAGTTGGGATACGCGGCCATGACAAGATGGGCGCTGATGGGCAAGGGCGCGAGCGAAATCGCTTCTGATACTTTGCGCCAGACCGCATGAGGCCCAAGCGCATCGGGGCGCACACCCGCGAGAATCAAAATCGGCAGAGGTTTTTGCATCAGTTCGTTGAGCAGGTCGAGGCTGCCGCTATCGGCGTAATGCAAATCGTCGAGCAGCAATACCATTGGACCGAGCGCATGGATGCGCTGCAAGAGCTCGGCCGTCAGCTCGAAGGCGCGTTGCGCCGCATCGTGGGGTTGGTTGACGTAGCGTGCCAGATGCGGACTCTGCGGCCATTCGATGCCAACGAGATGCCCGACATGATGCGCGATTTCGATGGCGGACACCTTGCCAATGTGAGTGCCCCATAGCGTCGTAATGCCGCGCAAAAATTTTTCGCGCGCCATATCGGGTGGGTCGTCGTCGCTTAACCCAAAGCGGTTATACCACAACGACTTCCACAGGTAAAATGGCGCGCGCGTCGTTTGCGCGAGCCCACGCGCCGACAACAACGTGAAGCTCGCCACATCCAATTCCAGTTGCGTCGTAAATTCCATCAACAAACGCGATTTGCCCAAACCCGCTTCACCCGCCACCAAAGCAAAAATGGGTTCGCGCGCATGAGTTGCCTTTTGATAGAGCCGTGACAATTTTTGCAGCTCATGATCGC
>CAZDYP010000126.1:1845-16323 GCA_964509505.1 uncultured Anaerolineae bacterium | reverse complement strand
CGCGCCCTTTGCTCGTCGTCACGCGCGCCGTCGCCTTAGCGCTGTTGCAACTGAGCGACGCAAAACTGCAAGAGCTCGAAGATAAAATGAACCGCGACGAGGGCGTGTTCGCGCCGACGGCGAATCGCGTGAGCATGACGCTGAAACTCGCGCCGATTCGTGACGTGAGGGTGATGAACGTGCTCGGCGCGATTCAAGGCAGCGACCCGCAGCTCGCGCATGAAGTCGTCATCGTCGGCGGTCATTACGACCACGTCGGTTATGACCCTGACGGGGGCGCGGCTTTCGATGGCGCGAATGACAACGCGTCGGGCACGGCGGTCGTGATCGCGCTTGCGGAGCATTTTGCAAAAAACAAGATTCACTTGAAGCGCACGCTCGTCTTCGCGGCGTGGACGGCTGAGGAATCGGGGCTCGTTGGCTCGACATACTACACGCGCCATCCCCTCTATCCATTGAATCAAACCATAGCCTACATCAATCTCGACGTGGTCGGCGCGGGCGGTGGGGCAGGCTTGACCATCACGAATGATTCGCCGCAGGTTGCTAGCACTGCGCGCGAGAGCGCCAATGACCTTAACATCAGAACAGGCGGCACGAGCATCGGCGGCGGCAGCGACCACGAAGCGTTTTTGAAAGTGGGTGTGCGCGCGACGTTCTTCATCTGGCAGCAATATGGCGACATCCACGTGCCGACTGACACTTTCGACAAGATTGACGTGAACAAGTTGAAGGCGACAGGGCAGGTGGCGGCGTTGACGTTGTTGAGGCTGGCGAATCAATAGAGTAATGAATAACGCTCCTGTCAAGAAAACATGCGTCAGTGCGAAGCGCGCGTGCTCGCCGTTGTGGGTCGCGCGCGGGCGGCGTTAGAGACCGCCGCCTCATTGTGTTCCGCCACGCGCGATTTCTGAACATGAGCGATGAGTGATTTAGTAACGAGTCATGAGTAATTGGAGATGCGCCAATTGCTCATGATTCATTACCCATCACCAATCATCCCGAGGTTATGATGACGAGGTTATGATGTGGGAGCTGCTCTGGGAAATTTTTAAGTCGGCGGCGAGCGTGGGTATCTTTGGTTATGGCGGTGGACCCTCCGTCATTCCGCTCATCAAGAAAGAAACGGTGGATGTGCATCACTGGATGACTTCTGCGGAGTTTGCGGATGCGCTAGCGTTTGGCAATGCGTTGCCCGGCCCCATCGCCACAAAAATGTCTGCCTATATTGGCTACAAGGTGGCGGGTGTCCCAGGCGCCATTAGCGGTGTGTTGGGCATGGTATTGCCTTCGATGCTAATGATGCTGACGCTGGCGGTGGCGTTCTTCGCCCTCAAAGATCACCCAAAGGCGCAAGCGGCGCTGAAGGCTGTGCGTCCCGTGATTGTTGCGTTGCTGGCGTTCACGACGTACGATGTGTATATGGGCATCAAGGGTTGGAGTTGGGATACGCTATTGATTGGTGTGGTCGCGTTGGGGCTGATGCTCTTCACCGATGTCCATCCTGCGCTCATTATCGCGGGCGCAGTGGTGGTGGGCATGGTGTTATACTAAATCAGCGCGATGGATGACAGCGGTCATTAGGAGAAATGTCTTGAGCTGAGTAAAATGCGCTCTCTAAATTCCGACTGTAGGATGCACTAAAGGAGCATTGCATGAATCATATCGTCAAACCCGAGGCGGACCTCATCAAGGAAATCGAGGAGCAACGTCCACGCGCGCCCGTCGGGTTGTTGAGCCGCGCCGAAAAAAATCGATTGATTGAACGCGGCCTCGTCGGATTGTATCGCTGGTATGTGGCGCGTTCGCAGGCGACGCGCAACTGGAACCCCGATAAAGATTTCGACTGGCGCAAGTTTCGCACCAATCATTCGCCGCAAATGAACACGATTCTGGAAGGTTTTTTTGCAGTTGAGCAATATGTGCCTGATTACGTCACTGCCTTGTTGCGTGTTATTCGTCAAAGCTATGGACGTTCACACTTTCATATTCGTTGGGGGTCGGAAGAAGAAAAACACTCCGACCTTTGGCAAAACGCCTTGTTGTTCTCACGCTTCCGCGCGCCAAAGTGGATTGAGGAATATAAACAGCAGCTGCGCAATAATGAATGGAAATTGCCATGGGATGACGCCTTTCACATGGTGTTTTATCCTGTGTTTCAAGAACGCGCGACGCAGCTCAATTATTTGAATACGGCCATTATCGCGCGCGGTGAGAGTGACAAGCCTGAGTTTGCTAATGATGCTGATCCTGTCTTGGAGCGGGTCGCACAAGTCATTGCCGTAGATGAAGCCGCGCATTACAACTTTTTCCTTGAAACGGCGCGCCTCTATCTCTACTACTATCCCATGCAAACGCTCGAGGCCATTGTGGATGTCATCAAGCATTTTGCGATGCCTGCGGGCGACATCATTCCCAACTATCAGCACTTTTTTGAAGTGGTTTATCGGGCCGGTGTATATGGGCCGCGTGAGTATGCGAAGGATGTGCTGCAAACGGCGTTGAACAATCTGACGATTGAAGGACGCAAAGCGCTCGAAGCGGGCATCAAGCGTTTTCGCCAAGTGCCCGATGCAGAAGGCAACACGCGCGACACAGCCATTTTCGAGACCATTGATTATAAAGCGGTGGAAGATGCGGTGAAGCGCTTGTTCAAGCGAATTGAAAATTACGAGCGCGAGACGGGTTTTGCCGCTATTGAGCCAACGACGTTTGTGCCAAGCGGTTTGGCGGTGTGATTCAGTAAACGAGAAGACGGGTAAATGGGAGAGCAAGGGAACGGGTAAACGAGACGCGTCTTGTTTACCCGTTTACTCGTTTCCTCGCTCCCTTACTTCCTCGTTGTTTACCCATTTACGCATATACCAGCTGTCGGGGACATGTACCATGATAGATTCAGTGTGGGCGCGCGAGACGGCGACGAACATTTTGCAAGACCTCGTACGGATTCCATCCGTGAACCCCGACCTTGCGTCGCAGGGCGCGGGCGAGGCGGCGATAGCGAAATATATTTGTGATTGGATGGCGTCATGGGGCCTTGAAGTCATCAAGCAAGAGCTGCGCCCCAATCGTCACAACGCCATCGGCATCCTGCGCGGCAGTGGGGGAGGGCAGACATTGCTGTTCAATGGGCATACGGACACGGTGAGCGTCGAGGGCATGAGCGAGCCGTTTAGCGGCGATGTGCGTGATGGAAAGTTGTATGGGCGCGGTTCATTCGACATGAAGGGTTCGTTGGCGGCGACCCTGGCGGCGACTCAAGCCATTGTGCAGAGTGGCAAAAAATTGCGAGGCGATGTCATCTTCACGTATGTTGCCGATGAGGAATATCTCAGCATTGGCACGGAGGCAGTGGTCGCCGACATCCAAGCGGGACAGTTGCCGCATCCTGACGCAGCGATTAACACTGAGCCGACAAATTGCAAAATGGGCATCGGGCATAAAGGCTTCGCGTGGATTGACATCGAAACGCATGGCGTGGCGGCGCATGGTTCGCGGCCCGACCTTGGCGTGGACGCCATCGCGCAGATGGGGAAGGTGTTGGTGGAATTGCAACGCTTACAGCAGAAGTTGAGCAAGGGCAAGCGCCACGAGCTGCTCGGCGCGGGTTCGATTCATGCGTCGCTCATCACCGGCGGGCGTGAGCTGTCGTCATATCCTGATGTATGCAAGTTGCAGGTCGAGCGACGCACGGTGCCGCCCGAAGCGAAAGAAACAGTAGAACGCGAAGTGGCAGCCATCATCGGAAAACTTTCGCGCGCCGACCCAACGTTCAAAGCGGATTATCTCGTTTCCTTTGTGCGAAATCCATGGCAAGCCGATTTGCAATCCGAGATTGCGACAACTCTGAAGCGAGTCGTCAAAGATGTGATGGGGAAAGCTGCTAAGACGATGACGCAAACGGGTTGGCTCGATTCGGCGTTGTTGGGCGATGCAGGCATCCCAACGATTGTCTTCGGACCGCATGGCGCGGGCGCGCACGCCGTTGAAGAATGGGTGGATGTGGAATCGCTGGGTGTGTGCGCGCAAGTGTACGCGGAAATGATGGAACGATTTTGCGGGTGAGGAAGTCATGAATCATGCCGACCACGTAAATCTGCTGCGGCAGGGCGTGCCTGCGTCGGGTGGCGTACCTGTGCCCGCAAGGGTATGGGCTGACTTTGGCGCAGGCACGGGCGCGTTCACGCTCGCGCTGGCTGAGCTCATTGGCGCGTCGGGCGTCGTCTATGCGATTGATAAAGATGCGAATGCTTTGCGCGAGAACGAGCGACAGCTGCGCGCTCGTTTTTCAACGACAACGGCGCATTATCACGTCGCCGATTTCACGCGCTCGCTAGGCTTGCCGTCGTTGGATGGCATTGTGATGGCAAATGCGCTGCACTTTTTGCGAGACAAAGATAGCATGGTTCAACTCATGCGGCACTATCTAAAATCCAATGGGCGTTTGTTGCTCGTAGAATATGATGTGGATAAAGGCAATATGTGGGTGCCACATCCGCTGTCGTATGGGACATGGGAGGTGTTGGCGCGGCGTAACGGGTTTCGTGCGACACGCTTGTTGGCGACGCACCCGAGTCGCTTTCTTGGACAGATCTACTCAGCGGTGAGTTTGTTGTGAGAATCTCTTCTCAACACAAAAACACTAAGCAACACCAGTAAGCCGTTGCGGTTGTCGTATGATGTAGCAGTGAAACAAATCCACCGCGCATTGATTCGCGGGTAATTTTTGAAAGGAGCTAATGACTGTGTCAATTCACGTGCTAGGTATCTCTGGCAGTTTGCGCCGAGCCTCGTATAACACGGGCTTGTTGCGCGCGGCATCTGAGCTATTGCCTGATGGCATGACGCTCGAAATTTACGACTTGTCCTCCATTCCTTTATACAATCAAGATATAGCGGACATAGCATTCCCCGAGCCCGTCAAACATTTCAAGGAGCGCATTCGCGCTGCCGATGCGCTATTGATTGCGACGCCCGAATACAACTACTCGGTGACGGGCGTGTTGAAGAATGCGATTGATTGGGCATCGCGCCCACCGCAAGAGAATGCGTGGAACGACAAGCCCCTGGCCATCGTGGGCGCGGGGGGATTGGGCGGCACGGCGCGCGCGCAACTGGCGCTGCGGCACATCGCCGTGTTTGTGAACATGCACGTCGTCAATAAGCCCGAGCTGCGGGTGGTGCGCTCATGGGAGAAGTTCGACAAAGAGGGCAACCTCACAGACGAGGCAGTGCGGAAAGAATTGCGCGCCTTGCTAGAAGCGTTGGCGGCGTGGACGCGGCGGTTGCGGGGAGAGAGGTAAACGGGGAAACGGGGAAATGGGCGAAACGGGGCTTATACTTTTCCTCGTTCCTCGTTGCCCCATGCCCTCGTCGGCTCGTTTCCTCCATCCCTTGTTGCCCATTCCCTCGTCTCCTTGTTCCCCTATGCTATAATCTCCCTCGTGATTTCCTCTCGCACAACCATCATTTATCACTACCTCATCGCACTCATTGGCTTCGTGTTGTTGTTGTTCCTCACGTTGCCCGCATTCATCAATGAACACTTGTTGGACTTGCTGCTCTTCCTCACGTTGTCCATCTTCGTGAAGCGCGCAGGGTTTCGGGTCGCGCCCACGATGCGGGTGACGCATTCGCTGGTCGGCGTTGTGGATGTGGCGGCGGTCATGGTGTTTGGCGCGGCAGGCGGCGGTTGGGTCGCGGGCTTGAGCAATGGCCTCTACGCGCTCGGCAGCGCGTGGCACTATCGCAACGTCACTGCCAGCAAAGCCGTAGAGCTCGCCGCGTTTCGGTTTGGCATCAAAGCGCTGGCGGCGGGCGTGAGTGCGTTCGTGTACATCGGTCTGGGCGGCAAGATACCGCCTGCACTCTTGTCCGCTGTAGAGCTTTTGCCCATGCTCGCGCTGTGCGTCGTGTGGTTCATGCTGGATCATCTGGCTTGGATCGTCGGCGAGTGGCTTGCAGTGGGGCGCGCAGGCGCGTGGGCTTTCGTGCGCGTCATCATGCAGATGTCGTTGTTGGTGGAGTTGTTGCCCTTGCCGTTGAGCGCATTGGTCGCGTATTTATTCACAACCGTAGATCGCCCCAGCTTTCTGTTGGTGGCCATGGGCATGTCGTTGACGAGCATTGTCGTACGTCAACTGTCCGATGTGTCGCAAGCGTATCGCAAGCGTCAAACTGAATTGGAAACCTTGAACGAATTTGGGCGCGAGGTGGGCGCGGCGCGACTCGACGAGCAACAAATCATCGAACTCGTCTATGCATATGCCTCGCGCATTGCGGACACCTCCAATTTTGCGATTTCGCTGATTGACGCCTCGACTCAACAAGTGGATTTGCGCTTGTGGTATCAGCATGGTGAGCGACAAGCGCCGTGTTGCTACGCGCTCGGCGGCATATCGCAATGGGTGGCGGATCATCGGCGGGCGTTGTTGGCGCGCGACTTTCACAAAGAATCTTTACCGCAGCGCAGTATGGTGTTGACGACGGAGCGCACCCGCTCGGCGTTGTTTGTGCCGATGCTTGCCAAAGAACAAGCCATCGGCGTCATCTCGTTCAATTCTGACGCGCCCGCGCAGTTCACACCCGACCATGAGCGTGTCTTTTCTGCGATGGCGAATCAAGCCGCCGTCGCCATCGAACAAGCGCGTTTGTATGCGGCGCAGCAACGGCGCGCGACGCAGCTCGCCACCATTGCCGAAGTGAGCCAGCGCGTCGCTGGCATCTATGAACTCGACGAGTTGTTAGAGTTCGTCGTCACGCTCATCAAAGTCAAATTCGGCTACTATCACGTTGACATCTATTGGTTAGATGGCGCGTGTCTGGTTTATGGCGCAGGCACACAGACGACCAAAAGCGCCGCCGAAAATCGCTTCGATTTTCGCGCGGGCATCTCATTGCTAGGCACTGTCGCGCAAACGGGTGAGGCGCTGATGGTCAACGATGTGACACAGGAGCCGCGCTATCGCTTTGATCCCGCCGCGCCTAGAACGGCCGCCGAGCTCATCGTGCCATTAAAAGTCGAAGGCAAGTTGTTGGGCGTGATGGAGGTGCAAGCCGATAAGCCGCATGCCTTCAGCGCCGCCGATATGTTCGTCATGCAATCGTTGGGCAACCAGGTGGCGGTAGCCATTCATCAAGCGAATCTGTTCAGCGATGTGCAGCAAGAAGCCTACATCTCGAATGCGTTGTTGCAAGTCGCGGATGCGTTAGGCAGCCTCACGAACATAGAGGAGATTTTGCAGACGATGGTGCGCCTGACGCCGCTGTTGGTCGGCGCGGAAAAGTGTCTGGTGTTGTTGTGGGACGGCAGGGAAAGCCAACTGATGGGCTCGGCTTCGTATGGCCTGAGTTTGGAATCGGCGCAACAGTTTCAGAACTGCGCGTATCACATCAATCAAGTCTTCGGTCACGCGAATGCTCACGCTCATACAGGTTTCGAGGTTCACTCACAGTACGTCACATTGCCCACTGAGCTCGCGACGCAGTGGCAAATGGCGCAGGCGCTGACGTTGCCGTTGATGGTGCGCGGCGTGTTGTTGGGTGTCTTTTGTGTGGATGCGGATACGCAACGCGATGCGCGGCGCGTGCAGCTCTTGACGGGCATTGCGAACCAAGCGGCGCTCGCTATCGAAGCGGCACAATTAGAAACCGAACGTGACAAGCGCGCGCAAATCGAACAAGAGCTGAGCATCGGTCGCGCGATTCAATCGTCGCTGTTGCCCGATTGTGTCCCACAGATCGAAGGTTTTGAAGTCGCGGCGGTGTGGCAGCCAGCCTTGCAGGTGTCGGGCGATTTCTACGACTTCTTGCCGTTGCAAGAAAATCGTTGGGGCATCACGGTGGCGGATGTGGCGGATAAAGGTGTGCCTGCGGCGATTTACATGACCCTCGCGCGCACTATTATTCGCGCTATCGGACTTGGTAAGGCGACGCGTCGCACGCCGCATCAAGTCTTGGAGCGCGCGAATGAAATCATCCTCAGCGATGCGCGCACGGATTTATTTGTCACGGTGTTTTATGCGGCGCTCGATCCTGCGACGCGCACGTTGCATTACACCAGCGCGGGACACAATCCACCATTAGTGTTGCGTTATGAGAAGCATGAAGTGGAGTGGCTCAGCGGACGGGGCATGGCGTTAGGCGTGCAGGCAACTATCGCACTCGAAGAACACGCGATTCAGTTGGAGGCGGGCGATGTGGTGGTGATGTACACGGATGGCGTCACCGAAGCCACCAATGCCGAGTTGGATTTTTTTGGACGTGAGCGTTTGCAAGCGGCGGCGTTGAGCGCGCATCACGACAACGCCGCTGCGGTGCTGAAACAAATTCTCGACGCCATTCGTGATTTTGTAGGACGCTATGAGCAACACGACGATTTGACGATTGTGGTGTTGCGGTGCAAATGATGACACAGCGGAAATAGGGGAAGATGAGGGGAAATCAGCGGCGTCTAGCTTCTCTGATTTCCCTAATTTCCTTGTATAGTCCACGTATGATTCTCAACACGCTTGCGCTCGATACAGTTCGCCGTGCTTTGACCAAACCGTTATTGGGTCTCTCCGCGCAACAAGCGCTGATGCCGCCCTATCGGCAAAGCATCGTGCCGCGCGAAATCATTGATGCGAAACATGGCGGCGTGCTGATTTTGTTGTATCCACGCAACGATGAATTGCATTTCATATTGACCAAACGCACGGATCATCTCGATAAGCACAAAGGGCAAATCTCGCTGCCGGGCGGCGGGCACGAAGCGCACGATCGCGATTATCAAGCGACGGCATTGCGCGAAGCGCGCGAAGAGCTGAACATTGAGCTGAATCATTACGAGGTCTTGGGTCAGCTCTCCACGATTTACGTGCCGCCCAGCAATTTTTATGTGTATCCAACGGTGGCTTACATTGACCATCGTCCCGACTTTCAGCCCGACCCATTTGAAGTTGCTGAGGTCATCGAGGTGCCGCTCAGTCACATGCTCGACCCGCAGACGCGCGTGGTCGAGGAATGGACGATGCCACAATACAACAACCTGAAGGTGATGATGCCACACTACCGCATCGGCGCGCATGGCGAACACAAAGTCTGGGGCGCGACAGCGATTATCTTGGCGGAGTTTGTGGCGATGATCACCGCCGAGGTAAATCCATGAGCCAGCCCGCTGACCTCGCCATGCAAAAAGACGACCCGCCACTAGACGCGCGTCGCGCCGCAGGGTGGATTTCACGCGCCGAGCTCGGGATCATCGGCGCGCTCCTTGTCCCCGCGCTCAGCCTTGTAGCGCTGCGCGCAATACCCACTTGGGATATCGAGTTCAACGCGCTTTGGTTTCACTTTGAAGTCGTGTCATTCATCAGTCTGGCAGCCTTCGTAGTGGGCATTCTGATCGCCCACTTGGCGGGGTCCGTCGGCGATGTGCGCGCCTTGTTTGTCACCTTCGCTTTCACCGCTATCGCAGGTATTTTTTTGATTCATGGTTTGGCGACGCTAGGTTTCATTCTGCCGTTGCCGAACCGTGCGAGTGAACACGCACACGAATCAACCGCTTCAGCCGATGAGTATGGTGAATATACGTCGCCATCTCAGTCTGCGCCTCCCATTCAGCCACGACCCTCCAATGCCGCACTCGCTGTCATGTGGTCATCGCCCATTAGTTTGTTTGTTGGCGCGGTGTTGCTGCTGCTGGCGATGGCCCCTTGGTCAAGCGCCATGCAGAGGCGTATCTTAGAGCGCCGCCGCCTGTGGTGGTGGTTGGGCGTCATGGCTTATGCGTTGTATGTGTTGATGGCTTTTGTGCTGCCCGAGCCGCTGCTGTTTCTCAATACCTTGAGTCCGCTCAGTCAGTATGCGTTGGTAGGGGTGACGGTGTCGCTTTACCTCGTCACGGCGCTCAAGTGTTGGCAAGCCTATCGCAAGCGTAGGCAGTATTTTGACGCGGCCTTGGTTGTCGCGGCGGGCTTGTTAGCCGAAGCCGTCATCATTATCGTGACCATGCCGCTGTGGCATCTCAGTTGGTGGCTTTATCATCTGTTGATGCTCGGCGCGTTTCTGGTGGCAATGGGCGCCGTCGCGCTGACATACGAGCGTGTGCGCTATTTTGATTTGACGCGCTACTTCGCCGCGACCAGCGTGATCACGATTGCGTTGTTGGCGCTTGTGGCGGGCGAGGTAGCGCAGCGCGTCTTAGCGCCGTGGGTTCTCCCTACACAAATCGTTCAGGCGCAGTTGGGGGTGAGTGGGATTTTTGTTGGCGTGGCGGGGCTGCTGTTGCTGGTGTTGCTGGTAGTGGTGCGACGCGGCGACTTGCTGCTGAAAGAACGCACGCGGATGTTGTTGAGGCAGCAGGCGGTGATCGAACGAGGGCGCATGGCGGAGGCGCTGGTGCCGATTGGCTTGGCGATGGGCGGCAGTCTCGATTTGGATCGTGTGTTGGATATTGTGTGCGCTGAGAGCCTGCGGCTATTTGAAGTGGATGGGGCGTATCTGTGGCTGAAAGAAGGCAACCAATTGATTGGGCGCGCGGGTTATGGCGATCAACGCAGCCAGTTTCTTGGGTTACGTGAGCCGTTGGATGACGTAGATACTTGGACCGCGCGCATCATCACGGGACGCAAACCTTTGCTGGTCAATTATGCGACGACGGCGCCCGAGCTCAACCCCGCTTGGGTGGCTTTTTTCAACGTGCGCGCGATTATGGGTGTGCCGCTCCTAAATGACGATGGCGTGTTGGGCGCGCTGATGTTGGTGGATACGCAGCACGATGAATGCTTCACGCCACAGGATTTGGAGGTGGCGACCATCTTCGGGCAGCAGGCGGCGCTGGCGTTGAAGCACGCGCAACTGTACGCGACCGTCAAACGCCAATTGCAAGACCTGACGACGCTTCACGCAGTCAGCACGACGTTGCGGCAGGCAACCCAGCGTGATGAGGTGATCGCTATTTTGTTGCAGCAGGCGATGAGCGCGTTGAGCCTGACAGGCAGCGCAGTCATGCTCAAGGAAGCGGAAGGCGACGAGGCTTATATCCCATTGGCTTTAGGCACATTGACCGCAGCCTGTGACATGCGTTTTCCATGGCCGAGCGCTGCAGCAGAAAATGGTTTGGCGAGTCACGAGCCTGAGCTGTTCATCACGTTGGCTCAAGACGAGCGTTTCCCACTCACGCTGCGTGAATGTATCGCCCGTGAGCAAATGGGCTTGACGTTTCCGATGCAGGCAGGCGGGCGCACGGTGGGCGCATTGTGTATGGCGTTTCCGCCGCATCACACACCCTCTGCGGATGAACAACGTTTGTCGCAAACGATTGCCGAAATCGGCGGCATCGCCATTCATCGCATGAGCCTACATGAGCAAACGCAACAACAAGCGGAAGCGTTGGCGCACGCGCTCACCGGCCTGCGCGACAGTTATCAAGCGACGCTCACCGCGTTGAGCGCAGCGCTCGACGCGCGCGACCGTGAGACGGAAGGGCACTCGCGGCGCGTGACCGCTTATGCGTTGGCGCTGGCGGATGCGTTAGGCATCATGGATGCGACACAGCGCGAGTCGTTGGAAATGGGCGCGTTGTTGCACGATGTTGGCAAAATTGGCGTGCCTGATGCTATCCTGCTAAAGCCAGGCAAACTGACGGATGAGGAATGGCAGCTCATGCGACAACATCCCGCTATCGGTTATCGGATTCTGCGCGACATCCCATTCTTGCAGCGCGCGTTAGCGGTTGTGCAATATCACCACGAGCGCTGGGATGGTGCGGGCTATCCCCATCGTCTGACGGGTGACGCGATTCCATTGCCCGCGCGTATCTTTGCCGTTGCGGACACGCTGGATGCCATGACGACCAATCGCCCATATCGCGCGGCTGCGCCATTCGCCGTCGCCCGTCAGGAAATTGTGCGCCTGCGTGGTGTTCAGTTCGATCCGCGGGTGGTGGACGCCTTCGCCACCATTCGTGATGAAACATGGCAGGCGTTGGCGCAACAAATTACAGGAGAACGCAACGTCCAAGCGTGAGCTATGAGCCATCTATCTTTGTTCGCATCCCCTCCTAAAGCAGTTAGGATTGCGCTTGCGTAACCGCATTATTCAGAAAAGTTTGCTAGGTAAGGAGCAACCATGTCTATCCTCTCACACCAAGACCCCGAACTCTACGCCGCCATTCAACAAGAGGAGGGGCGTCAGAAAAACAAAATCGAATTGATTGCCTCAGAGAATTACGTCAGCCCTGCCGTTCTCGAAGCGGCGGGCTCGATTCTAACGAACAAATATGCCGAAGGCTATCCGGGCAATCGCTACTATGGCGGCTGCGAGTACGTTGATCTCGTGGAGAACATTGCACGCGACCGCGCCAAGCAACTCTTCGGCGCAGACCACGCCAATGTGCAACCCCACGCGGGCGCGCAGGCGAACCTCGCCGCGTACATGGCGACAGTCAAGCCGGGCGACACGGTGATGGGCATGAAGCTCGATCAGGGCGGGCATCTCACGCATGGCTCGCCTGTCAACTTCAGCGGAATGTGGTTCAAGATTGTGCCTTACGGCGTCTCGCGGCACGACGAGCGCATTGACTACGAGGAGATGACCGAGCTGGCAAAAGCTCATCAACCGAAAATGATCATTGCGGGCGCGACGGCTTATCCGCGCTTCTGGGATTTTGAGCGGATGCGTTGGATTGCCGATCAGGTGGGCGCAATTTTGGTCGTGGATATGGCGCACTTTGCGGGCTTGGTTGCGGCGGGGTTGCATCCGAACCCTGTGCCGTACGCGCACATCGTCACGACGACGACGCACAAGACATTGCGCGGTCCGCGCGGCGGCATGATTCTCTGCAAAGCCGAATTTGCGAAAGCCGTTGACAAAGCCGTGTTCCCCGGCGCGCAAGGCGGCCCGCTCATGCACATCATCGCGGCAAAGGCGGCGGCGCTCGGCGAAGCGCTACAGCCAGAGTTCAAACACTATCAACAGCGCGTCCTCGATAACGCGAAGGCTTTAGCTGAAGCGCTCAAGCGCGAAGGCTTGCGGATTGTGTCGGATGGCACTGACAATCATCTGATGTTGGTGGATGTGCGCCCCGTGAACACGACGGGCAAGAAAGCGGAAGTGGCGTTGGACCAGGTCGGTATCACGGTCAACAAAAACACGATACCTTATGATCCACAGAAGCCAAGTGTGACGAGCGGGATTCGTGTGGGGACGCCTGCGGTGACGACACGCGGCTTCGGCGTCGCTGAGATGCAGCAGATCGCGCAGCTCATCGCCAAGACATTGCGGAACATCGGCAACGAGCCAGTGTATGCGGAAGTGCGGGCGGGTGTGGCGGAGATTTGCAAGCGCTTCCCTGTGCCGGGCATTGCGTGAGTGGAGCGTGCTATGTGGCAAGCGCGAGGGACGAGTTGTCAACACATCGGTTGACTCTAACTTACGCGCCTGCTCAGGCGTCAGCGTCAACAAGGCGCGCGTGGAGCCGTCGGGATTCACAAATTCAATTTCGTAAGCCCAATAGTGTAGGATTGAGCGCGTAATCATATAACTTGCGTGGAGCAATGCGCGCTTGTTCAGCATTGGGCAATGATTCAGGCGTGGTGAAGTTATAGCGCATCACCTAAGGAGCGAGTTATGGGCAAACTAGATGACAAGGTGGCAATCATCACAGGCGGGTCGCACGGCTTGGGCAAGGGGATTGCGCAGGCATTTGCGCGCGAAGGCTGCAAGGTCGTGTTGGCAGCGCGCAATCAGGCGCAACTACAAGCGGTAGCGAATGCGATACAAACGCAAGGCGGCGAGGCGCTTGCCGTGCCGACTGACCTGACGGTTGAGGCGCAGATTGAGAATCTGTTCGCGCAGACGCTACAGCGCTTCGGGCGACTTGATGTGGTGGTGAACAACGCGGCGCAGTTAGGCGGCGCGCCCATTGAGCAATTCACAACCGAGTCATGGAATCAAGCCATCGCCGTCAATCTGACCGCGCCATTTCTCTGCACGCGCGCTGCGTTTCCGATTATGAAGCAGCAAGGCGGGGGGCGCATCGTCAACGTGGCGAGCATCGCCGCGCGCCGTGTGCGCCCTAACAGTGCGTCTTATGCGGCGACGAAGGCGGGACTGTGGGGGCTGACGCAAGAGACGGCGCTCGAAGGGCGTGCCCATGGCATTGTCGTGAGCTGCATCTTCCCCGGCAACATTCGCACCGAAGTGCGCTCGGTTGCCGACAGCGACTTCAATCGTGAGCCAATGATGAGCGTCGAAGAGGTCGCCGATGCCGTGTTGTTCATCGCCACGCAACCGCCGCATCTGAATGTGTTGGAGCTGTTGATGCTGCCGACGGGGCAGGCATATCTCGGACGAGGATGATTCATCAGTGTCATGGGGCGAGAGTCATGTGTCATGTGACTTGACACATGACACTTGGCAGGTGACACTTAGCGGCATATATGATGCAAGATTATCAATCCGAGATTCAGCGCATCGCCGCCGACAAACACTCAGGCG
>CAZDYP010000126.1:0-1835 GCA_964509505.1 uncultured Anaerolineae bacterium | reverse complement strand
GCTGGCGAATCAAGCAGCGAACCTCATCATGCAATTCGCGGATTTTTGGGAGGGCGATGAGGCAACGTTCAAGTGCGAACTCGTGGAGTTGTGTCGCCAATTGATAGCCGCGCAGCCTGCGATGGCGTCCATCGTCAATTTGTGTAATGATGTGATGCACGCCACAGAAGGCGAGGACGTTATCTACTTGCATGGCAAACCGCAGCGCGCGACGCTGCCACAAGCCGTATCCAATGCTGCGTTGAAGTTTAGCGCGTTCCTCGCGCATCACAATCGTCGCATCGCCAACGAAATGCTGCCGTTCATTCACAGCGGCGCGTTGTTGCTGACGCATTCTTCGTCGTCAACGGTTGTGGCGGCGTTGCTGCGCGCGAAAGATGCGGGCAAGCGTTTCGGCGTCGTCTGTACCGAGTCGCGTCCACAGTATGAAGGCGTGGCGTTGGCGCGCAAACTCGCAGCAGCGGGCATCGAAGTCGAGGTGATCGCCGATGCGACGGCGGCAGTGTTCATTCATGGCTTCTACACGCTGCTGATTGGCGCGGATGCGATCACGAGCGAGGGCGTCGTCAACAAGGTTGGGACGCTGGGCATGGCGCTCGCAGCGAAGCAACTCGGTCTGCCCGTGTATTGTCTTGCAGGCACGGAAAAATTTTTGCCGCAAGGCGCGACGTTTGAGATTGAAGAAAAAGACCCGACGGAAATTGCGCCGCTCGAGCCGCTGATGCGCGGCTTCAACGTCTATTTCGATCAGACGCCGCTTGAGCTCATCACGCGCTTTTTCACGGAGGAGGGGACGTTGACGGCGGCGGAAGTGCGGGGGAGGTTGGGGGAGAGGGTGTTGCATGAGGGCTTAAAGCGTGAAGCATGAAGTGAAACAATTATGACTCATCATTCTCCTCCTACTTGCGACATCATCGCCATCGGCAATGAGCTCTTGATTGGCGATGTGCAAGACACGAACACGCATTGGCTCATTCAACAGCTCACGGGACTCGGCGGCTTCGTGCGCCGTTGTGTCATCGTGCGCGACGAATTTCCTGCGATTGCCGAGGCGTTGCGCGCGAGTCTCAGCGCAAAAGTGGACCTCATCATCACATCGGGTGGGCTCGGTCCGACCGCCGATGACCTCACACTCGCGGCGATTGCAGCGGCGCTTGACTTGCCGCTCGTCGCACACGAAGAAGCGCTGGCGATGCTGACGAAACGCTATGCGGAGTTGGCTGCCGTTGGCTGGGTGAAGTCGGGTGAGATGAGCGAGGCGCGCAAGAAGATGGCGCTGTTCCCGCAAGGCGCGGAGCCAATTTACAATCCTGTTGGCGGCGCACCAGCAGCGATGTTGCGCGTAGGCAATTCGACTATCGTCGCGTTGCCCGGCGTGCCGCCTGAATTGAAGAGCATCTTCACGAGCTCACTGAATCCATTGCTCAAGCAAATTTTTGGCGATGCCGCGTATCAAATCCGTACGGTAGTTGTGAATTGCCAAGACGAATCGTTCATGGCAGCGAAATTGCAAGCGGTCGTAGAACGTCACCCACGCGTCTATCTCAAGTCGCGCGCCAAACGTTTCGGCCCCGACATTCGCATCAACGTCACACTCTCGGCAACGGGACCATCCCTCCCAACGGTTGTGGACTTACTGGATGCAGCGCAACGTGATTTGCGCGAGACGATGGCGACGTTGGGCTTGACCTGTGAAGAAGAGAGGCTCTACTGATTGGGGTGTAGAAATTGGGTGATAGTAGAGAAACACACACCTGCGAGAGTGAACGTTCCCGCAGGTGTGTGTTTTTAGCGCGCCATGAAAAACTGACTTGTACATCTGTATCACGTTTTGC
>CAZDYP010000125.1:0-16501 GCA_964509505.1 uncultured Anaerolineae bacterium | reverse complement strand
TGCGCCGTTTGTTGTAACAATGCGCGAAAGTCTTGCGTGAACGCGCTTAACCCATACGCTTCAATTGCCGCTTGCAGTTGTTGCGTGTAAGCGTGCGCCGTCAATACCTCGGTTGCTGGACTGACCACAGAGAGATTAGGCGCGTTGTCGTTGACGGCCGTTGGTGGATAGCGCGTGTGCGTGTCACGCGACAACCACACATAGAGCAGCGTCAACAAACTGCTCGGTATTGCCGCCAACCACCACACGCTGCGTTTCAAGAACGAGCGGCGCGAGGTAGGTGTGTTCACGAATGGTACTCAAGCCCTAAAGCACAGAAACCCGTTTTGCGAACAAACGGGTTTCTGCAATTTTTGTGTGAGGGCAAATGCTCATGACCAATACTTGCCTGCTAACAATTGCGTATCATCTTTGATTTTTTGCGGAATGAGGTGCGCGGCGGTCACAATGGCTTCTTTCAACGCGGTGGGGCAAGGGCAGCCTTCGCGCTGCTCGTCAATCTGGGTGAAGGCAATTTTCAAGGCGTGTTGCGCAAGCGTCACGTTGGCGTTGAGGTTCGACAACACCATCTGCAACGTGACGGGTTCCTCGCTTTCGTGCCACACGTCGTAGTCGGTGACGTGCGCCATCGTCGCGTAGCATATCTCGGCTTCGCGCGCCAGCCGCGCCTCGGGCATGCACGTCATACCGATGATGTCAATGCCCCATTGGCGATAGATATGCGATTCGCCCTTGCTCGAAAACATCGGACCTTCGATGGTGATGTACGTACCGCCGCGATGGACGCGCCCGCCTGCCGCTTTCACTGCCTCATAGACGACGTTGCTCAACGTCGGGCAGAACGGTTCGGCGAAGCTTGTATGCACGACCATGCCATTGCCAAAGAAAGTATTGACGCGTCCTTTGGTGTGATCGTACGTTTGATCGGGAATCACGATGTCGCGTGGCGCAAGGTCTGCGCGTAGCGAGCCGCACGCGCTGACGGAGATGATGTGCGTGACGCCCAACGATTTGAGCGCCCAGATGTTCGCGCGATTCGGCAGCTCGCTCGGCATGATGCGATGCCCGCGCCCGTGACGCGGCAAGAAGGCGACACGCTTGCCGCTAATCGTGCCGACGGTGATAAGGTCGCTTGGGTCGCCGAAGGGCGTGCTGATTTTCACTTCTGCGATGTCGGTCAAGCCGTCCATCGCATACAAGCCGCTGCCGCCGATAACGCCGATGGTTGCTGTGGTCATAGGAACTCCGTGAGAGTAATTGATAATCAGTAATTGAGGGCTCTTCCAACTTGAATGTAGATTAACGTGAATGCGGGATAAGCCACAGCGAAGGCAATGCGCGCGCACCGCCGCGCCAAGCCGACTTCTGTCGGCTGGTGCTGAACCCGCGCCGGCGGGTTTCGCAGTGAGTCGGCGTGATTTTCAATCGCCCGCAACCTTATCCCGAATTGACGTTAGATTAGCATGGTGAGCTGGTTGAACCAGGCGGGTTCATGAAGCGTCCGCAGCCTGCGACAAGCTCAGGCGGCTGCGTTCTACGCCAAAATCGGTAGAGCTGTAATGGGGGGAAGCGGCGATGATTATACCCAAAAGGGTAAAGCGTGGCGAATGCACTTTCAAAGGACATACGCCCGCACCGCATCCGCCTTCTTCACCCCATCGGGATCAATCAAGACGTTGACGATGCTTGGCTTGCCGCTCGCCACGGCGCGTTGTAATGCTGGCACGATCTGGTTGGGGTCTTCGACCAATTCGCCATAACCGCCAAACGCTTCCGCGATTTTGTCGTAGCGTGTGCCAGCTGTGAGCTGCGTCGCAATCGCGCGCTCTGCGCCCATTAGCGCTATTTGGGGTATGCGAATCTCGCCCCATTGTCCATCGTTGCCAATTACGGTGACGATGGGCAGCTTGAAACGCGCCGCCGTGTCGAACTCCATGCCGTTCAATGCAAACGAACCGTCGCCGTTCAGCACAATGACTTTTTTATCAGGATGCAGCAACTGTGCGGCGAGCGCGAATGGCAACCCGACACCCAGACAACCAAGCGGACCCGGATCCATCCAGCGCGCAGGCTTGCGAATCGTCAACACCTTCGCCGCGAGCCCGACCACGTCGCCGCCGTCGCCGATGATGAGCGTGTCCGCGTCAATAAAACGATTGAGCTCGTGCGCGAGACGATATTGGTGAATGGGGCGCGCGTCGGATCGTTCCCATTGCGCTTGTTTCGTACGTCGCTCTTCCTCGATGCCTTGCAACCGCGCGAGCCACGCGTCGTAGGGGCGACCTTGTGTGGTTGCCCCTAACAATTGTTCCAACACTGCTCGCGCGCTGCCGACGATGCCCACCTCCACCGCGCGATTGCGTCCAAGCTCGGTGGGGTCAACGTCAATCTGAATCACTTTGGTCTCGCGCCCGAACTCGCCATATTTCAAGCGAAAATCCATCGGCGTCCCGATGGCAATGACGAGATCGGATTCGCGCAGCGCGTTGCCGCGCGAGAGTTGCAAACAGTTGGGATGATCCATCGGCAGCGTGCCGCGTCCCATGCCATTCGTATAGACGGGCATGTTCGTCTGCTCGGCGAAGGCGCGCAAGGCGTCGCTGGCGTCATCCCAATAAACCTGCGTGCCGGCGAGAATCGTCGCGCGTGACGATTGCGCGATGAGCTGCGCGGCCGCATCAATCGCGCGCGTGTCGCCAACCATGCGCGCGGTCGTGCGGTAGTTCGTCGGAAACTTCACGCAGTCTTCGTCAAGGAAATTGAGCAACACATCGAACGGAACTTCGACGAACACGGGGCCAGGTCGCCCGCTCGTCGCTATGCGAATCGCTTGCGTCAACAGTTCGGGAATGCGCGCCGTTTGGTGAATGGCAACCGTCCATTTTGTGATGGGTTTGAGCAACGAGAGCTGATCCATCTCTTGCAATGCGCCGCGTCCTTGCTGTTCCAATGGCGCCGCGCCGCCGAGCAACACGAGCGGGCTCGCCGCGTAATACGCGTTCGCCACCGCCGTCACCGCATCGGTGACGCCCGGTCCTGCCGTGACCGCGGCCACGCCGATGCCGCGCGTTAGTCGCGCATACGCATCGGCCGCGTGCGCCGCCGCTTGCTCGTGTCGCGTGTCCACGACCGTGATGCCCTCGTCAAGGCAGCCATCATAAATCGGCGCGATGTGTCCGCCGCAGAGTGTGAACAGATGTGAGACGCCCTCGTGCTTCAAAACGCGAGCGATGAGACGACCACCGTGGTAAGGCATATGACCTCATTTCGCAGATGGCAGCTAGCGGATGACTTATCGCAGATCATCGGCTATGCGCTATGCGCTATACGCACGATGTGTCCTGCGACGCCGCACTTGCCATCATGTGGCTCGCCAAGAATCCACAAGTCGCATGACGCGCAGTGGTGGGCGAAGAGGCGCGGCGCGGCGCGAGGTTGGGTATTGGATATTGGGTATTGGGCAACTTGTCGCAAGGTTGCTCGTTCTTTGGCGGCGATGACCGTCGCGGAGCTGACGCGCTCGCCCTCGAATTGCAAAGCGAGCGCGAGCCCTGCGACGATTTTGTAACGGTCGCCGCTGATGTTGGTGAGGGCGCTTTGGTCAATGGTGAACGTTTTTTCTTCAGACGGATCGGCGACCGCACGAGCGCTGACCGTGACAGTATCGCCTGCGAAGAAGCCGCCATAATTGAGAACATCGTGAATGCGATAGATAGCCATAGCGAGCAGAATTATACCATCGAATCTGTGCGTGACGCGTTGCTGTTGTTTACAGGGCGAGCGTCGCCAGATGAGTCCTCGTTTGTTGCAGCTCTGCGCTCATCCCAGAGGCTTCGAATTGTGTTGCGGCTTGCGCGAATTGGGCGCGTGCGGCATCGCGTCGCGCTTGCATTTGATAGAGGCGTCCCAACACCATGCGCGTGCAGGCGGCTTCAAGGTAGGCTTCGCCTTCTGCAAAACATTGCAGGCTCTCCAGCAGATGCGCCTCGGCTTCGTCACAGTGAGGCGGCTGCAAACGCACGAGCGCTTCGCCCCACACTCGTTGCGCCAATCCTGCCGTAAATACACCCTTCACATGAACAGCCGCCTCCAGCGCCACCTTCGCTAGGTTGATCGCCTCTGGATGCTCACCTGCATTCAACGCCAACTCCGCATCTATAGCTAACCGCCAATCCTCCGCATATTGCAACCGCATATTCACCCGCGCCTTGAGCGCCTCTCGCTCGGCTATCGTCTGCCGTGCGACGGCGTGGTGGCCTAGTCGGCTCTCTGCCCAAGCGCGATAGGAGAGCGCGTTGATGGCATTGAGCCATAATCCTACCTCCAGCGAGAGGTCAAGGGTCGCTTGGGCTGCCTGTCGTGTTCGCTCATAATCGCGGCTGTGAAATGCTGTAAAGATCATGGTAAATTGACCCAACGACAAGCCGCGCTGGTATTGTTGGGCGTGCGCAAAGCTCAGACCTTGCTCGATGTATTGCCAAGCGACAACGAGTTGCCCGCTCAACGTCAATGCCATACTGAAAAAAAAGCACGCCATAGACCATTCATACCGATCGCCCACTTGCTCCCAAGCGCGCACGGCTTGGGACAGCCATTGAACCGCTTGGGCGCACTGTCCTTGCATCGTTAGGTTAGCGCCGATGATACTCGCTGATAAGGCTAACAACTCAGTATCTTGATGGGCTTGCGCGATAGGCAAGACCTGGTGACAGTAGCGGTAGGTTTCAGCCACGTTGCCGAGATAAAAGTGTGTGCGTCCCAGCCATAAGCGCGCGCGCGCCAACCGCACTATATCCGCTGCTTGACCTGTTTGCGCTAAAACGGCGGCAACTTGCTCCGCCGCTTGCAGACGCGCCAATTGGGCTTGGGGCGTTTCCAGCGAAAAGCCCACGCGCAGCTGCTTGAACAACATATCCAGCTCTAAACGTTGAAGCATCTCATCAGCAGGGAGTTGTGTCCACTCATGTCTAGACAGCGCGCGCGACGAGGCGGCGACGTTCTCTAACGTCGCTCCCCGCAGCGTTTCATCTTTTCTGGACATCAGCAGTTGTTTCAAACACTTCGTTGCCAAGCCATAGTATTGCCAACTCTGCGCGAAGTCGAACCTTTGCGCTGCGACATCGCCTTGTTGCGCGTAATAGGCATGGGCGCGTCGCCACGCCTCCATCGCTTCGACAGACTCTTGCGCCAATTGTTCGCGCGCAAAGTCACGGATGGTGTCTAACAATTGATAACGCAACAGACCCTGTTGCTCTTGTCTGACGACGACGGATTTGTTGACGAGCGCCGCGAGCAGCTCGGATGAGCTGGGATGCTGTTCGCGCCACAGCGCCGCGCTTGCCTCGGCTTCCCAGCTGCCCGCCAACACCGCCAGACGCCGCAAGAACGCGCGCTCAGACTCCGAGAGCAAGTCGTAACTCCATGCGACCATCGCCTGCAACGATTGTTGACGCGACGCCGCAGTGCGGCTGCCCTTGGTCAACAACGCAAAGCGTTGATCAAGCCCTTGCGCGATAGCTTCCAGCGGCAAATCTAACAAACGCACCGCCGCAAGTTCGAGCGCGAGCGGCAAGCCGTCGAGCGACGCGCACAGCTGCGCGACTTTCAGTGCATTCGCTTCATGCAGCACAAAGGTAGGCTGCGACAACGACGCGCGGTCAACAAACAGGCGTACAGCTGCATATTGTTCTAAGTTCAAGGTTCCAGGTTCAGCCTCAGCCGCAAACACTGACCGTTGACCATTCGATGCGAATGGTGGGACAGCGAGGGGGGAGACGCGCCACACCAATTCGCCAATCAAGCCGAGGGGTTCGAGACTGGTCGTGATGATGGTGAGTTGATCACAGCTCTTGAGAAGCGTCTCGGCTAAGTGCGCACACGCAGCCAGCAGATGTTCACAAGTGTCGAAGACGAGCAATGCGTGACGCGCTTTCAAATGGGCTTGCAAGCGGGACACACTGAGCTGTTGGCTTGGTTCATGTAAACCGAGCGTATTGACGAGCGCGGGAGGCACAAGCGCCGGGTCAGTGACGGATCCGAGCTCGCACCACCAGAGGCCATCGGCGTAGAGGCGTTGCGCTGCAACCTCTCTACATACCTGCAATGCGAGCCGCGTCTTGCCTACGCCGCCCATGCCCACCAAACTGATGAGCCGATAGTGTGGGTTGGCGAGGCGCGCGACCAGTTGCTCTACCTCGGACTCGCGCCCGATGAACGTCGTCAGCGCCGCGGGCAAATTGTGACGCGGCGCCTTCAGCCCTGCGAGGGTTGCAGCCATGTCCGCTGAAGAGGATGAAGCTTGTCGAAGGAGGAAGCCTTGCAGGTCTTGTCCGGCGAATAACTGCTCGTAGAGCTGTTGTAACGCAGCGGAGGGTTCGACGTCTAACTCTTTGCGCAAGATATGGCGACAGGTCTCGTACTGCGCCAACGCAGCTGAAGTCTGTCCACTCAGATGCAATGCCAGCATCAATTGGCGATGTCCCTCCTCGCGCCATGCCTCCAATGCTATTTGTCGTCGCGCGTATGATTGGGCTTGGGTGTAGTCGCCGCGTTCAAGGTGATGCGTCGCCAGCGTGCTTAACGTGGCAAGGACACGACGCTGACGCGGTTCGGCTTGCAGCGCGAGCCATTCGTCAAAGGCAGGGCTATCGTCCACCTTCAAATCACACAGCAAAGAGCCGCGATACAACGCGACGGCTTGCATGAGCCGCGCCGCGCACTCGGCACAGGCAGTGATGTTGGCGTGTGGATGGACCTCGCAATGCTGCAACAGCGTATCGAATTCGACGACATCTACCCAATCGGGAGGGGATAGTTTGAAGGTGATGGTCTGTTGGTTGAGGGCTAATAGTGAGGATTGCGTTCCGAGAGTTTGACGCACGCGCGAGAGCGTCAGACGCAAATTAGTCAAGGCTTTGGTGTCCGATTGTTCGCTCCATAAGAGCGTCGCCAACGCGTGGCGTGAGTGTGGACGGTTCGCCTCGATAGCGAGATACGCCAACAGGGCGCGCACTTTGTTGGTGCGAAAGGTCAATGGCTTGCCTGCACGCTCTGTGCGAAAGTCGCCTAGCAAGTAAAGTTTGAGAGTCAACTTTGTCTTCCCCGTGCGCAAACGGCGCTATCATTACCACCCATTTTTCAACAGGCTATGGCTGAGTCACTCACCCTGACTTGGTTTTAGCCTTGCGAAGGTTGGTAGAGACATAGCTGCATGGCAGCCATTCAATCTTCGCAAGGCTTGTGACACGAAAGTGTTAGTGACCCAGCAGGCGATGGATATTTTAGCACTGCTGCAGAGGTTGACTAAATGTTGTCGCGCTTTGACCATGCTGCGCGCGTGTCGGGTCAAGACAGTGTATAATTATTTCACCATGAACGCATGGTTCCGTATCTTGTCTCTATTCGTGTGGTTGGGCGCTGCGTGCGCCCCTCTTACCACGCCCACATCCAGACTCGTGCTCATAGCTACGGCCACCTCTACGTCCTCAAACGCTGCCGCCGCTACTGCTCGAACTACTACCACGCCCACCCCCAAATCCACACTGCAACCTACTTTCAACTCAACTCGCCCCCCCACAGCCACTGCCGAATGCAAACCCACTAATCAAGATGCCTATGTTTATTTTGACTGGCGCTTCACCGTGTTAGCAGCGTGCGTGCGCGTCACTGGCGTCGTGCGTCGCGCCTTCGTCAACACGGGCGATGGTGATGGCTTGATTGACCTCGAATTGGATGCGTCCTATCGTCGCTATCTCACACCTGGCAACCGCAAAGTCATGGGTGGCTATCTCCATTTGGAGATCGTGTGCTATGGCAAGCCGCCCTACAAAGAATCATGGGCGACCGACGCGTGCGCTAACAACCCGAATCCTGTGCGCGATCCACTGCCAAAAGTCGGACAACGTATTTCAGCCGAGGGACGCTTGGTGCAAGATTTGTTCCACGAAGACATTGCGGAATTGCATCCGTTGTATCGCTGGGCGGTGGTCAAATGACAAGCGAGCGGGTGAAGAGATGAAGGGATGACATGATGAAGAGATAATGTCAATTCATCATGTCATCCTGTCACCGTGTCCCCCCTCATCTGGTTACCTTGTCGCCCTGTTTTCCTGTTTCCCTATTTCCCTATAAATTATAGTCCTCAGCAAGGAGAGCGGTATGCACATTGTTTGGCTTGGTGAGCTTGCGTGCGAAAGGGTGTCGTTGCGCGCTGTTGGGCGTCGGCACGGGCCAAGCGCGCGTTGGAGTATCGCAAGCGGCAAGGCTTGTCGTTGGAGCGCATTCGCCGCGCGCGCTGGCGCAACTGCTCGCGCCAGCAGCTGTGGCGGGCGTCGTATTCAGCGCGAACCCATTGACAGGTGAGCGCAACGAGGCATTCATCAATGCGATTTCCCTGTCACGTGGAAAAACCCTGACGACGCTAAACTGATGTGGATGCGGGACATCATGCACTCTCCCGATCAAATCAAGCTATTGGCTGAATCGTTTGGACAGGAGTGCATCAATCATGGATTCAACTATGCCGCTCAGTCACGTCACGCCTCCCCTGGCTATCGGCACGCTGCAAGGCGGCGAATTTCCTGACGACCTGCTAGGACGCGCCAATGCGCGCTTCTTCGGCGCGATACCCCAAGCGTCGGATAATCCGAATGTCTTGAACGGCAACGCAGGTTCGCCGGGCAAAGCGCGCGGCGCAGTGAAGGTGATTCGCTCGTTTCTCCAATCTCCAAGCTCTAATCTCCAATCTCTACATGACCAACCTCATCCCTCACCCCTCCCTCTTCTACAAATCGTACAAAGGTTACGAAGCGGTGATGCGCTTGTATGATGCGCTGCTGCGGAGCTTGCCCATCCCATGCGAATCGCAGTATGTTTCGACACGACATGGCAAAACGCATGTGTTGATTGCAGGTCCACAGGACGCGCCGCCCGTCGTCTTGACCCATGGCTGGAGCGGCAACGCGCTGTCGTGGCGCTATCAACTGCCTGCGCTAGCAGAGCGCTACCGCATCTATGCGCCCGACACCATCGGTCAAAGTGGTCGCAGCGCAGGTGTGCGCCCATCCACGAAGGGACCTGCCTATGGGCATTGGTTGTTGGATGTGTTTGACGAACTGCGCATCAAGCAAGCAAACTTGATTGGTATTTCGGGCGGCGGTTGGCTCGTCTTGCGTTTTGCTACCGTCGCCCCAGAGCGCATCAGGCGCGCGATCCTCATCAGCGCCGCTGGCATTGTCTCGGCGAACCTGACGCTGCGTGGTTGGGGCATAGCCATCAGTGCCGTGGTTTTGCCCACCCGTCGCAACATACGCAGCTTTCTCCAGTTGGTGACCTCGCCCAATTGGAAGATTGACATGCAAACCGACGAAGAGTTTTACACGTTGTTCAATCACTTCAAAGTGTTGACTGCGCCACCGCGCCTCTCCGACGCCGAGCTGCGCCAACTGCGCGCACCGACGTGGCTGCTGATGGGCGCGCATGAGTTTGGCTTCCGCCCACCCGAAAAGGTCATCGCACGCGCGCGCAAATTGTTTCCCAATCTGCGCCACGCCGAAGTCATGCTCGACGTGGGACACATGATGATCAACGAAAGACCTAAGTTATTGAACGAGCGCCTCTTGCAAATTTTAGACGAGCCATTGTGAATGCGTGCTAACGAATGTCGCGCATCTGCGGTATAATCAATGCCACGACCAAGAAAGCAACTACCAAACAGCAGCCGCGAAAATTTCCCAATGTGGTTGATTCGGCTTATCATCTTTTGCGCGCCCTATCTTATTTCGACGATGCAGAACGAGCTGATATGCCCAAGATGTTGAAACGCATCGCGTGAAAAACCATTCGCAACTTTTTTGCGCGCGAAGTAAGTCGTCTAATGAAAGCGCTGTAACTCTAACCTAAAGGATTCTCATGTTCAACTCGACCTCTGAGGTTCGTGACGCCCTCAACAAACAACAATACGTCGCTTCTGACGAAATCAATACCGTGACGTTGCTCGCCGAAAAACTCCAGAAGCCGATTCTCTGCGAAGGTCCCGCAGGAGTCGGCAAGACCGAGCTCGCCAAAGCGTGGGCGGGCGCGACGGGGCGCCGACTCATTCGCTTGCAATGTTACGAAGGCCTCGATGAAACGAAAGCGCTCTACGAATGGGAATACGCGAAGCAGATGCTCTACACGCAATTGTTGCGCGACAAGCTCCATGACGTGCTTGCCGATACACAGACGCTCGCGCAAGCGGCTGACCGCATTGCCCAAGAAGAAGACGTGTTTTTCTCGGAGCGCTTCTTGCTGCCGCGCCCCTTGCTGCAAGCCGTCACCGCAAAAGATTCGGTGCTGTTGCTCATTGACGAGATTGACCGCGCCGACGCGGAGTTTGAAGCGTTCTTGCTCGAAGTCCTCTCCGATTTTCAAGTGAGCGTGCCTGAACTTGGCACATTGAAAGCGGCGCAGATTCCCGCCGTGATGCTGACCTCGAACAACACGCGTGAACTGTCCGAAGCGTTGAAGCGTCGCTGCCTTTATCTGTTTATCAACTATCCGAGCGTTGAGACCGAATTGAAAATCGTGAAGACGCGCGCCCCTGAACTCGCTCCCCAGATGGCGCGCCAAGCCGTCGAGCTCGTGCAACGTCTCCGCAAGCTCGACCTGAAGAAGTCGCCTAGCGTCAGCGAGACGATTGATTGGGCGCGCGCGCTTGTCACGCTCAACGCGCAACACCTCGACAAAGAGACGTTGGAGAACACGCTTACCGTGCTGCTCAAACACGAACAAGACGTGCAACGCGCCAAGCGCACACTCGGCAGCGCAACCGCAGGCGGCGACGGCAGCGACGACACAGGCGATGTGCAGATGCGATACATTCGCCCAAGACGGGATCGGTAAACGAGTAAACGAGTAAAGGAGGAACAAGTTTACCCATTCACCTGTTTCCCCATTTACCTATAAGGAGCATCTAATGTCTCAACCAATCGTAATTACGCTTGAAGTGCCAACCGATTTGGAAGAGCTGCGCTTGCCCAAGGGTGTGAACGAGCGATTGCAGTGTTTATTGGATCGTCAGGATCGAGGTGAACCGCTGACACCGCTCGAACGACTCGAAGCTGAAGGGTTAGTCAAGCTCGCAGAGTTGTTATCGCTATTGCGCTTGCGCGCCCAACGAGTCGCACAAACCATGGCCCAACCATGAGCTACATCCCCGAAAAATTGCAACAGCTCGTCATCCAAAGAGCTGCGGGACGCTGTGAATACTGTCAGCTGTCACAAGTTGGTCAAGAAGCCACCTTTCATATAGATCACATTGAGCCTGTGGTCGTTGGCGGCAAAACCATCGCCGAAAATTTAGCCTTAGCTTGCGTCTCATGTTCGCTCTACAAGGCTGCGCGTCAAACGGCGATAGACCCGCATAGTGGCAGCGAAGTGTCTTTGTTTAATCCACGCCGAGACAATTGGCACACGCACTTTCAGTGGGATGGCATTTATCTCGTTGGTTTGACGCCTGCCGGACGCGCAACCATCGAGACACTGAACATGAATCGCGTATTAATTTTGGCAATTCGTTATGAAGAGGCTTTGCGTGGGCGTCATCCGCCACCAAGCCAATGGACAACAGGTGAAGACTTGCGGAGTTAAAAAATGGAACAACGAATCGTTGACTTCATCGCCGCCTTGCGCGCGGCAGGCGTGCGGATTTCGATTGCGGAGAGCGCGGATGCGTTTCGCGGCATTGACTTCATGGGCGTGCTAGAAAAAAATGCGTTCCGCGAGACGTTGCGCGCGACCATCATCAAAGACAAGAAGGACAATCCCGTCTTCGACATGCTCTTTCCGATTTTCTTCGGCACGGGTGGCCCGCCGATGTTCAATCCGACAGGCGACCTCACACCCGAAGAGCAGCAGCTGTTGCTGCACGCGTTGCGTCAATTATCGAACGATCTACGTAAACTGATGGAAATGTTGCTGCGAGGACAGCAACCGACGCGCGAGCAATTACAGCAAATAGGCTTGCAGGTTGGTTTGCAATACGCCAATCGCCAATTCCAACAAGATTGGTTCACGCGGCGCATGATGCGACAGACGGGCATGGAGCAACTCGAAGAGGCGTTGCAAGAGCTGATGGAACTATTGGCGCAGCTCGGCATGAAGCGCGAAACGCGCGAGCGTTTGGAGCAAGCGGCGCGCCAAAACGCCGAAGCCTTGCGACAACAAATCGAAAACTTCGTCGGCGAGAACATCGCGCGCAAAGCCGTCGAAGAGCCACACGAAGCCAGCGACGACGAGCTGATGCAACGCCCGTTCAGCCATCTCACCGAGACCGAAGCGAAACGCTTGAAAGAGATTGTGCGCCGCCTCGCCGCACAATTACGCAGTCGCGCCTCGTTACGTCACAAGAAGGGACAACGTGGCGTCCTCGACGCGAAGAAGACGATTCGCGTGAACCAACGCTATGGCGGCGTGCCGTTGGAAATTCACCTCAAGACGCGGCGACTCAAGCCGAAGCTCGCCATCATCTGCGACGTGTCAACGTCGGTGCGCTATTGTTCCGAGTTCATGCTGCGCCTCATCTATGAGTTGCAAGATCAGGTGAGCAAAGCGCGCTCGTTCCTGTTCATCAGCGACATCAAGGAAGTGACGAACTACTTTGACGAGCAACGTCCCGAGGTGGCCGTCGAGAATGTGTTGAACGACAATCCGCCGGGCTACTACAACACGAACCTCGGCAACAGCCTCGACACGTTCCAACATGACCATCTCGACGCGATTGACCACCGCACGACGGTGATTTTCATCGGCGATGGACGCAACAATTTCAGCGACCCACGCCTCGACATCATGGACATGCTGAAGCGGCGCGCCAAACGGCTTATCTGGCTCTCGCCCGAATCGCCGTATCTGTGGGGCACAGGCGACAGCGACATGCACGCGTACGTGCCTTATTGCAGCGCGGTGCATGAGGTGATGAACTTGCAGCAGTTGGCGGACGCGGTGGATAAGCTGCTGGATTGATAGAGAAGGAGGGTGTATGTTCCAAGTCGCATACAACTACCAAAAGCCTTGGCGCGAAAATCAGCTACTGCATGTCGAAGGACAATTCGCCTGTGATGTTGCTATCTCGCCAACCGTCGCGCGCCGCAAAGCGAACGGCTTCCTGGCAAGTCAAGTGACGATGATGGTCTCGGCAGGAGAACCATTGCTACTGTTGGGTGATAAACCTGTCTGGCAAACGCCCGCTGTGTTGCGCCTGCCTCAACATGGCGAGGTTGGCACAGTCGGCACCATCGAAGTTGATGCTCAAACAGGCGAAGTGATTACGCCCTCACACGAGCAAATCCAACACATGCAGGAATTAGCGAATGCCCTTGCTGCCCATTTCACATTACCCCCAGCGACGACAAGCTGAGTGTTTGGCGGCTTGCGCGCTAATGGTGCTCGACTACTTGCAAATGCCTGTCTCGTACGAAGCGCTAGTCAAACAGCTCCGTATTGGCTATGCAGGTGCGCCATTTACGAACTTGCGCTACTTGGAAGGCTTGGGTGTATCAGTATTGATTGCGCAAGGTAATGTGGACACATTGCGTTCATACCTCAATCAAAACTTGCCGCCTATTGTCTTTGTTGCGACGCAAGAACTATCGTATTGGGATGAAGCGACGAATCATGCAGTCGTCGTGGCTGGGATTGATGACCAGCAGATTGACTTGCACGACGCGCACTTTGCCGATGCGCCCAAAAGAGTGGCTATCACCGAGTTCGAATTGGCGTGGTTGGAAATGGATGAGTTTTACGCCATCGTCCAGCTAAGGAAAATGCTATGAATGTTTCGCGCTTGAATCGTGACCTCCTCAAACAAACCCTGCGCGGTTATGAGGAAGTGAATCGCATCACCGAAGCCGAGCGGCGCGCGCGATTGCCCCTAATGACCATTCAAGAATCACTCGAGGCTTTTACAAATCTCTATGATGTGTGGCATCGCACGGGGCGCTTGGCGGGTGGGAACCTCGCATCGCTAGAACAGCGTCAGTACAAACATTTACTACAACAACGTCGCACGTTTGTGCGCTTGGCGAAAAAACAAGGCAAGAATTATGGCAAACCCTCTCGACGCCGCATGGGAAGTCGCTGAATTCCTCTCGCAACACCACATCTTCTATGTCGTGATTGGCGGCTTGGCTGTGCAAATTTGGGGAGAACCTCGCTTGACGGTAGATGCAGACTTAACCATTGCGGCTTCATTGACTGATGGCGTAGCTCCCGTCGTGCGCCTAATTACCCAACGATTTCGCTCACGCAAGCAAGAGCCTGTGGAGTTTGCCCGTCGCAACCGCGTTATATTGGTTACCACGGACGACGACATCCCTGTAGATATTTCGCTGGCGCTGTTGGAATACGAAGAAAGCTTATTAGCTCGCGCGACAGAGCATGAATTTGCAAAAGGCAAAGCAATTCGCATCTGTTCAGCTGAAGACCTCATTATCCATAAAGCCGTAGCAGGTCGTGCTAAAGATCTCAGCGACCTTCAAGGGGTGATTGACCGTCAGGGACAGAAGTTAGATGTGAGGTATATTCGCAAATGGCTAGAGTGGTTTGCAGTGTTGTTGGAGTCCAATGCGCCACTTGAGCGTTTTGAGACTGCATGGCAAAACTATCGCAAGGTGAAAAAAACGCGCTCCACAACACGCCGTCGTCAATGAAATTGGCCGCTTCGTCGCACGCAAAGATACGCTGGAAAATCCGTTGTCCCCACCGAGGCGACAACGGGTTTTTGTTTCATGCCGTTTGCGGGTATGATTGCGCGTCACACCTGAATCGCTAAAATTTTGGAGCATCAACCCTTCATGGATCTCCTCACCCTCGTCGTCGTCTTCAGCGCTGCCATCGTCGCAGGCGCCATCAACGCCATCGCAGGCGGCGGCACGGTGTTCTCATTCACCGCGCTCGCATGGACAGGCTTGCCGTTGATCATTGCCAATACGACCAATCAAACCGCGTTGGTGCCTGGTTCGATTGGCGGCGTCATCGCCTTTCGGCGCGAGCTCATGCCCCAATGGCGCATATTCGTGTGGTTGCTCGCACCGACGATTGCCGCTAGTTTGCTCGGCGCAAAAGTCGCCACCAACATACCCGAAGATATTTTCAGGCGCAGCGTGCCATTCCTCGTGTTGTTTGCGACGCTTGTCTTTGCGGCGCGCAACTTCATTATGCAATGGGCCTTGCGCCAACCTGCGCTGGCGACGGCAGGCGCGCCTACTCCTATCGAGCAACCCATCACGCGCCTCGGCTATGGCTTGGGCATGACACTGCAATTCATCATCGCGCTCTATGGTGGTTTCTTCGGCGCAGGCATCGGCATCTTGATGTTGACCTCGCTGAGCCTGATGGGGATGCACAACATCATCAAGATGAACGCGCTGAAGAACGCGCTCGCCGTCGCCATCAATGGCACTGCGGCCGTGTCCTTCATTCTTGACGGCAAAGTGGAGTGGTCATTGGCGCTACTCGGTGCGGTGGGCGCGCTGATCGGCGGTTACGCGCTGGCCAGCCTCGCGCGACACATCAACCAAGATGTGTTGCGCGTTGTCGTGGTCGTCGCGGGCGTCGCCGTGTCGGCGTGGTTGTATATTCGGCTGCAATGAAATGATGCAATCTATCTATAACTTCCTGCGGGTGACTCGCATCTTCCTTGACGGCTTGATTTTGCGCTGCCCACATTGTCACGCGGGCAAAATGTTTCATCGTTTCACGATGTACACGGTTTGCCCAATTTGCGATACCCCCTTCGAGAATGCGGCGGGTGAAATCACAGGCGGCATGGGCATCAACACCGTCGTGACTTGCGCGCTCATGGTGACATTGGCGGTGATCTTCGCGTTTACACCCGCCATCCCACTCGCACAAGTCATCGGCGTGCTCGTCGCCGTCGGCGTTGCCTTTCCGATTGCCTTCTATCGTTCGTCGCGCGGCTTGTGGGTGAGCTTTTTGTATTGGACTGGCAACAACACGGAGCGCGACATTCACACGCCATAAGGCGAGTTTGCAAATTGACTTCAACACCGCAAAACACCAGGACACGAAGAAAGCACAAGGAAAATGGTTTGTGTTCTTTGTGAAGTCTTCGCGGCTTGGTGTTTCAAATGTGTGCTACGATCTCAAAACGCCAATTCACTTGGAGCATGTATGAAATACCAATTCGCCAGCGATAACACCGCAGGCATCTGCCCCGAAGCGTGGCGCGCGATGGAGCAAGCCAATCAAGGCTTCGCGCCCTCCTATGGCAACGACGATTGGACGACGCAAGCGTCCGAACTGTTGCGCGAACTGTTCGAGATGAATTGCGATGTGTATTTCGTCTTCAATGGCACGGCGGCGAATTCGCTCGCGTTGGCGTCACTGTGCCAATCGTATCACAGCATCATCTGCCATGAGTCGGCGCACATCGAAACCGACGAATGTGGCGCGCCCGAATTTTTCTCGAACGGCACCAAAATTTTGGTGACGCAGGGCAAGC
>CAZDYP010000124.1:6845-16589 GCA_964509505.1 uncultured Anaerolineae bacterium | reverse complement strand
TGTGGTCAATCTGATGCTGCAAGAGCGACTGTTCGTGTTGCGTTTGCGCGGCGGCTTTGTAGCGGTGCAGCTGGAGCATCGCCTCGACTAATTGCACCATGCGCTCATGCCGCGCTTGGTCGGCGGCGTCCGCGAAGTTGATGGGGCGGATGGGGAGCTGTTCGATGAATTGCGTAAAATAGCGAAAGAATCCACCTCGCATTGTGGTGCTGACCTTCTTCAGGTAAAAATCTAACACCTTGCTGTTCAATAATCCCAAGATGTATTTGGGTGACTCGGTGATATTGCCTTTCAAAGTAATGCCGTAGCCACTTGTGAAAGCGTAGCTACCCGATTCATCCAATGCGAAAGATGCGCGATCTGCAATATCAGGCACTAGAATTTTAGCAGCGCTCATCATTTCAATGTTCTTAGGGTAAACAAACGCATACCAATTAGAACCTCGCATTCTGCCCTTTTCGCGATTCTCCAAGTAGGATTTGTTCTCCACCAAATATGCAAAAGTGTTTGGATACTTTCGCTTGAAATCTTTTTCTGCAACAAAAGTTGCCTTGCCATCTTCCAAATGATATGGAATGATAACGACTTTTCCAGATGGCAAAATCCTATATGGCTTGATTTCTCTGCCTTGCAGAAATAGAGAAACAGCCTCACGCTCAATTGCGACTTCTCGCTCAAGCTGTTTGGAGTAAGCAGTTATGATTTTGCCATTCTCTGATACCAAATCCAGTACATAGACTTCATTGGCGCTTGTACGGATTCCTTGAGCCATTCTATCTGCCACATCCCCCAGCTTCGTCGGCATCTGACTCAACCGCTCGAACAAGCCCGCGCTCTTGCCCACCGCAAAATTCCATTCGGCAGCAGTGGCAGCAGTGGCGGGCAATGTGCCTTGCGTTTGTGGCTCGCCTGCTTGCCATGCTTGCAAATCGCCGACGCGCACCACGTCAAATTGCGCGTTGCCCGCTTTGTCCAAGAACAACAACGTCGTGTAAGTCGTCGCGCCCGCGAACACCTGCTGGTCGCCAAAATGCACGATCTCGCCCAAGTGCTGACCCTGTGCAATCAGGCGGCGCAACGGCTCGCCATATTGCGAATTGAAAAACTTGTGCGGCAGGATGAAGCCTAAACGCCCGTGCGCGTTCAACAGGCTCAAGCCTTTCTCCACGAACACGACGTAGATGTCGTAGTTGCCTGCACTCGCTGCCACGTATTGCTGCTTGTAGATTTCCACTTCGAGCGGCGCCCATTCCTTCAACGTCTGGATGCGGATGTACGGCGGGTTGCCGATGACGCAATCGAAGCCTGCCGAAGACCTGACAGGTTTTTGGAAACCTGTCAGGTCTGGTTGACCGAAGACTTGCGGAAATCGCTCGCGCCAATCAAATGGGTTGACGCGCTTCAGTTCAATCACATCGGGTGTCATTGCGAGCGCAGTTTGCGAAGCAATCTCCCGCGCGTGACGTGGGGATTGCTTCGCCGTAAAACGGCTCGCAATGACACTGCTTGGACTGAATTCCTCCATCCCAATCAAACTGTTGCCGCATTGGATGTTGCGGCTCAAGTCGGGTAGGACCGTTGACTTGAACAGATTCACTTCCTCATACAGCTCATCGCGCCGCGTGTCTTCCAACGCCTTGAGCGAGAGCGAGAACCGTGTCACCTCGACGGCTTGCGGGTCAATGTCCACGCCAAAAATGTTGTTGAGCAAAATTTGCCGCTTGAGCCGCGCGGTCAAGCGCACGCGCCCATCGGCATCGTAATACGCGGCTTGGCGGTCGCGTTTGGTGAGCTGATCTTTGTCGCCGTAATAGCGCACGTGCCAATCAATCAGCGTCGCATACGCGCTGAGCAAGAAACTGCCCGACCCACACGCAGGGTCAACGATCTTGAGCGACGCCACGTCGTCGGGTGTGTGACATTCCGCCAAGCGTTTGCCGACCGTGTGCTGCACGATGGTGTTCACGATATACTGCGGCGTGTAGAAGACGCCGCCCGCTTTACGCACCTCGGGCTTCTCTTCGATTTTCACGCGCTGCGCCGTCGCGCTCACGACGCGCCCCAAGAACCGCTCGTAAATCGTGCCGAGAATTTCGACGGGCAACACGGCGAAGTTGTACGGTGAGTATTCGGGTTGCAAAGCGCGGATCACCTCGCGCACGACCTTGTTGGAGACTTGCACCGCTTCCAGCTCGGGACGCGGCTCGAAGATGCTGCCGTTATAGACATCGTTCAGCTTCGCAAAAATTTTCTGACATGCCTTGAACCAACCGCGCTCATCCGCGCCCAAACCTGCTTGCGTGACCGCCTCCGCCAATTGCGCGAGATAATCGTCCTCGATCTCACGGTCAGACAACGCCTTCACGAAAATCAGACGGTCAATCAGCAGTTGCACCGCCGCCGTGATGAGTGCGCCGTCGAGCTGCGGGTTCAGCTTCTTCATGTCCTTCGCAAGACGCACACGCCAACCCGTTTGCTCGTCGTCCATGTCGGCGAGGAACGCTTGGTCGGGCGGGATGCGATTCGCCTGCACCTTCTTGGGCGACAGGTAGAGCGACCACAAACCACTCTTGCGCTCGCGGCTTGCCTCCAGCATGTTGTCGCGCTCGAACAATTCCCATAGTGTATCGAACTGCGTCACGTAATCGGTGTAGCGCCAATCCAGCACGCGGAAGGTCGGCGCGGCTGCGGGGCGCGCAGCGTGAAGCGTGCAGTCCAACACGACGAACTCTTGGAAGTCGGTGAGGATGGCGAAATCCACCTTGCGTGAGGGCGCGTTGTTCTGCGTCGAGTACGCATACGCATAGACCTGAGTGATCCAGCGCGGGTCGTGCATGTCGTACTTGACCTTCTTCGCGTCCATGAACAACAGCCATTGCCCCATGAGCTGCAAACGATAATCGGGACGCTTGCCCTCCCGATCGGTTTTTTGCAAGACGAATTCCCAATCGGCTTCAGCCAAGCCGCGGTTGTCCACGTTCCAGTTCAAGTAACGGAAGAGCGGGCGGATGTAATCGTTTTCGATTTGCGCTTCAGCCACATGGGTCAGCGTGGCTTCGTGTTGTTGGAACTGTGCGACCAGCGCGGCGATGTGCGCGCGCGCTTCCTCTTTGGTGTAGGTGGGCATGGGTCTCCTCTCCGAATACGAGACCCTAAAGGTCTCTAAAGACCTTTAGGGTCTGTGCATGTGGGCATCATTATAGCAAAACGATTGTCTTGACGCGCATCGCTGCCATCGTATAATCTGCATGTCACCATTATCGTTTAGTGATGATGGCAGAAGACCTTAGGAGGTATGCAATGGCAACTGCAAACGAAATGACTTTGACACAGCAGCTCAATTTTCTGATAACTCAACGCCAACAGGATGAAGCAACCATCTTAGCCCAAGCAATGCAGGCGGGTATGCGCGCGTTGTATCAAGAAGCGCTGATTCAAGCCTATTTGTTGGGCAAGGTGTCCCGCGAAAAAGTCTGGCAAGAATTAGGCGAAGAACGCTTGGAAGAAATCGAATACCAACGTGATGCCTTGAAGCGCGATGTGATATGGGGATTGCAACGTGCCTAAAGCGATTGCGGACACGGGGCCTGTACGTCATCTGCATGAGATTAGGCAGCAAGCATCATTGTCAGTCTTTGATGAGCTGCTTATGCCTGAGCTGGTCGCGGATGAATTGCGTACTTACGGGGTTGAGCCATCGGTGTTGGGCGTCAATGCATTGACAGTAACCATAGTGCCCATCGCCAAGCTCACATGGGAAGCCGTGATTAACGAGCTGAACCAGCCCATCATTCACCCAGCCGATGCACAGGTGTTTGTGCTGGCGCAAACGCATCACTTCCAAGAGCCTGTCTTGACGGACGATTTAGCGTTGCGTCGTCGTTTAGAAAATAGCGGAGCAACGGTAATAGGCTCAGTGGGTATCTTGGTACGCGCTTATCACACAAAGCATCTCAATCGCGCCGAATTGGATAAAGCCATAGACGCGCTTTTCACGATTAGCACCTTGCACATGAGTCGCGCGTTCAGAGCTTATGTGCGCCAACTGTTAGCAGACCTGTCATAGGTGTAAGTTTCTCCGAGAAAACGGGTTTCTCTACTCACTTATGCACACTCTCTTCCGTCTCCTCTCGACCCTCACACCCTATCGCCGCCAAACCTTCATCACCTACTTTTGTTTGCTCGCTACCAATGGCATGAACCTGCTCGTGCCGTGGCTCATCAAAGAGGTGATTGACCAAGGCTTGGCGCGCGGCGATCAAGCGTTCCTCATCAATGCGGGCTTGCTCATTCTCGGCGTCGCCATGTTGCGTGGCGTGTTTGGCTTCGGGCAGCGCTACCTCACCGAATGGCTCGCGCAGCGCGTCGCCTATGACATCCGCAACCAACTCTACGAAAAGTATCAGCGCATGTCGTTCGAGTTTCACGACCGCTCGCACACGGGCGACCTGATGGCGCGCGCGACGAGCGACGCGGATGCGGTGGTGCGTTTTCTCGGCAACGGCTTGCTCGACCTTGTGAACATGAGCGTGCTGCTGCTCGCCATCATCGTCATCATGTTCGCCGTGAATGCGTGGCTGGCGGCGCTGGCGTTGTTGCCTGTGCCTATCTTGCTCTACGTCACCATGCGCTTCGGCGTTCGACAGCGTGTCCTCTCGAAGCGCGCGCAAGACTTGATGGGTAAGCTCAGCACGACGCTGCAAGAAAACTTGACGGGTGTGCGCGTGGTCAAAGCGTTTGCGCGCGAGGCGTATGAAGTGGCAAAGTTCGGCGCGCGGAACCGAGAGTATTTTCAAAGTCGGTTAGCGGTCACACGCTCGTGGGCAAGCACCTTCCCATTCATGAACTTCCTCATTGGCGCTTCGACCGCCATCATCCTCTGGTTTGGGGGACAACAGGTGATGCGCGGCGAACTGACTATCGGCGCGTTGGTGGCGTTCAACGCGTATGTGTTGATGTTAGGCTTGCCCGTGCAGCGCCTTGGCTTCCTCGTCAACATGCTGGGCAACGCGCTGGCTGCGGGCGAGCGGCTCCACGAAATTTTCGATCAAGAGTCTGCCGTGCAGGAATCGCCCAGCGCGGCGATCCTGCGCGAAGTGGATGGCATCGTGAAATTTGACAGTGTTTCCTTTGCCTACCAAGACAAGTTGGTGTTGCAAGCTGTTTCTTTTGAAGCGCGCCCCAACGAAGTCATTGCCCTGATGGGACCGACGGGGTCGGGCAAGAGCTCGCTGGTCAACCTCATCCCGCGCTTTTATGATGTGACGAATGGGCGCATCTTGATTGATGGTCACGACATCCGCACCGTGACGCTCGCGTCGTTGCGTCGTCAGATTGGCATGGTACTGCAAGATACCTTCCTCTTCTCGACGACGGTGCATCAGAACATCGCATACAGCGACCGCAAAACGCCGATGGAGGCCATCATCGCCGCCGCCCAAGCCGCGCGCGCGCACGACTTCATCATGGCGCTGCCCGACGGTTACGAGACGCGCGTCGGCGAGCGCGGCATCACGTTGTCAGGCGGTCAGCGCCAACGCATCGCCATTGCCCGCGCGCTGCTGATGAACCCGCGCATCTTGATTCTTGACGATTCACTCTCGGCGGTTGACACTGAGACCGAGTATCTCATCCAACAAGCGTTGCAGACGTTGATGGCGGGGCGCACGACGTTCATCATCGCGCAGCGGCTCATCACGTTGAAGAATGCCGACATGATTCTTGTGATGGATCATGGGCGCATCGTGCAGCGCGGCGCACACGACGAGCTGTTGCGCGAGGGCGGACTGTACAAAAAGATTTACGATTTGCAGTTGCGCGACCAAGAGGAAGTCGCGGTGAGGGGTGGGGTATTGGTGGGTAATGCGGAGAGGTTCTGAGGCGTAAGCCGCTAAACGAATGAACCCGTTGCTTGCAAAAGAAAGGCAACGGGTTTTGCTTTTCTACCCCGCTATTTTTCGTTTTACCCAATAGTCCTCAATCAGCACGTCATCTATCTCCGAGCGTAACAACGTCTCCACTGCATCGGTCGGCGTGCAGACAATCGGCTCGCCGTGCAGGTTGAAGCTGGTGTTGAGCAAGCCGCCACAGCCTGTGAGCCGTTCCCATTCTGTTAGCAAGCGATGATAGCGCGGGTTGAACTCGGCGCGCACCAACTGCGGGCGACAGGACAAATCGTATTGGTGCAGGGCGGCGCGCAAATGCTGCTGCGCGAGCGGCGTCGAAGGAAAGGCGAGGATCATGTAGGGTGCGTCGGCGTCGCGCGGATTGACGAGGTAATCGTGTCGTCGCTCCCACAGGATCGAAGGCGCGAATGGCATCCAGAAGTCGCGTTGCTTGATGGCCGCATTGATCTGGCGAATCACCGATAGGTCGCGCCCATCGGCGAGAATCGAACGATTGCCTAAGGCGCGCGCGCCCCATTCCATGCGCCCCGCGCAACGTCCGATGATGTGTCCTTGTGTCAACAACTCAGCCGCTTTCGCTTCGGGGTCTGCGATACGCTCCCAGCAAACGCGCTCACCATAGGCGCGTAAGGTCGTCTCGATGTCGCTCGCAGAAAATTCAGGACCGAAATACAAACCGCGCAACGGCTGAATGGTTGGCTCGCCGCGCTCACTGGCGACTTGCAACGCCGCGCCGGCCGCGATGGACTCGTCGCCGCCGCTCGGCATGAAGAAGATGCGCTCGACTTCGGGCGACGCTTGCAGCAGCATGTTCAACTTCACGTTCATGAAGATGCCGCCGCCGACGGCGAGCGTGTGAATGCCCGTGCGCTTGATCCAGTTGCGCGTGAATGCGACGACGATTTCTTCGAGTCGTTGTTGCAAGCCGGCGGCAACCGCGTCGAAGCGCATCCCCCACAGATCGCGTTCCAATCGTTTGAAAAAATTCGGACCGAATACGCCCGAGGTGTTGACAATCCGTAAGCCATCCGCCGACAAATTCAAGTAACGCGCGAACACACGACGCGCGCGTTCCGCCATCTCTTCAGGCGCATACGGCGCGAGTCCCATTACCTTGTATTCGTGCTCGTTGGGTTTCATGCCGAGGTATTGTGTGACGATCGAATAGATCATGCCGAGCGAATGATAGCTCGACAGCGCGAGTCGGCGCTCGATGCGTCTGCCGTGTGCGACATTCACCGTGCCGCACAAGCCATCGCCTGAACCATCTAACGTGATGACAAGCGTTTCGGTGTCCTCTGCGGCGAAGGGTGAAAGATAATAACTGGCGGCGGCATGAGCGAGGTGATGCTCGACCTGCACGATGCGCTCGCGCGGCACACGCAGTGGGGTGAGCAGCTGATAGAGGCTCTGCAGATCGCGGCGACGACGCATAAGGTTGACGTAGAGTGGGACGATGGCCTCGGACGCCAGCAAGCGATTCGGGATGAGTCGCACCAAGGGCGTCATGGGGTTGGGTGGAAAATTTTTGGAGATGCTAAATTCTGTCAGGGGTTGTACGAGGCTTGGCACGGCGACGGCGTCAATCGTACTGGGGTCGGTATGTGTGCTTTGCAAAACCCATTCGGTCGCGCGCTGTGGCACGCCGCCCCAACTCTTCTTGCGATTGAAGCGTTCTTCGCTTGCCATCGCCACAACCGCGCCATCCTTGACGAGGCAAGCGGTGGCGGTGTGTCCATCGTGGATACCGAGGATGTTCATTACGAGTCTCTAGTCGTTAGTCGTTAGGCGCTAGTTGCTAGTTGCTAATCGTTAGTCGTTAGTCGTTAGTCGCTGGCGACTAGCGACTAATGACTAATGGCTAGCGACTAGCGTGTGATATTGCCCGTATGTCCCGCAATGAGTTCTTCGACTTCGTTGCGGGTGACGAGCGCGAGGTCGCCGGGGATGGTCATTTTCAACGAAGCCATCGCGCTGCCCAGCTGGAGTCCTTTGTCGCAACCTGCTTCGAGATAGCCTGCGATGAAACCTGCGGCGAAGGCGTCGCCTGCGCCGATGCGATCTACGGCAAACGGCACAGGGATGGGCGCAGCGCGATACAGCTGTTGCCCTGTGGAGGTGCGCTCTAACGCGATGGCGCCATCGGCGCTCAACGTCATCACGATCACCTTGCGCGCGAAATGTTGCGCCAAGTGCTCGATAGTTGCTTCGGGCGTTTCACCGTGGCTCGCCGCGTCGAATACTTTTGCCGCGTCGCTTTGCGTGACGAAGAATACGTCCGCTTCTTGGCACAACGGCTCCAGCGTCGCGCGGGCTTGCGCGGGCGTCCAGAGTCGCGCGCGATAGTTCACGTCGAATGAGACAGTGAGGTTCAGCTCGTGCGCGCGCCGCATGGCGTCTATAACCAGCTGTCGGCAACTATCACTCAACGCAGCGGTGATGCCTGTGAGGTGCAGCCAGCGCGTTTCGCGCAACAAGTCCCACGGAAAATCTGCGCTGGTCATCTGGCTCATGGTCGAGTTGCGCCGGTCATAGACGATGGCAGAGGGGCGCGGCGCAGCCGAAAATTCGACGAAGAACAAACCGACGCGCCCTTCATCGGTCCAAACGATGTGGCTGGTGTCCACCCCATTGAGCATGAGGTCGTTCGCAATTTTGAGACCGAGCGGATTGCGTGGCAAACGCGAAACCCAGGCGGGCTTGTAACCCAACTTGGCTAAGCCGACGGCGGTATTCGCCTCGGTCCCGCCATAGCGCATATCCAATTGTTGCGCTTGCTCCAAACGCTCGTAATGGCGCGTGGACAAGCGAATCATCGTTTCGCCAAAAGTGAGGAAGTCATAGCGGGTCATCGGATAAACCCCTTTCAAGGTTGGATTTTGAGATTGGCGAGTGTATAGGTGTATGTGTTGTGCGTATCAGCATTGGGAAATTTGATTGTCACTCGCACAGTCGCTTCAGTGGTATTGATGTTTGTGGGCCAGCTTAACGTATAGGTGTCACGAATTAATGCGCCTACTTGCCATTGTGAAGGTGCGTATTGTCCTTGTGTTGGTATGGCGGTAGTTTGATGGACGATGTTGCCTTGTGTATCAAGTAACGCGATTGTGATGGTATGGGTTGGCACGGGTGTTGCCGCCACCGACCAATAGAGTGTCACCCATACATCGTGATAGAGTGCGCGGTGCGTCTGGTTGGCTGTTGAATGAAGCGCGTAGCCTGATAGGGTGATTTGCTCGTTGACCTGCCATTGCGCCTTGTGCGTGATGTGCGCCAAATCGGATATGCGTAGCGCCGTCCACGTATTCGATGGCAGAATCGCTTGCGCCCGTTGCCAGTCTTCTTCGGCGGCGTGTTCGTTGCCACTGCGTAAGTGATACACCGCGCGCTCGGTGTAGGTGTATGAAGTGTCGTCGGGATCGTTGGCGGCGCGTGGCAGGGTGTGATAAGCCGCTTCCATTTGTAACGCGCGCAGACGCGCTGCGCCGACGCTCTCTGCGCGCAACAGCATGAGTGTGGGTAGCAAGGGGAGCAACGCACACGCGACGATGAAGCGCGCAGTTTGGATGAGGGGCGAGCGCGACAGCTGACGCGTGAGCATCGCCAGCAAGCCGACAATCAACATGAATGGCAAGAGCATGATGGGCGCGAGCGGCGACTTGATGGTTAGCAGGTGCGCGGACAATAGGCGCGGCAATGCTGCGAGGTTGGCGAGTTGATTCGCCCACTGTGCGGCGGGCGGGTAATAATATACGATGTCTTGATAGTTGGCGAACACGCCGAGAAAGAGGAGGTAGGTCCAAGCGAAGCAGAGGAATGAGGTGATAAGTAAAAAGTA
>CAZDYP010000124.1:0-6745 GCA_964509505.1 uncultured Anaerolineae bacterium | reverse complement strand
GCGCAGAGCATGAACAACGGCGTGAGGGCGAGGAAGTAACGCTGACCGAAGGAGCCGCCTGCCCACCAACCCAGATTCGCGCTGCTGATATAGGTTTGCGCGAGGAAGGCGAGCATGAGGCTGAGCGTGAGTGTGCGGTCACGTCGCCACAAGGGTATGAGTCCTAATAAGGCTAACGCGAGGAAGGGCGTGTAGAAGAATAGACCGTGATAGCTGGAGAATAAAACTTCGCCGATGTGTGGTTGTAGCCATGCAAGCTGACCTGCATACGGGTTGGCAAAGAAGCTGCCGAACAGGATGCGCCACGTGAGCAGTTGTGGCAGGAAGCCGATGAGGACGCCGAGACTGAATGCGCTGATACCCTTCGATAAGCTCAGGAGGCTGTGCTTCAGTTCAAGTCGGGTGAGAGCGGAGCTGAAGCGCACCAACGGGAAACATAGGAAGGTGATGTTGTAGTTTGCAATGCACATCAACACGCCTGCGAGTGAGCCAAGCAGAAACCAACGCGAGGTGGTGGGCGCGCGGCGCGTATTATCCCATACGATGACGAACAGACCAGCGATGAGTGCAGAGGGAATACCGGAGTTGGGAATGAAGGCTGTGGCGTAGTAGAAGAATGGACTGGCGAGTGTGACGAACAGCACGGCGAGCCACGTGGCGCGGCGTGACGCATAGCGGCGACACCAGCGATAGGAGACAAAGAGTGTGGCGACGCCGTAGAGCCAATGCCCAAAGTTGAGCCATACCAAATACAGCGCGTTGAAGCCGTCGGCCGAGAGCTCTGCGCCAATCAGCGTGTTGGTGAGCCAAACACTCCCATGCGCGACTGCATACCATGGCAACAGAAAGAAAGCCACGCCAATGTTTTGCAGCGCTGTCGCGTAACCGGTGGGCGTGACGAACAGCCTGCGTTGCAAGCTGGGAAACTCATTGAACAGCAAGATGTCGCCGTCAAAAAATAAGGAGCGCGCAAAGCCGAGATAAGTGGCGATGTCGGGACCGCGCGCGGTAGGGTCGAAGAAGATGAGCAAGGCAACTCCCATGCCCAAGACCAGCGCGAGGAGTGGAACGTGATGCGTGAAACGTGGGGAGGAGCTCATGGCTTCACGTCCCGCAAGATGATGGCGTCGCCGCCTGCGCGATTAGGCAACCGCGCGCCATCCGCAACCGTGTAGAGACCGACGGCAATCTGTGTGACTTGCGCGCGGACATTGGGCGCAAGGGTGATGGGGTAAGTGTCGGTCACGATTTCGCCGATGTCCCACGCGTGCGTTGGGTATGCGCCGCCGCGTGGTTGCGTGTCGCTTTGCGCGAGGATGCGATTATGGGCGTCGAGCCAATGCACAAACACCGTGTAATCTTTGGTGGGCGTGGTTTCGGCACGCCACATTAAGGTTAACTCATTGGCGGTGAGACGATAGTGCAGGAGCGAAATTTGTGGGGGATGTCCAAACGTCGCCACCGGAGGGGGCGCAGCGGTGGTCACGCGCGCTGGTTGTCGCACTTCACCGATGATGCCATCATGGCGTTTGCCTGTGCTATCGGTGATGGGCAGACGTTTATTGGCGCGCGCGTCGAACAGCTCAATTTTGATTTTGATGAGATTGGGCGCTGGCAGGTTGAGTGTGCTGAGGTCGAAGGTGTGTGTGTCGCCAATGTGCATGTTGGGCAACCACCAATGCGCAGGGAAGGGATCGAGCCCTTGCGTCGGCGGGGTGCGCGTCAAAATCTGTCCGCGTGAGTTGAGCAGAAGCACGCCCACGTCGTAATCGTAGGCGGGGCGTGTGGTGACTTGCCAGAGCAACCGCAGACGCAAAGGGCAAGGCGCGTGCGGGGATGGGCAGGTGATGGCTGGGATGCCATTGGCTGGCTGCTCGTTGACGTTCAAGCCAACGAGCTGAATGTCGTCGCCAAAGCGGAGCTCCAGCGGACGGTAGTCAGCGCGCTCTGCTTCACTGACGAGTTGGCGTGACGGCACGAGCCACAATGCCAACGCGCGCTCGAACATGGCGCGTGCGCGGTCAGGTTGGCCAACGAGTTGATGATAGCGCGCGCGCTCGACGTATTCGCTGCTGAAGCTTTCGAAGTCGAGTTGGCTGCGCGCGCGATGGTTATCGTAGAAGCCTTGCGCGCTGAGGGCTTGCCGCTGCGCCTCGTTGGTGGGGCCGGTGTTGAGCAAGAGCAAACTGAAGCCGACGGGAATGAGCAACAGGCTAACGATGGACAGGTTAAGCGCGGCTGGCTTGAGTTGCGCTGCGAGTCGCGCGATAAGCAATGAAATCACCGCGAATCCGAAGAGATTGCTTATGAGCGCGGGCGAGCGTGGCGCGAGCCAGTGTTGCGCGACCAGCTCACCCAAGTTTTGTAGCACCAGCCACTGATTGTAAAACCATTGCGACGCGGGATGATATTCCGAGAATGATGCCAGTCCTGTGGCGGCTTGCAAGTAGTAACCATACGTCCAGAGGACGCAGGCGGCGGCGAGGGTGGTGATTAGTAATTGGTAATTAGTAATTAGTAATTGGAGATGGGAGGTTGGAGATGGGAGGTTGGAGATGGGAGGTGGGTGGTTGGCTGTTGGACGTTTGAAATTCAATAGCCAATCTCCAATATCCAATAACTGCGCGAAGCCCATGACGAACAAGGGGGTGAAGCTGATGAAGTAACGCGCGCCGAAGGAGACGCCGCCCCACCAACCGATGCGTGTGGCGCTGCTGTAGGCGATGCCAAACAGGATGGCGAATGCGCCGAGGCTGAGGGGGAATTGGTTATTAGTCATTGGTAATGGGTTATTCGTTACGAATAACCCATGACCAATGGCTAATAACCATCCTAAAGTTGCCAGCAACAAAATCGGCGCGGTGAAGTAGAGGCCGTGATACGACGAGAACCAGACATCAAAAATATGCGTGCCGCTCCAATCCGCTTCGAGCGTGTAGGGATTGGCGAAGGGATTGCCGAAGATGATGCTCCAAGTGATGAATTGGGGCATGAGGGGGAGGAGGAGGCCTGTTGATAATACGGCTAAGGTGGTCAGCCATGGTTGATGGTTGATGGTTGATGGTTGATGGTCGCGCAGCCAGGTTAAGCTATCCGCAAGCAACAAGCGCAAATCGAACATCAAGAATACACTAAAGAGCGTGTGATACTGTCCCATGCTCACTAAGAAGCCGAGGAGCAAGCCAAGCCCAAGCCAGTGCCAGCGCGTGCGTTGCGCACGGGTCGTGTCCCAAAGGTAGAGGTAGAGCGCGGCGAGCAAGGTCGAGATGGTGTGATAGCTGGGCGCGAGCGCTGTCATGTAATAGATGAAGGGCGTGCCGAGTCCGATGAGCAAGGTTGCGGTGAGCGCTGTGCGCGCGCTGAAGTGACGGCGCGTCCACCGATACATCACGCCCATTGCCAATAAGCCATACACCCAATCGCCGAAGTCCAGCCACAGTTGATAGTCAGCGGTCAGACCGTTGCCCACGTCGCCGCTCAACCCAGCCGACGCGACGCCAAACAAGTAGAAGGGCAGCCAGAAGGGCAGCACGCCGACATTGGCGATTTGCGCGCTGTAACCCGTATCGGTGATGATGAGGCGTTGACCGAAGTGCATTAGTTCGTTGAACAGCAGCAAATCGTGATCGAAGACGAGCGAGCGCAGATACGCCATGTAGCGCACCCCATCGGGCCCACCGAGCGTGGCGCGCGCCAACAACACGAATGCGCTGAACCAGATGAGCCAGACGACACCTAACCAGCGCTGGTGAGTAAATTCGTTACGGAGCCATGACATTGGAGATGCGCTTCAGCCTGCTTGAGGAGTTTCGCTCTGCGGTGTGGCGCGGCGCGCGGTTTCTTCGCGTTCCAATTCCAAGATGGCAATGTGCTGCGCGAGCTGCGTGACGCGGTCGCCGAGCAAAGTCACTTGCACGGAGAAGTAAATCAAGAGCAGAAAGACAAACCCAAAGGCGAGCATGGTCAAGGCGGAAACAGGAAACAACGCGCCGACGAGTGTCGTAAACAACAGACGCAAGGGCTCGACAGTGGCGAGCACGGCCGCGCCCAACAAACCCATGAGCCAAATGACCGCGTAGCCTACATAGAGTTTGCCGCGCGATAACAAGATGATGACAAACAAACTAAGCGCCGCAATGATGAGGTCTGCGGCGATCACAGCTTGCACATTCATACGGATTCTTTTGGTGGAGGGGGAGGGTTGAAACGCGCTTGCGTGACGGCGAGCAGCAAGATGAGCAACGTCTGCAAGGGATATGTGAATGCGCTGAGCCACGAGTGCATCGAGACGCCCGTGATGCGTGCGCGCACAGGGATAGGCACTTCACGAATGCGATAGCCTAGCAACGACAGATAAACCAGCACCTCTGCATGGAAATCTACAAAGCGCGCTTGCAAGAGGGCGCGAGCGGTGGAGGCGCGCATGACTTTGAACCCAGAGGTGGTATCGTAGATGCGTTGATGACTTAACAGCTGCGTGGCGAGTGAGAAGAACAACATGCCGATCCGCCGCCCCAACGGAATGCGGCTCAGCGCGCGTGTCTTCGATGCGATGAAGCGTGAGCCGAGGACGAGGTCGGCGTCGCTTTGGCGCAGCGCAGCGACGAGGATTTGCACAGCCTGCGCATCGTGTTGTCCATCGGCATCCATACACACAATGGTCTCGTAATCTTTTTGCGCGGCATAGCGCAGCCCTGTTTGCAGCGCGCGCGCATAACCGAGATTGCAAGGCAATGACAACAGCGGCACGCGCAGCGCGCGCACGATACGCGCCGTCTCATCGGTCGAACCGTCGTTGACGACGACGACATCGAAATCGGGCGCGGCCTCGCGCACAGCCTGTAAGACCGACGCGATGACCGCCGCTTCATTGTAGGCAGGGATAATGATGATCTGCTTCATGCCTTTGGCAACACATACAGCAAGTCTGCAATCAAACCCACCGACACAGCGCTATCTACGGGATGCAATGTAAGGCGCAATGGGTCTTGCTCCGTGACGCTGAGCTTGTGTGTGTCGATGGCGACTTCGTATTCGATGAGTGAGCCAAGATAAGCGGCGTGCTTGATGAGACCCTGCAACGAGCCGCCGCGATTGAGCGTGAGCGCTTCGGGACGCACGACGAGCGTGGCTTGGTCGCCGAGTTTGGGTGATGGTTCGGGGCGCGGCACATTGAGGTATTGTTTGCCGATGGTTTCGATTTGCAAATGCCCTGCGTTCACACCGACGACGCGCGCAGGCAAGAAGTTGGCTTTGCCGATGAAGTCGGCGACAAATTGCGTGGTGGGACGTTTGTAAATTTCGGGTGCGGGCCCCACTTGCTCGATGCGCCCTTGATTCATCACCACGATGCGATCCGAGAGGGTCATTGCTTCGGCTTGGTCGTGCGTGACATAGACTGACGTGATGCCGAGTCGTTGCTGGATGCGGCGAATCTCGACGCGCATCTGCTCGCGCAACTTCGCATCGAGGTTGGACAGTGGCTCATCAAACAACAGCACTTTGGGCTCCATGACGAGCGCGCGCGCCAACGCCACACGCTGTTGTTGTCCGCCTGAGAGCTGATTGGGCGCGCGTTTCTCCAAGCCTGTGAGCTCGGTCAGTTCGAGTACTTGCGCGACTTTGTAATCAATCGCGTTCTTGGTCAATCGCTTGACTTGCAGCCCATACGCGATGTTTTCATAGACGTTCAGGTGTGGGAAGATGGCGTACGATTGAAAGACCATCGCCATGTCGCGCTTGTTGGGCGGCAAATCGTTGATGCGTTGCCCATCCAACACGAGCTGGCCACTCGTCGGGAACTCGAAGCCCGCGATGAGGCGCAGCGTCGTCGTCTTGCCGCAACCGGATGGACCGAGCAACGTGATGAACTCGCCTTTGGCGATGTCCAACGAAACATCGTTCACCGCAGTGACGATGCCCGCTTTATCGCGCGACGGAAATTGTTTGGTGATGTGATTGAGTGTGAGATACATGGGTGACTGTGGGCGGTATTATAGCATAAGGGGCTTAGAAAGTGTTTTGAAAATATCAGACCGAGCCCCTAACGGTTTCGCTGGCAGGCACCAAAGCATTGCAGGCAGGCTGTCTGCGCCACGTGTGAACCCGCTGCGCCAGAAAAACCTTTAGGGTCTGAATTTCAAAACACTCTCTTAGGGGGAAATAGCGGCAGGCTGATTTTCCCTAAGTTCCTTGTGATTCCCCTTCATACAGCTTGTGAATGCGAATCGTCCCCACAGGCGCGGCTGTGAGGCACAGTTCGCAGAGTGTGCATTCGTCTTGCCGCTCGTCTTGCACGGTCACCAGTCCATCACATAATGCGAAGATATTGACTGGACAGAGCGCGACGAGCGAAGCGATGGTCTGCGCGGTGGGCGCAAGTTCGATGCGAATAAACAAATTCATCTTATGCCCCTCGTAACGCTCGCGCCAATTCCCGCAACGACGGCCGCTTGCCATACATCAATAAGCCCATACGGAACAGCTTTGCGCCTGCCCACCATGCAAACGGAATCGAGACGATGAGGATGACGATGCTGAGGATGATGTCGAACAGCGGAATCTCGCCAAGCGGCAGGCGCAACATCATCATCGTCGGCGCGGTCAACGGGAAGAAGCTCAGCACACGCGCCAGCAGTTGATTGGGATTGGCGAAGAGCAAACCTGCGAGCATGTATGGCACGAAGGCGGCAAACGAGAAGATGCCCGCGAGTTGTTGGCTCTCGCGCAAGTTAGAGCCAAGCGC
>CAZDYP010000123.1:0-16624 GCA_964509505.1 uncultured Anaerolineae bacterium | reverse complement strand
TTGCTTGAATTTACTCGCAAAATCAGCATTTTTACCGTGACATCAATTTGTCAAAAGTCAATAGTCATTCGTAATTGCTGTGCTACCCCATCACCAATTACCAATTACTAACTTATGCCATCCTCTCGTTCATCTAACATCACTGCTGCCGAATGGCGTTTTGTCTGGAGCATCATCGCCATTGTATGGGTAGTGACCACGCTGCCCTACGTTTACGGTTATGTAAGCACGCCACCCGACAAACAGTTCATGGGTATCATGCTAGACGTGCCCGATCACGGTCAATACTTCTCATGGATGCGTGAGCTGACCTATGCGAATCTATCCGCGAACAAGCTCACGCCCGAACCGAACAAAGCCATCTTCTTCAACTTGTTGTGGTGGGGCTTGGGGCGTTTGGGACAAATATTGGGCTGGGGCTATGTGGGTGTGTTCCAAATCTTGCGCTTCGGTTCGGCGCTGTTGTTCTTATTGCTCGTCTATCGCATCTGCGCGTGGCACTTTGAGGACGCGCTACTGCGTCGCACAGCATTCTTGATTGCGACCTTTACCTCGGGGCTCGGTTGGATACTCATCGTCTTGAAATATACCGTTACGCAAGGCGAACTGCTTTGGCCCTTGACGGTCTTTATCGCCGAAGGCAATACCTTTCTGGGTATTCTCGGCTATCCGCATTTTATCAGCGCTGCCTTATACATTTTAGTCTTCGATCTGGTGTTGCGCGGTCAGAGCAAAGGACAACTGCGCTATGCAGTAGTCGCAGGCTTGGTCGCGCAATTCTTTGGCTGGCAACACGCTTACGATTTGGTCTTAGTGTATGGGATTGTGTTTGCGTATGCGGCGTTGTCGTTGTGGCGTGATCGTCGGCTGCCATGGTATTTGATTCATAGTGGCATTATCATCGCTCTCATCTCATGCTGGCCCGCGCTCTATGCCGTGCTGCTCACATCGTTGGATCCCTTGTGGAAAGAAGTTTTGAAACAGTTTGCAAACGCCGATGTCTATACGCCCAAGCCATGGCAATTGCCCATTTTGTTGGGCCCCGCTTTTATTTTGGTGGTGGTGACAGCGTTCAACACCTGGCTACGCAACCTGCGCTCCCGCGCCGCGTTTCGCTTGCAAGGCGTCAGCGATAACGACCTGTTCGTGTGGAGTTGGTTTTGGATGTCATTCCTGCTCGCCTATTTGCCTACGGATTTTCAGATTCACATGCTGAACGGTTGGCAGGTGCCGATTGCGTTGCTCGCCACCCAGAGCCTCTTCCGTCACGTGCAACCGTGGTTGGCGCAACGCCTGCAAGCGCGCACCCTGGCGCCGCACACGTTGCAACGTCTCGTCGTGATTGGCATGGTGCTGCTCATCTTACCGACCAATGTCTATCTATGGGCATGGCGCTTCGTGGACTTGGCGCGTCACGATTATCCCTATTACTTGCATAAAGACGAAGTGGCGGCGCTGCACTGGCTGGAAGCCAACGCCAACGGCGATGACGTCATATTGAGCTCGTTGACCATTGGACAGTACATTCCTGCACACACGGGGGCGCACGCGTTTCTGGCGCATTGGGCGCAGACACTCGATTTTTATGGCAAAGAAGAATTGGTGAAACTGTTCTTCAATCCCAATGCCTCAGACGCGCAACGACTACAACTCTTGCGTCAATACAGTGTGGATTACGTCTTCATTGGCTCTGCCGAGCAAGCGCTGGGCAGCTACGTACCCACCGACGCGCGCTGGGCAAGGGAAGTGTTTGCCACTCCCCACGTAAAGATATATGCGATCCGTCCGCTCGCCATAGTTTTATCAGAGCATTAGTTTGAATCACGATATAATCTCGTATGAGCTTCTTTCGTTCTCATGCTTGGCGCACCCTCATCGTCTTATGTGTAACGGGGTTGGGATGGCTAAGCGCACAATCCACCACTCACGGGCAAGCTCCAACTTGGTCACGCCCCATACGTTTGTCATCACAGGATTCAAGTTCGTGGTTTCCCGACGTTGCCGCTGACGCGAGTGGCCGAGCGCACGTAGTCTGGAGTTCGGGCGTCTCTGGTTACGACACCGTGAACTACGTCACCAGTTTAGATGGACAAGTCTGGAGCGCAATCAACGACATTGTGGCGTTTCGTCAAACCAGCGGCAGTGAAGCGACACGCCCAACACTTTTTGCGGATGAGCGCGGTATCCTCCATCTGACATGTCGCTACACCAGCATCTATTATTCGCAAGCCTTCGCGGACACGGCGCTAACGGCTGTAGCTTGGCAAGCGCCCGAAATCATGAGCGCTGACCAAGTCGCCTACTTCTCGCGCCTCCTCATAGATGGAGAAGGCATTTTGCATCTCGTTTATACCGAGAATGTCTATAGCCCCGATTGTCCCATTTGTTATCACCTTTACCATCGCTCATCCAACGACGAAGGGTTCAGTTGGTCAGAACCCGTTGACATCACGGCTGACACGATTACAGGCGCCGCGAAACCTCAGCTCGTCGCAGACAAGCAAAACAACTTGCACGTCGTTTGGGAAGAGGGCAAAGGCGGCGCCTATGGTCAACTCGCTGACCCCACAACCGTTAGATATGCTGTATCATACGATCAAGGCAAGACTTGGTCAGCGCCGCTGAAATTCCCGTCAGTGGGCGCGAGTGCGAGAAACGTCACGCTCGGATTAGATGGGGAAGATAAGCTGGTAGTCGTCTGGTGGAACATACCCGACGACACTCTATCTTATCAACTGTCGCGCGACCGCGGACGCACGTGGTCAGCGCCCCAAACCTTGCCCGGCGTGTGGGGCATTTGGTCGGTGTATCAATCTCGGCTCGACGCTTACGCCATGGCAACGGATAGCGCCGGCCAAACGCATCTGATCATGGTGGGGCGCACCGCGAAAAACCAAACCAGCCTGAGCGTTCTGCACATGCTGTGGAACGGTTCACGCTGGTTAGGGCCCACGACGCTTACGACTTTACGCGGCGATGCGCCCGAATGGCCGCGCATCGCAATCGGCAGAGGCAATCAATTGCACGCCGTTTGGTTCGTGCGAGACGCCGCCCATATTTTTGAATCCGATAAAGGGCAATACGAAATCTGGTATGCGCGCGGCGAATCGTCTGCGCCCGCACTGCCCGCCGTAGTTTGGCCCACGGCTACCCCGACCACCGCAGCGCCGGTGGTCGTTGCCACAGCTCGCCCAACACCACTCGCTGCGCCAACATTCAACACGCCTTACTCCACAGTGACCTTCAGCTCGGTGACTAGCGAAACAGAACGACTGCTCTTGTTAGCGCAAAACTCTGTCCCTTCGCTCATCTTGATTGCTGTGGTGATGCTAGCTGTGTGGATACAACAGCGCCGCAGGACCCGATGAACATACTTGCGCTTATACCCTACACCCCCACGCTCATTCGCACCCGCCCTTACAATTTCGTGCGCGAACTAGCCAAACAACAACACGTGACGTTGGCTACCGTCTGGGAAAACGAAACGGAACGAGACGCCTTGCGCGCGTTTGAACGCGACGGCATCGAAGTCATCGCCGCGCCACTCAGTAAAGCGCGCATGGGGTTGAATATCTCACGAACCCTGCCAACACCTATACCGCTGCAAGCGACGATTTGTTGGCAACCCGCACTGATGCAAAAAATCCGCGAGCGCTTGGCGCGCGCGAACGCTTTTGACGTATGTCACGTCGAGCACTTGCGCGGTTCGGCCTATGCGTTGCGGCTAAAGACGCTGCTCCCCACCGTCTGGGACAGTGTAGATTGCATCTCATATTTATTTGAGCAAGCCAGCCAACACAGTCGTAGTTGGTTATCGCGCCTGCGCACGTGGGTAGATTTGGCGCGCACGCGCCATTACGAAGGGCGTCTCATTCATGAGTTCGCGCATGTCTTAGTGACATCGCCCATAGACAAAACCGCGCTGGAACGACTCGGCGCGCATTATCGCCAAACCTTGGCTACCGCCACACCTGCGCCGATGACGGTCTTGGCAAATGGCGTTGACCTTGATTATTTTCAATCAACCAACCAACCACGCCAACCAGAGACGTTGGTCATCTCAGGCAAGATGAGTTATCATGCTAATGTCACGGCGGTATTACACTTCGTCAAAAACATCCTGCCGCTCATTTGGCACCAACGCCCACAAACGCGCCTGTGGATTGTGGGACAAGCGCCGCCGCCCGAGGTACAAGCATTGGCGGCAGATGCGCGCATCCAGGTCACAGGCTACGTGCCTGACATTCGTCCTTATCTCACCGAGGCAACGGTAGCAGTTTGTCCACTTGTCTACGGCGCGGGCATTCAAAACAAAGTGTTAGAGGCGATGGCTTGCGCGACGCCCGTCGTGAGCGGCGCGCGTGGCTTGGGGGCGCTGCGCGCGCAAGACGGTGAGCATGTGTTAGTCAGTGAAACCCCCGAAACCTTTGCGCAGCATGTGCTGCGTTTGTTAGCTGATCCTGATTTGGCGCGACGCATCGGCGCGGCGGGCCGACAATTTGTGACACACCATCACTCTTGGTCGGCGTTGGTCACGCAGCTGACGTGCGTCTATCAAGAGGCGATGGAGTCATGGCAATCTCGTTCCCCAAAATGAGTTTCAAACAACCCACTAAAATTCGCACTGCGCCGCCAGTGCCGATGAGGTTAGGCACGCGTCCCAAATGGCATCGCGCGTTGCTGATTACCTTGATCGTTGCCGACGCGGCGACGCTGTGTTTGGTTTTTGGGCTATCGTATAACCTGCGTTTCGCCAATCCGTGGCTGCCCTACGAGCGTGAAGTGCTCACCAGCTTCTACGCTGCATTCGTCTATTTGTTCGTGCCATTTTGGTTAGCCATTTTCGGAGTGCATGGTTTGTATAATTCGGATTTGCTGTTCGGCGGCACACTCGAATACGCGCGCATCTTCAACGCCAATGCAATCGGCATCGTGCTACTCGTATTTTATAGCGCTTTTGACCGCAGCAACCGCGACTTGGAGATTTCGCGCGGTTGGCTAATCTTCGTGTTTTTGCTGTCGCTGTTGTTAATCACTGGCGAGCGGTTCGTCATGCGGCGCATCGTCTATGCGTTACGGCGGCAAAACCATTTGCAACGGCGGGTCGTCATCGTTGGCGCGAATGAAGAAGGGCAAGCGGTCGCGCGGCAAATCAAGGATTTGCCTTCGACAGGTTTGAAGATCATCGGCTTCGTCGGACGCCGCCTCTCGGACCGACGGCGCGCCCAGAAAACCCGGCGTCACACCGCACTGCCTCACGCTGCGTTGAGTCCAGCAGCGCAGCCCACACTGACTATGCCGCTCGCGGTGCCTCCTGACGGTTTGACCAATGGCGAACTGGTCGAGCGTCGCCAAGAAGGGGCGATCCAAGAACCGTCGCCGCTTGATTTTCCCGTGCTCGGCTTCGTCGAAGATTTGCCCGACCTGGTCTCGCTCTACAACATTGACGAAGTGATCATCGCGCAAACAGCCATCACACGCAATCAATTGCTGACCACCTACAAAGCCTTTGGCGATTTGGGCGGCGTGCCGATGTGGCTCTCGCCAGGCATGTACGATATTTTGACGACAGGCGCGAGCGTCAAAGAAGCGGGTTTTGTGCCGTTGATTAGCTTGAATCGCCTGCGTATCACGGGCTTCGACCTGCTGTTGAAAACACTGATGGATTATTCGCTGATTATTCTCTCAGCGCCTGTCTGGCTCTTGGTCATGCTTGTCATCGCCATTCGCATGAAACGCGAATCGGACGGGCCCATCATTCACAAGCGGTTAGTGGTGGGACAAGACGGGCGCATGTTCCACGCCTATAAATTCCGCACGATGGTCGTCAACGGCGACGAGGTCTTGAAGCAGGCGCTCGCTGCCGATCCCAAGTTGCGCGAGGAATGGGAACACCATCAAAAACTCAAGCACGATCCGCGCGTCACATCCATCGGCGATTTCTTGCGACGCTCGTCGCTCGACGAGTTGCCGCAAATTTTCAACGTGCTGAAAGGGCAGATGAGTTTGGTGGGCCCGCGCATGATCGCCAAAGACGAGCTGCCACGCTATGGCAAATGGGACTTGAATCTATTGACGGTGAAGCCCGGCATCACGGGGCCCTGGCAAGTGCAGGGGCGCAGCGAACTGCCCTACAAAGAGCGTGTGCAGTTGAGCATGAACTACATTCGCAATTACACGGTGTGGAAAGATGTTGAGATTCTATGGCAAACCGTGTGGGTCGTCTTGAAACGCAAAGGGGCGTATTAACCTATGAACCTTACCCAATACCTCTGGACGCTTTGGAAATGGGCGTGGCTGCTTGTGGTGTCCACCGCCTTAGCCGGCGGGTTCAGTTACATCGCCTCATCGCGCCTTGAGGCGACCTATTTGTCACGCACGATCTTGATGGTCGGTCAAGCGATTCGCGAGCAGAACCCTGATCCCAATCAAATTGATCTGACGACGCGCTTGGCGCAGACGTATTTGCAAATGTTGAAGCTGCAAACCGTCTTGGAACCTGCAGGCAAAGCGGTCAATCCACCCGTTCCTTGGAACAGACTGGCGCAACAGGTCAGCGCGAGCATGATTGGCGGCACGCAATTGTTTAACGTCAACGTGATAGACACTCACCCAGTGCGCGCCAAAGTGCTTGCCGATGCCATTGCGCGCCAGCTCATCGCGCAGAGCCCAACGCCCACCGAACAGCAGCAAGAAGAAACGCGCCAGTTCATCCGCACGCAAATCAAGGATTTGCAAGAAGAAATCGGCTTGTTCAAAGCCGACATCGAAAAATTGCGGCGCGAGCGCTTGGTCGCCACCTCCGCCCGCACGATTCAGGACATTGACGCCAAGCTCAACGCCAAGCAAACGCAGTTGAGCGCCGCCAACGCCACTTTGGCTTCGTACCTTGACTTTATCAAAGGCGGCGTGAACACCCTTAGCGTGCTTGAGCCTGCGTCGGATGCCGTACAAATCGGTCCCCAACGCACGCAGAATATCTTGCTGGGCGCAGCGATTGGTTTCGCTTTAGCCATCGTCGCCGCATTCGTATTGGAGTATTTGGACGATACGGTTAAAAATAGCGACGATGTGCAGCGAATCAGTGGCGTATCCACACTGGGCTTGGTGACGCGCATGCCGCAGCCCAAGCTGCCTGCCGACCGGCTCATCGCCGCCACGCAGCCGAAGTCGCCCATTGCCGAAGCCTATCGCGTCTTGCGGACGAACTTGCAATTCTCTGGCTTGAAAAATCCTGCGAGCACCCTGCTGGTGACGAGCGCGAGCCCAGGCGAAGGCAAAAGCACGACGGCGGCAAATCTGGCCGTCATCATGGCGCAAGGACAAAAGCGCGTGGTGTTGGTAGATGCAGACTTACATCGCCCCAGCATTCATCGCATCTTTGGACTCTCGAACCGCGTGGGGCTCACCTCTCTATTGCTTGACGAAACTCTACCGCTCGACGCAGCGCTACAATGGACGAACCTCAGCAACTTGCGCGTGCTGACGACGGGCCCCTTGCCGCCCAACCCTGCTGATGTATTAAATTCGACTGAGGTCACGCACATTATCGAGAAGCTGCGCGCCGAGGCCGACTTGGTGCTTTTCGATAGCCCGCCCGTGTTCGCGGTGACGGATGCCGTGATTCTGGCAGGGAAGTTAATGCACACGCTCGTGGTCGTGGATACGGGGCGCACGCGCAGCGATATGTTGCGCCGTGAGGTAGAAACCTTACAGCGCGTCGGCGCAAAAGTGGTGGGCGTTGTGTTGAACAAATTAAGCGAGAAAGCCGTCGCCTCCTCGTACTACTATTACTACGATTACACAGCCGGCCAAGAAGCGCCGCGCCATTGGTGGCAACGCGCTCCCCAGAAGCGGCGCAAAGTCGTCTCAGCCCCATCCTTAGCGCCCACCTCCAGCAAGGATGAACTCCGCCGCGTGGAGGCGAAATAACTCAGTTTTCGATGGGAGGCGCAAGGTCAGGCCGCGCAGGCACACTACGCAACGCGGCACCCCGCGAAGCCTAGCCCTCCACTCAATAGGAATTTGATCTAATTAACGTGAATGCGGGATAAGCCACCGCGAAGGCAATGCGCGCGCAACGCCGCGCCCAGCCGACCGCCGTCGGCTGGAACTGAACCCGCGCCGGCGGGTTTCGCAGTGAGTAGGCGCGATTGTCAATCGCCCGCCACCTTATCCCGAATTCACGTTAATTACCAATAACTCATGCCCACTTGCCCCTTTCTTGGGTTGCCTAACGACCCACAGAGCGTTCTCTCCTCGGCGTCAGAAGATCATTGCTGTTATGCCAGCGGTGAACCCGCGTCCGTCGCCATTGTTGACCAAGATCGTTTTTGCTTGACAGCACAACACCCACAATGTCCGCTCTTCTTGCGCGCGCAAGTGCGCCCCCCCAAACCGCAACCCGTCATCTTACCGCCGCTGCTGCCTAATGCCCCCGCGGTGTTCCGTGATAGTGAAGATGACCGCTTCGAGTCAGCGCCTATTCATCCGCCGCGTGACCCCCTTAAAACTGCGCGAGCCGTGATTGTATCGTTAGTGTTGCTCTTCGTCATCGCATACTTCGGCTGGCCCCTGCTTGCGCCTACCTTCATCCCCAGCGCGCCGCCGCCAACGGCTTTGCCAACCCGCACGCCCACACCAACCTTACCGCCCACACCAACTAACACGCCACGGCCAACTGTGCCGCCCACGCCCACGCGCCTGAATCAAGCGACTCCAGCGCCGCCGGAAGGCGGACAACTGTTTAGTCTTAATCCATCACTCAACGCCGTGGGTTGGTTTGCCAGCAATGAGCGCACGGGCAATCACGTCAATGACCCGTTGCTATTTGTCGGCACGGCCGACAAAACGACCTACTATGGCTTGGCGCAATTCGATCTCAGCGACATTCCCGCAGGCACTAAGGTCATCTATGCCAGACTCGCATTGGTCGGCGCGCGTGACGAGCGCTTGGGCAATGCAGGCGCTTGGCAAATCAAGCTCGTCAATTTGCCCGCGCATCAAGCTTGGGCAACCTTGACGTTTGCCGACGTGCAAGCATTGACATGGGACTACATCGTCGGCAATTTACCGCGCGAGGCGCTGGGGCGCGGGCAAATCAATCTTATCGAAATCACGGGCCCAGCCTTGTCGGCGCTGGAAAAACACTTTGGGCAAGGTAAGGTAACGTTCCGCTTGGAAGGTCCCACCGAGTCCAGCGACAACTTGTTCGTGTGGGATGGCGGCAAAGACCCCCAGACAGGGGGATACAAACCTACGCTGTATGTAGGCACCGCCGCCTTGCCAACCCCTACGCCTGCCGAAATGGTCGTCGTCCCCTGTGTGCCAACACCCAGCGACCCACGCGCGCGACAAGCGTTGGCCGCCACGGCAACCTTTGAAGCGACGGTGTTTGGCACGCCCACCCCTTATCCGCCGCATTATGCGACGCCCGTATTAGTCACAGCAACACCCACCGCCGAAACAATTTTCGCAGCGGCGACGACAGCAGCGCGCGCGACGCTGCAGGCGACGACGACGGGCACCGCGACCCCCATACCACCCAATTGGGTTACGCCGTTCATTGTCACACCGACGCCCACAGCAGCGAACCAAGCGACGGCAACCTTTGTTTCCGTATTGGCAACCGCACAAGCTGCGACAACAGGCACACCCACGCCTTTGCCCTGTTTCGTCTGGACGGCAACGCCGATCCCACCCACGCCTGTCATCGTGTTGTCTAGCGGCACGCCACAAGCGACGCCAACGCCAACGGCGACGCCTGCGGAAATTCCGCCCGAACTACGCGGCAAGATTGTATTCAGCTCGGATCGGGGCGGCAGCGAAAATTTATACGTCATGAATCCGGATGGCACGGTGATTGGCAGACTCTCGAATCGGTGGGCATACGATACAGCGCGCCGCCGACAGTTATTTACGAGCGATGGCGCGTTACAATTAGCGGTTGAAGGGAATCAGCTGGTGCGGACGCGCATTGCGTTGTACGGTCCTGGCAATGTATTGGTGAAGATGCTCGTTGACAAAGACGGCATCAACTACGACCCCTCTTTTGCGCCGGACAATCTCAACATCGTCTTCGTCTCAACATTCAGTGGCCACGAAGAGTTGTATCGCATCAATCGTAACAGCAACGAATTTTTGCAGCTGACAACCTCCGATTGGGAATGGAATAAGTCGCCCTCGTGGTCGCCTGACGGCAAACAAATCGTGTGGATGAGCAATCGCGTGACGGGGCGGCGGCAAATTTGGATCATGAACGCCGACGGCACCAACCTACGCAATCTGAGCAATAGCAATGCTCAAGATTATGAGCCAGTGTGGATTCGATAGGACTTATGCGTTAGTTATTCTTCAGCACGCATACGCCACGCCAGCAAGCCACACCCCACAAAGCCAATGGCATTCACCCATCCATGCCACACCATCATCTGCGCGACGCTCATGTTCCACCCGCCCGTGATTCTGCCAATGGCATACGCGACGGCGAGGAACATCGTCAACACTGGCGACAACCCTGCGATGCGCCACAACACGCGCGCCAAGGAAGGTGTGACGGTCGGCGCGACGTGAAAGAGCATGAGATAGGATAAGCCTAACACACTCGCTACAAAAATGATGACGGCGACAACTTCGGGTATAAGTGAACCTGTCAATGCAGTGAACGTGATGCCTGCGGCGACGAGCGTCATACCCGCGATAAGCCCAGTGGCGACGACGCGAAACACGAAGCGCTGAGGGGGCGCATGAGTGATGAGCTGTCGTCCCGTCATACCTGCGATGATGAGCATGGCGAAACCCGCGTAGTGAAAATGCGTGACGGTCAACAACACAATCACATCGCCAAAGCCAAGTGGATTTACGCCAAGACGTGAGAGCACGAGCCACCCCCCCCCAATGGGCAGATACGCCATGCCCGCTGCCAGGCACACCAAATCGGCGCGCGCGAAACGATGCGCGAGAAAACGCAAGAGTCCCCACCATGCGACGAGCAATGTGAACAACCACCAACCGGCGGCGAGCATAGCGGCGATGATGCCGATAGGAAAAAAGACAGAGGAAAGAGCGAGTGCAGCAGCGAAGGGATAAGTTAGGCGTATGACGCGATAGACGAGGGGTTGAAAGCCAAGCGTATGTGGCGCGATGAAAGGTAACGCGAGTGACACGACGACGAGGATGGCGAACAACACAAGGCGCGCAGCAGCATCGAGCTCGGCGATGGGAGAGAGTGGGATGGGAAGGAGGGCGAGCCAGAGAAGGAAGCCAATGAATGTCGCTCTCATCCCAAACACGCTCGCATTCGTGCTACCGCCAGCGCGGGGTCACGCAGCAAGCCCGCTTGATCGGCTAATACAAACAGTTGCGCAAGGTGTGCGCGCGAGCGCGCTGTTTCTTGCGCGCCCACCATACGAAAGTGTGGTTGATGTCCGTTGAGATAGGCGAGAAAGACGATGCCTGTTTTGTAGTGATAGGTCGGCGTTTGGAAAATGTGTCGTGAGAGTGCGACCGTTGGTGCGAGGATAGCATCGTAAGTTTCCAGGTCGCCCGCATCCAGCGCATGGAACGCGGCGGCGGCGGCGGGCGCAATCGCATCGAAGATGCCAAGCAAGGCGTGACTGTAGCCTTGTTCATCGCCGCGAATCAAACGCGGATAGTTGAAGTCGTCGCCGGTGTACATCTTCACCGACGACGGCAAACGCCGACGCATGGTGATTTCCGCTTCCGCATCCAGCAACGAAATTTTGAGGCCATCAATTTGGGGGGCATGGTCATGGACGATTTGCAAGCAGGTGTCCATCGCCGTCATCACGTCGCGCGAACCCCAATAGCCCGCGAGCGCAGGGTCGAACATCTCGCCCAACCAATGAATGATGACGGGCTGTTGGACTTGTGAGAGTATGCGCCGATAGACGTGCGCGTAATCGTCGCCACTGTGCGCGCACGCTGCGAGCGCGCGACTCGCCATCAAGATGATGCGCCCGCCGTACTTCTCGACAAACTCACATTGTTCCTCGTAAGCGGCAATCACGTCGGCGAGGGTGCAGTTGGCATGAGGCTTGAGCTGATCAGCGCCAGCGCCGCACGCGACGACGCCCCCGCACGTCTTCGCTTCGGCAATGCTCCGTCGTATCAGCTCTTGGCTCGCTTGCCAGTCGAGTCCCATGCCGCGTTGCGCCGTGTCCATCGCTTCGGCGACGGCGAACCCCAACGACCACAAGTGACGCCGATATGCCAGCGTCGCCTCCCAGTCGAGTAGCGCGGGCTTCGTCGTGTCACGATGGTCAGCGCCAGGATCGGCGACGACGTGCGCGGCGGCGAAGGCGATGCGCGAGCGAAATGGCTGTTGGGGAATGTGAAACACGCGCGGTTCGCTAAGTGTGTAGAGCGTGAGCGTTCCTTCATCGAGTGGCAAATGAATCTTGTGTGACATAGGTCTTAGCTCATCGTAGAACGAGAAAATTTAACACGAAGACACAAAGAATGCACGAAGCGCACAAAGAAACCTTTGTGCGCTTTGTGTTTGAAACGGTTAGGATGGTGATTTTTGTTTAAGGGCTTGCAGCTGCGCGTGTTGCGGATGTGTCTTATAAAACTCATCCAACGGATAGCAACCCGACACCAACCCATTGCGCGGCGCGGTCGTACAATCGCTGAAGGTGCGACACAAGCGTTTGCGTTGCAGCGGTCTGCCCGCCACGATGTCTGCGATGAGGTCAGGATACGTCAAGACCATGCGCCCAATGCCGACGACATCGGTCATGCCCGCGCGTAGCACATGCTGCGCGACGTGCGGCAACCACTCTTGCAAATACGAGTAGCCCGTGCCGACGAAGAGCAAGTGTGGACGTTGACGCTTGAGCGCTGCAACTGTGTTGATTTGTCGCGCGACGCCAACGAGCGGATCTTCGGGGGGTTGATAGCCATCCGACGGTGGAAAGAGCGCAGGGCGTTGGATGTGCGGATTGTAGTAGGGACTACCCGCCGTAATGCACACGAGCTGAATATCGAGCGCGGTCAATTGATCCAAGAAGGCTAACGGCTCGCGCAAGTCAATGCCTGTGCCGGTGCCGTCGCCGCCAAATGCGTACACATAACGCCCATCGGGCAGTGGTTCTGGTTCACCCACGCCATTCGCGTTCGGTTTGAAGGGCATCCAATCGAACGCGCTCAAGCGCACGCCGATGGCGAGCTGCGACGCAGACGCGCGCACGGCGGCGACGGTCTCGCGCAAAAAGCGTGTGCGATTTTCAAACGAACCGCCGTAGCGTCCTGGGCGATCAACCGCGCTGAGAAATTCGTGACCGAGATAACCATGACAATGTTTGATGTCCACGAACGCGAAGCCCGCGCGTTGTGCGAGCGACGCGGCGCGACCAAAATCTGCGATGAGGCGCGTGATGTCGTCGTCACTCATCACAGGATGGGCGGCAGGAACATTGAATTTGCGATCAAGCCAAGGGTGATGATAGAGAATGTAGGGCTCAAGTTTTTTGTCGTGCGGACGCGAGAAGCGCCCTGAGTGTGTGAGCTGCAAGCCAATCAACAGATCGTCGCTGCGCCCAAAGCGCGCTTCATGTTCCTTCACTAACGTCTCACGCAAGCGGATGAGGTCGGCGAGCGTGTCCTCGTTGATGACGAGTTGATTGGGGTTCGCGCGTCCATCGTGGCGCACGGCGACGGCTTCGCCGCCCCAGATAAGCTTCGCGCCGCTGTGCCCGAAGCGTTGCCAACGGCGTATCGTCAGCGTAGAGGGATGTCCATCGGGTGTGCCGTCCCCGCCCTCCTTTGGCAAGATGGCGAAGCGGTTGCCGATGGTGCGACCTTGCGCCTTCAACGGCTGCGCCCAAAGCGCGTCAGCGCCTGTGTGTAATTCATCATCAAAAGGCAAATTTATATTCAACTGTGAGAGATAACGGCGAAAATCGTACGCCGCTTTGAGTGTGGCGATGCGTGGGTATGACATAAGTTAGAAAATCTTCAACCCGAAGTCGTCAAGATTTCACGAAGAACACAAGGCGCTCAGGTTCAAAATCGTGCGCGCTAAGGAGTCGGCGTTCGCTAACGCCGCCCCCCGCGTGCTCACCTCACTGAGGCGATTTTTCTTGACATGAACGAACACAACGAGCTCTTTGCGTCCTTCGTGCATCTTCGCGCCTTCGGGTTTATGCCTGCAGATGTCCCAGTCGTTTGGCTTGCGCTTCGGCGGTGAGCGCAAGCTCGGACACCAAGAAGCAATGCGCTTGCGTCATCGCCGTCTCGGTGCGATTGAGAATGTCCGCGACCAGCTGCCGCCCATAAGGACGCTCGACCTGCGCGCAATCAATGTAGTGGATGCCTTTGTGATCAACGAGGAAGAGATGATTGCCGCCCGCGCGTCCCGCGAGATCAATGTACTTGCGGAGTTCGATGTAACCTTCAGCGCCGAGAATCGTCATGCGCCCATCGCCCCACACGCCCAAGCCTTGCGGCGTGTACCAATCCACGCGGATGTAGCCTGTGCCGCCGTCGCCGCGCAACAGCAGGTCGCCAAAGTCTTCGAGCTCGGGATATTGCGGATGTTTGTAGTTGGCGACTTGCGACGCGACAACCTCTGCTTGCGTTGAGCCGGTGTAAAACAAAAATTGATCTATTTGATGTGAGGCGATGTCGGTGAGGATGCCGCCGTACTTCGCGCGCTGATAGAACCACGCGGGACGTTCTGGCGGATGAATGCGATGCGGACCCAAGCCGATGGTTTGCACGACCTTGCCAATCGCGCCTGCTTGAATGAGCTCGCCCGCTTTCACCGCCGCGCCGACCTCGAAGCGCTCGCTGAAGCAAATCGAGTAGATGCGTTTCGTCTCGGCTTGCACGCGACGCGCTTCGGCAAGTTGCTCTAGCGATGTGAAGCCGGGTTTGTCGCTCATGTAATCCTTGCCGTGCTGCATCACTTGGATGCCGAGCGGCGCGCGGTCGCACGGAATGCCCGCGCTGACGACGAGTTGAATCGTCTCGTCGTCCAAAATTTCTTGCGCGCTGCGCGCCAGCTGTGCTTGCGGAAAGGCTTTGGCAAACTCCGACACGAGCTGAGGCTCTGGCGCGTAGAATGTAACGAGCTCCGCGCCCGCGCGCAACAACAAATTGGTCTGACCGTAAATGTGATTGTGATTCAGTCCAATGACCGAGAAACGCAGGGGAGGAATAGCCATAGAAAATGATTGTCCTTGAATGATGGTAAGTAGTGTTCAGGGTCCAGTTTTCAGTATGCCGTGTTCAGTCGCTATGGTGCGCTTACTGAACACTGAACACTGTCAGCGTGCGCCTAGCAGCAAGTCGAACACCAACTGATCGAGTCGCTCGTACTTCATGCCACGCTTGCCCAACACGATACGGTCGAATGGATGCGTCTTGAGCGCATCGGCTTTCGCGCGTGAATACTTGCCGAAGAACGGCGACATGGCGGAATCGTCGGCGCCGATTTCCGCAAGCAACGCTTGAATCTCTGCGTCGGCTCGAAACTGCGCGGCTTTTTCTTTCAGGATAAGATATGAGCGCATACAGCCGCGCGCAAAATCCTTCACGCCATCAATGTCTTCGGTGCGATAGGCATGAGCATCAAAATGGCGTGAGCCTTGATAGCCAACATCTTCCAAGAACTTGACGAGGAAGAAACTTTGCTTGAGGTTGTGCGAGCCAAAGCGAAAATCCTGGTCGTAGCGGGCAAAGTTTTGATCGTTCAAGTCAATGTGGAAGAGCTTGCCCGCCTCCCACGCCTGCGCGACGCTGTGCATGAAGTTCAAGCCCGCCATCTGCTCGTGCGCCATTTCAGGATTCACACCAACCATCTCAGGATGATCCAACGTCGTGATGAAGGCGAGCATGTGGCCCGTCGTCGGCAAATACAAATCGCCGCGCGGTTCGTTGGGCTTCGCTTCGAGCGCGAACTGCAAATCGTACTGTTGGTCAATGACATACTCGCACAAGAAGTTAATCGCGTCACGAAAACGCTTGCCTGCGTCGAGCGGGTTCTTCGAGGCGTCGCTTTCGGCGCCTTCACGTCCGCCCCAAAAAACATAGACCTTTGCGCCAAGCTCGACGCCGAGATCAATTGCGCGCAGCGTCTTGTGCAACGCATACGCGCGCACGTTGGGGTCATTCGCGGTGAAGGCGCCGTCTTTGAAGGCGGGGTCGCTAAACAAATTGGTCGTCGCCATCGGCACGACGAGGCCCGTCTCGCGCAACGCCTGTTTGAAGTCGGCGACGAGGCGCTCGCGCTCGGCAGGCGTTGCGTCAATCGGCACGAGGTCGTTGTCGTGTAAGTTCACGCCATACGCGCCAACCTCTGCGAGCAAGTGGACGATGTCAACAGGTGGAATTTTCTGGCGTACGGGTTCGCCGAACGGATCTCTGCCGGGGTTGCCGACCGTCCACAGACCAAAAGTAAATTTGTGTTCGGGGTTAGGTTGATAGGTAGCCATGCGATTCTCTCCATTGATTGGTTAGCAAGTGACGGTTGACCTCTCAACACAAAGATACAAAGATTTCACAAAGCTACAATCCCCTGAAAGTGTTTTGAAAATATAAGACCGAGCCCCTAACAGTTTCGCTGGCAAGCAACAAAGCATTTCACGCAGGCTTTCGGCGC